>CAWBFL010000023.1:0-11849 GCA_963787905.1 uncultured Acidobacteriaceae bacterium | reverse complement strand
TCCACCCTGCGGGCTCGAATGTGACAAGAAACGAACCTACATCCCCTCGGAGACGTTCCAAATCAGGAAACCCTACTGAATCAGTCGAAGTACACTTCCTTGCTCCGCAGATAGTCATCAAAGGAGATGTCTAAGCGGAAAGTTGGGCCTCGATCGGAGATGATGCGGCCTCGCGGAGCCGACAAACTGAGGTGACGCACGTCATAGTTACGGACGCGACGAAGCCTCACACTTTTCATGTGCGTAGTAACTTAAGGGGAGAGTGCGAATATGGATACGGCTGAAGTATTTGCCCAAGGAATCGCATCGAATAAACCTGAGGACGGCATTCCCGTCGTCGCGCTAGCGTCGACGTTGGCCTGTGCCGCAGCTGCAAGCCTGCTGGCTTGGTCGCTCTTTCCCTCCCGGAGGCGCCGGGCATCCATTTCGGGCCAGGTATCGCTCGGTCTCCTGGCTGCCTGCGCTGCCGTGGTGGTTTGGCAGAAGCGCAAGGAAGAGGCGACCGCCGCTCGTCACCTGTTCACGCATTTGAACGAGGTTCGGGACGCTCGGTGGCTGAAGCGGCATCCTATCGCTTATGGTTGATCCCCGAGCGAAATCTGGAACGAAAGTCTTTGTGATGCCCCACAGACGCTAGACCGCCGCTCTCGGGACGGCGCGACGGAGTTCATCTCCGTTGCACCAGCACGGTTTCGAGTACGGAGTTGGCCCAAGCGGAGGGAATCATCCGACGGATCCAGGCGCGTCTCAGCATTTAAGAAATATCGCCGCTGGACAAGATGCGGCTTCCTCATTTCGCGACGTTGAACTCCAGGTGCGACGGATACATCGCTGAACCGTAGATTGTCACCGTCTCTGCCTTGTACGATCTCTTCGGTGCCGTCATGATGTTCGGCACAAACGTCTGCGGGTTGCGATCGTACAGCGGAAACCAGCTCGATTGCACTTCGACCATGATGCTGTGCCCCTTCAGGAACGTGTGATCCACGCCGTGCAGGCTCCACTTGAACTCATTGGCCGCGCCCGGCTTGAGCGGCTCGGGCTGCTCAAAACTACGCAAATAACGCGCGCGGAAAATCTCATCCGCAACCATCAACTGGTAACCCGGATTCGTGACTGCATCCTGCGGATAAACGTCGATCAGCTTGACGATCCAATCCGCATCGCTTCCTGTCGTCGCGGCAAACAGGTCCGCCGTCACTTCGCCGGTGATCGTCACATCGTGATCGAGCGGAGCCATGGTGAAAGTGGCTACATCCTTGCGACTGGTGACAAAGCGCTGGTCCTCGACCAGCCAGGTATACCACTTCGAACCCGGTGCGTAGGACGACTGGATCGGCCGATGACGATACGGAACAGGGTCGGCGGGGTTTGCAACATAACTCGCGGCAACCGAATCGCCACCGCTGGCAGGAGCGGCAAAACTCAGCGATTTCCCGGGTTTCAGATATAGCATCGCAGGGGCCGTCCCGACAACGGGCGGCCATACGGGGTACCGTTCCCACTGGTCTACTCCGGTGCGAAAGCTCGCGGTGTTGACGATGTCGAAACCCGGCCTGTTCTTCAGATACTTCTCGAAGAAGGGGAACTCCATCGTTGCGCGAAATTCCGTCCCCGTGGGCTCGCCGAAGTCGAGCCTGCCGAAGTCTGAGCCGAGCGTTTGACCCGTTCCATGCCAGCCGCCGTGGTTCCACGGTCCGAGCACCAGGAAGACTTCATGCGTCGCGTCGTGCTGCTTGAGCGCAGCGTACTCTGCCTGCGTGCCCCACATGTCTTCCTGGTCCCAGTAGCCCCCGACTTCCAGGGTTGGCGTCTCAACTCGAGTGAGGTGATACTCGACGGCCATGTCCCGCCAGAACTGGGTATACGTTGGCTGCGTAAGAAACGCTTTGGCTGTCGGCAGATTGATCATGCTGGCGGCGGCGGCAACTCCTGCGAAGTTGATGTGATGGAGAAAGAAATCGAACGTGTCCTCCTTCGCATTCACGCGAACATCGGTCTTCTGGCCCTCCATCTGCTGGACGTAGTCGAATGCATAGCTCTGACGGAACGCACCATTATGGAAAAAGTCATCGCCCAACCACACGTCAGTCATCGGCGCCTGGGGTGAGATGGCCTTGACTGCGGGATGCGCGTCGATTCCAGCCATCATTGCCAGAAATCCGTCGTAGGAAAGGCCGAAGACTCCCACGCGGCCATCGTGGCCGGGCACATTCTTCAAAAGCCAGTCGATGCTGTCGCGGGTATCGGTGGTTTCGTCGATGTCTTTGCTACTGTTATGGGCAACGATGGGCCGATTCATGACGAACTGACCTTCCGATTGATAACGGCCACGAATGTCTTCGTAAACAAAGATGTAGCCGCTCGCAGCCAGTTCGGGCTTGTCGTCATTTACCCGGGTTGAGTCAAACTCGTCGACCCCGTAGGGGGTGCGGGCAAGGAGAAACGGCCAGCCCGCCGCCGGTGCGTCACTCCCGTCCTCCGGCGTCAGGATCACCGCATGCAGGCGCACGCCGTCGCGCATCGGAATCATGGCTTCCTGGCGCGAATATTTACGGGCATGGTTTAGGCGGGTCCCGGCCGTACTAAAGCGTGTCGCCTCGAGCAGTGTTCGTCCGTCGGCGTCGAGCGTCACCTTGAGTCCGCCGATCGCATTCGCCGCATTGCGTACGAACACGAAGTGGGCCGACGGGGACGCGATGGTGAACCGGTCCGCCTGGGCAGTATCGGGCACAAGTCGCTGCCGCTGCCGCTGCGCACTCTCCTCATAGAGAGCGCCGCCATCCAGATAGACTGCCGTGACCTGCTCGGGATTGGAGGTGCTGCGATACTGCCCGACGTACCCTGACAAGTTCTGACCATCGGCGACTGCGCAGCCCACCCACAGCGCCAGCAGCCACAGTGGAGACGAATTCAAGCTTTTCCGCAGCCGCATTGGACCCTCAGGGGATGGGGGCCTCAATCGGAGGGGGAGGAGTGACCGAACATTGAAAGCCGATGCGTTTATGCGAGCCGTCGCAGAATGGACGATTTTCGCTGGCCCCGCAACGGCACAGCGAAATTGCCGGCTTTCCGGTCAGGTCCCACTCCTTGCCTTCGGAATCGCACAGCACAATTGTGCCCTCGACCCGCAACGAACCGTTGGGTCGAACAGTAATTTTTACAGCTTCAGACATGAATTGAGTCACTCCCGGATCAGGTACCGGTCAGATGTACCGGCTAACCCAGCATAGCAGCCCCTGGGTCCGCGCCACGACCATGGACGGTTGCACTTATCGATGCGCCCGCTCCGCTTGCTCAATCGCCGGCCGATTCCGTCGCCTCAGCCAGACCGTACTCCTTGAGCTTGCGGTAGAGCGTCGTCTTGCCGATCCCCAGGAGTCGCGCCGCCATTAGCTTGTCCCCGTTCAATTGCCGGATGGTTCCGAGGATTGCCTGTTTCTCCATGTCGGCGATGGAGACGACACCTCCGCCCTGAGCGTCGCCGCCCCCATCCGCCGAACCCTGCGCCGCCGATGCGTCGGCCTCTCGCCGATGCGCACGGAAGTCCTGCAATTGCGTGGGCAGGTCGACGGTATGCAATAACGGCCCCGACGACATGGCGCAGGTGCGTTCGATGGCATGCTGCAGTTCGCGCACGTTGCCCGGCCAATCGTATTCCAGGATCAGCCGCATCGCGTCTTCGGAGAACTGGTGGTTCGTGCCCGACTCGCGCTGGACCCGCCCCAGAAAGTGCTCCACCAAGAGGGGAATGTCTTCCCGGCGCTCGCGCAGCGGCGGGATTTTCAGATTCACCACGTTGAGCCGGAAGTACAGGTCCTTGCGAAAGAGTCCCTGCGCGACCATTGCGTTGAGATCGCGATTGGTCGCGGCCAGCACGCGCGCCGAAATTGGCACAGAGTGGGTCGCACCGACAGGACGCACCTCCTTCTCCTGCAACGCTCGCAACAGCTTCGCCTGCAGATCCAGGGGCAGTTCGCCGATCTCGTCCAGAAAGACGGTGCCGCCCTCAGCCGCTGCCAATAGGCCCTCTTTGGCCCGGCTGGCGCCGGTAAAGGCACCCTTAACGTGGCCGAATAGCTCGCTTTCAATGAGCGTAGGCACCAGCGAGCCGCAATCCACCGGGATAAAGGGCCGGGAAGCGTGCGGCCCGCTGGAGTGGATTCCGCGTGCCACCAGTTCCTTGCCTGTACCGCTTTCGCCCAGAATGAGCACGGGATGTGTCGAGGACGCAACCTTGGACAGGATGCGGTAGACCTTTTCCATGGCAGGCGAGGTCCCGATCAGCTTTCCCATGCCGCGCTCGGTGCGCAACCGCTCGCGCAAGCGGCGGCTTTCCAGGTCGAGGTGCAGCCGAAGGCTCGATTGCTCCAGCACTGCGGTCAATTGTTCCAGTGCAAACGGCTTGGTAAGGTAGTCGCCAGCCCCGAAGCGCATGGCCTCCACCGCCGACGATACGGTGGCGAAAGCGGTCATCACCACGACGCCGATCTTCGGATAGAGGCTCCTCACCTCGCTCAGCAATTTCAGCCCTCCGCCCCCGGGAAGCTTCAGGTCGAGCAGCAACAGGTCTACCGGCTGCTGCTGCAGCAGTTCGAGCGCACGCTGGACATCGCCCGCCGAGATCGATAGGAATCCCATTCCTTCGGCGGCCTCACAGCAGGCCGTGCGCAAGGGCACATCATCGTCCACAACCAACAGACGCAGGGGGGGCATCCCCGCGGGCAAATATGGCATTCGGTTGCGAATTCCCTCGCTCGGATTTGTCCCGTCAAGACCAGTCACGTCGGAATCGGACGGCCACCGGCCATCTGTGGCATCGCGGTCTCTCGGTCTGGAACCTGTTCCCGCAGGTTGGCTGGGACTCGATGATCGATCGAGAGGATGGGGCTCTCGTATCAACATGACAACCTCCTGTCTGCTCCTATGCCTGGTTCGCTCCAACTCTTGGCTGCTTCAACCGGCTCTGCAGCCATTGGCCATTCGATCTGCACTCGCGTTCCGGCGCCGGGAGAACTCATGACCCTGAGGTCGCCGTCCGTCGCCGCAACCAACTCGCGAACTACGCGAAATCCGATCCCATGGCTGCCTCGCGACGGCGCCCTTCTGTCCGCCAGAAGCCGCTCCAATTGTTCCGGGGACATGCCGCACCCCGAATCCTCAACCGTGAGCCTGACTCTGCGAAATGGCCACGGCTTGGGATCGCCAACCCGGTTGACCAGCAGTCCTACCTCAATCCGGATCGGGTTGATTGGCCGATCAGAAGTGAGATCGCCAAGCGTCTGGCCTCCGCCGGCTCGAGCCCCGGCCACTGCGATCGTGCCGGTATTTGGAGAGGTGGGGTTGCTCGCGCAGCGGGCTTCGGGGAGGCGGCTAGCAGGCGCCGATGAGCGCAGCGCTGCGGCCGAATTGCGCACCAGGTTGACAAGAATTCGCTCGACTGTTTCTTCTTCCGCCCGCACCGGAACCGCCGCGGCGGGCCCATAAGCAATCTCAATCGCCCATCCGCCGGCTACGCGGCCCAGCAGGCCCGAGCAATGCTCCACAACGCTACGCAGGCTGAGCGAGCCGACAGTAATGCCGGCTCGCCCACGGGGCTCACACTCGGCCGGTTTCGTCGCGGTCCACTGGGAAGTGGCTAAACTCCCGGGACTAGCCGGACCGTTCAGCCACGAGCCCGCCGGTTCGTGCTGCCTTTGCAACGTGTGCTCCATCAGTTGCTGGATCATCGCCGCACTTCGCTCCCCCAGCAAGCGAACCTCCTCCGCATAATGGCGGTGCTCTGGCTTTAGAACGCCCGGCAGCGACAGCAGGTCGCAGTAGAGCCCTAGCGCCCCCATCAGGTTACGGGCGTCGTGGAGAAGCCCTTCGCCGTCGGCAATCACCGGAGCAGGCAGGGCGCGGACGCGAGTTGCGGGAAAGAGCCGGTTCCCGGGTCTGGGAGATTGAGATCCTGGCGCGCATGCTAAGGCAGCATGGATCGGAACATTTGAAGGGAATCCTTCGGAACCGCGGTAGTCTTCTGAGGCGGTAGAACTCTGCTTTGCCCGCACGTTGATTCTCCAGTAACAACTTCAGGAATAACCCGCTCTTCTCCAGCTTCGGAGACTCAGGCACTCACTCTGTAATCAAGTTGAGTGCCAATCTGGAACATTAGAGCGAACTGACTGAAAACAAATACCTACTTCGATCTTCCTCACAAATCTGGTCCGAACTGCTGTTCCCGATTTGGGACGGTGGCAAAACTTCGGAACCGGATTTCCACAGCAAAATGCGAATTCTCTGGGATTCCCGGATTGGGACTGTTCCCGTTTCGGGAACCGGTTGCAATGCCTGACGCGATGTCTCCTTCGCCTGGCATATCAACAGTTAAAGTCCGGATGATTTCCCTCCCACGTTTCTAAAGCTCGCACTCCAGCACGCGACATCCCGGCAGCCCAATTGCGGCCTGCACCACTATAATCGCGCCATGGCCTCAGTCGTATCCCCCGCCCAAACTTCCCCGCTCCCTTCCCCGCAAATCTTTCGCCCCGATGGCCGCACCGCCGATGCTCTCCGCCCGATTCGCTTCACTCCCGGATATGTAGCAACGGCCGAAGGATCCGTCCTAATCGAAACCGGAAATACCCGCGTTTTGTGCAACGCGACCATTGAGGCTGGAGTTCCCGGGTGGATGCGCAACTCCGGGCGCGGCTGGGTGACAGCTGAGTACGGCATGCTTCCCCGGGCCACGCTGACGCGCACCCCCCGGGAGTCGGAACGGGGCAAGGTCGGCGGACGGACCCATGAGATTCAGCGGCTGATCGGCCGGTCGCTGCGCGCGGTGGTGGACATGAAGGCCTTGGGCGAGCGCACGGTGATTCTGGACTGCGATGTACTGCAGGCTGACGGTGGAACCCGGACCGCTGCAATCACGGGTGCTTCGGTGGCACTGGCGCTGGCGCTGGGCAAGTTGGTGGAGTCGGGGACGCTCAAGGTGTCGCCGCTGCGCCAAATGATTGCGGCAACCTCAGTCGGCATCGTTGACGGTAACATTCTGCTCGACCTTGCCTATGAGGAGGATTCGCGCGCCGATGTCGATATGAACGTAGTGATGCTGTCGGATGGCGGCCTGGTTGAGACCCAGGCAACGGCCGAGCGCGTCTCGTACACGCGAGCGCAGCTCGATGCCATGCTCGACTATGCGGAGCGAGGGATTCGAAAACTGCTCGCTGCGCAACGGGCGGCGCTTGCGGGAGCAAGCTAGTCTCTTCTGCAAGAAATCGCGCGAAGCTGGTCGAGCGCCGTGACGATCTACGCCTCTGATTTGGGTGCGAACCAGAACGCATACACCAGCATCGCCACACCAATGAACAGCGGAATCAGTCCGACCGCACCTACCGCGAACCTCTGGGGCACAATCCATGAGAGGCAGGGTATCAGTGCTATTCCCACCGCAATGTTGATGAGCCCGCCCAGCTTGATTCCTCCCAGCTGCTTTGCAGCCTTGATCCGTTCCTGTTCGCGGAGATATTCGAGTGCGGGGTTTCGGTCGCCCCCAAGTTCGGCGATCTTTTTCATCATGTCGGCCTTGTAGTAAGCCTCGCGCTCGGCCTGGCGCGTGCCGGCCCAGGTAGCCACCGAGAGAAAAGTGAAGAGCGCGATCGCTCCTATGGCCAGAAAGACGAAAACTGCCACTCCGGGGTAGTCGATCATGAATATCTCCTTGTCGCGCCATTAGAAGTTCTGCAGGGTGTGACATGGGCTTGCGCGCGGTAGTTTCATTTTCTTTTGAGAATCCGATCCGCCGCTTGCCGCAAAAACAAACGCAACCACAATCGGGCCCCATCGGTCACACTGGATTGAGGGGAGACGTTGACCGACTCCGAGAGCCAACGCAGCGCGGACGACCGGCAGGACGCAATGCGCGTGCTCGCTGGCGACACCAGCGCGTTCGAGGGCATCGTGTGCCGCTGGCAGTCACCGCTGATCAACTTGGCCTACCGATTTTGCTGTGACCGGGGCCGCGCCGAGGAGATGGCGCAAGAGGCCTTCCTACGGGCATACCGCAATCTGGCCTCCTGGCGGCAGGAATCGGCATTCTCCACCTGGCTGTTCGCGCTGGCGACCAACTTATATTGCTCCGAGTTGCGCCGCCACCCGCACGTTACCCAACCCTTCGACGAAGTGCGCGAGCCCGCCGATCCACGGGACATCGACGGTGGCTTGGCGCAACGAAACCAGAAAGCTACGATCCGCCTAGCCGTGCAAACTCTACCGCCAAAGTACCGCGAAGTGCTGACGCTCTATTACTTCCACGAGATGGACCTGCCCTCCGCCGCGCGCAGCCTGGGATTGCCGGAAGGAACCGTGAAGGCGCGCCTTTTTCGGGCGCGCAATCTGCTGCGAAAAAAACTTAAGGCCGCGCTGGGAGACTGCGCAAGGCCCCAGAAGAATCCAGTCCAGGGTAATGCCCCACCTGCCGTGAGGTCCTTATGATTGAGCCTGTGAACCCCGAAAAAAGCGACAAAATGCCACCGTCAGATATGACCGATTCGCTCGTTGATGCTCAACTGGCCGGAGATTTCGAGGTGCTGGTGCCATCTTCCGGTTTCGTCCATGCGGTGATGGATTCGGTTCGCGGACATGCCAGCGAGCCACCCCTATCGCGTTTCCCTGGAGCCGTGCGATTCCGGGAGCCATCGCGATTCTCTGCTGCTTGGGCGCACTCGGTGTGGTCGCCATGCGGTCGTTGCACGGCGGCGCAAGAACCGCGCCGGCATCGCAAACTAGAATACTGTTCGCGCACTTCTTCAGACCAGCTCTTGGACCAGGTGAGGTGATGATTGGGCTGGCTCTGTTGGTCTCGTGCCTGTCGATCACGGCGATTGCGGCGTCTTTCCGACTGACTGGGCGGAGCGAATAGAGCAGCCTACGATGACGACGGTCAGGGATTGGATGGCGGACTGGCTGGCGTCTCGGGAGGATCGGCCGGCTTGTCGCTGGGCGCTGCCGGCGGACTCGTGGAAGCAGCGCCGGTCTTGTTCTGCGCGGTGTCGGGAGGCGGCGTCGACACCGGCAGCAGGACGTGGCGCGAACTACCCGGTGCAACCTCGCCCGGGTTGAGGATGGTCGGAGGAGCCTTTGCCGCGGCGGATTCACCGCCTCCTGGGTTGCTGTCTCCCATGGCAATTTCGTGGGTGTCCTCGGGGTCCAGATAGCCCTGCATCTCGTTCTTGTCGTGGATGGCGATCGGCTGTCCCAGAGCTGCGATGCGGACCTGGGTGACGCGGTCGCCAACGAACCGGACAAAGCGCACGGTCTGTGGCACCTGTCCGTAGATCCACTCTTCATAGTGCTCGTCCGCGGAGCCTGGGAGCAGTTCCCGAATCTTTGACTCAGGCGCGCCCATGGCAGCGAGCACCATCTTGCGATTCATTCCTACCAGGACGTCGTGCTGGGCGACGGCCTCTTTGAGGAAGGGGGGCAGACTGTCGGCATAGGCCTCGCCCGAGGTCTTCACTCCGAAGTCGATGATGGGATCGAGCAGCGCCTTGACCTCAGGCGCGCTGATATCGGGGATTCCTCCCTCGAAGACCAGCGTGACGCGGCAGCCGGTGACCTGGGCCCCGTCGTTGGGGACGATAGGCATGTCATTGATATCAATGTGGCGCAGAAAGCGGTGCTTGAGATACGGCCCGCCGTTCAGATCGAGGATGATGCGGTCAGCCTTCACGGTGACGTTGGTGATGGCAACCCGGTCGCCCGGTTGGGCCGACTCGCCTTTCCTGTAGAGCAGGTCCTTATAAGCATCTCCGCTAGGGGTCATGTTGCCGTTCGCCATCAGGATTAGATCATCGCCGAGCGGCAGAGTGCGGTGGGCGAACCCCTGTTCCGCCTCAAGATTGCGCACCAGTTCGAGGCGTCCTCGTTCGGTGATGGGAGTTGACGGGAGTTCGACCCGGGTGGGGTGGAAGTCAGTCGAGACGTCGGCCATGGCGGTTTTTTCGCCGACAACAAATACCTGAGCATATGCCGTGGCGTGCAGGCCGAGAATCAGGCCCCCGGCGAGCATGCCCATCGGAAGGACCGCATTCGCAAATCTCGATCGATCACGACAAAAGGCCATGGCGAGGACCTCGTGTACTCAAAATCTTGCGCCTTGCTCTGACTTTTGACAAGTGGAAACCGCCGCTGCGACTGCTGCGCTGTAACGTCGACGCCCCGCATCCCTTTACGATGCAGAATTCAGGTCAGCTGGCTTATTGCGGTTCCATGAAATAGCGGAGGGTTGCCGCCTTCAAACTATCGAGTATTCCTTTCCGAACAGCCGCAGGGATTTCTATTCGGGAGGGTTCCGGACAACCGGATTTTGCAGCGTTGCCGGGAGTATCTGGACAAGCGGGGTAGCGCTGGCCGGCTGGAGGTTGGCTGATTGCTCCATGGCAACATGCGCGGCGGGTGGCGGGACCGTGACATCGTACCCGGCCGGAATGATGGGAGGGTGGGTGTATTTCCAGGCGTAGTCGTCGGTAACACGCACCAGCACGGGAATTGCCGCGAGCAGAAAAAGGATCGACAATGCGGCTGCACCTGGACCATATGCTCCTCCGGTCAGCCAGGCAGGGCCGAAGACGCGGGTGTCGACGACCGAGGTGAAAGCGGTGTTGCCTGCCATCGGCAGTCCGAACAACGCAGTGGTTGCCGCGGCCCATGCGAAGTGCAACCCCCAGAGAAGCCATAGACCATGGGTACGGAACCAGCAGATGCAGAACAGCAAAGTGGTCAGCATGTCCACCAGAATGCGTGTGCCCTGGGGCGTCCCATACGGCACTGGCATGACCGCGTGGACGCCCGCTACCGCAGCTACCAGGATCAGCGTCGCCCGCACGGGCCCAGTGGCATCGATCAGCCTGTGAAATCCATAGCCATAGACGGCCAGCGTGTGCGCCAGCGTAAGGACGGCGAGGGTGAGCAGACTGAGCCCGAGCAGATAAAACGCCCGCGATGACGTCCAGAGTTGCACATTGAGAACGCGAGCGATCGCCATGGGAAGCACACAGGCAGTAGCCAGACCCCAACCGATTGCGGCTCCAGTGGCCCACTCCGTCCGCGCGGTTGCTCGGCTGGGAAGACCCAGGGTGAGCCGCAAAGGTGCGCGGCGCTGTTCAATCGAGCGCAGCAGCGAGAGACCGCAAATGAGAAGGAAGAGCAGGGACAGAGCTTCGATCAAGGGCTCAAAGTCACCCAGGCCGTACCGTATGGCCAGACCGCTGGAGGCGCTCGCCGAAAGCAGCCGGGCGCAAAGAAACCAGGAGATTGCAGCGACAAACGTCGCAAACTGCAACGACCGCGAGCGCGTCCGCCGCGACGCGAGTGCGGGCGGAGGGGGTGGAACGGCGGTGGTGTCAGAGGCCTGCATGATGCGATCCCTACTTGGGGTTGGAGCACATGAGAGCCGACGCAAAACCGGGTGTGGCGATGGCCAGCCGTGAGATCCGCGATGCCCTCAAGCTGCTGCGCTTGCGGCAGGAATGACCAGGTTCAGGTATCCAAATCATCGCGCTACTCAGCGATGGTGTAGTACTGAGCGATATTGCGGAACTTCTGGTAACGGTCAGCGAGCAACTCCTCAATGGGTTTGGCGTCCAGTTCGGCCAGGTGAAAACGGAGTTTTTCGTCAACCATTGCCATGGCGTACGCAGGATCGAGGTCGGTCCCCCCGTCGGGTTCGGTGAGCACATCGTCGACACAGCCGAGTTCCCTTGCGCTGAAAGCGGTGTACTTGAGCGCGTCGGCGGCCTGCTGTTTCTTGGACGCATCCTTCCACATGATCGACGCACAGCCTTCGGGCGAGATGACGGTGTAAA
>CAWBFL010000022.1:0-44427 GCA_963787905.1 uncultured Acidobacteriaceae bacterium | reverse complement strand
CACAGCGTACAACGGCGTGTTGCTGGGCGGGCCGATCAAGAGGACAAGCTGTTTCTGTTTGGGGTTACCACTCCGCGAGAACCTGGCCGAGTCGATCGTAACGCTGGTTCCGCACGAGACCTCACGTGGCAGGCACGAGCGCGCAGCCGGCCGCCAACCTGTGGCCGGTCGCGAACGGTCCGGAGATCCTCCAGAATGGGGCCTACACGGGACTTCGCCGGTATATTTCGCACCGCGCCGCAGCACATTCGGGAGCTTCGTACCACGCGCTTCGATTACACAGTTGGTGGCGCGGGGCCCTTCACAGTTATACTACTCCGACGCCTCCTGGTCGTCGGCCGACCCGTACTCCTATGCTCAACGAGAACCTGCGCGAGCAGGTGCTGAAACTGTCCTCGTGCCGCGGCTGGTGAACGTGGCGCGCGCCGGAGTTTTTGCCGTCCACGTTCTACTTCTAACGGCCACGTTCCGGCTGTGGAGCAGGTGCTGCTCCGAGTGTCCGGCCGGAGTGTCCCACCTATGCGGTGGTCATCGGGCTCGACCGCGTCGGAGTGCGCGTCGTCGATCACCACGCCCGGGGCCAACGCGGGATCGGAACAACGGCATGACGCGCAACCTGTACACCTTCGACGACCAACCGCCTACTACACGGTGGGCAAGCACACCATCCAGGCCCTGCGTGGCTGCAGCGGCTGTATCGACAACCTGGCGCAGGACCAATATGGGCAGGCTTCGTTCGCGTCGCTGATGATGTTTCCTGGCCGGCACGATCAAGACGTTCACCTACGCCGTGGAGCGCCGTTCGTGATGCGTTGAGGACCTGGCATATGATGCGACGTTTCGAGGCCGCATCGCACGGAGAATCGGACGAGAGCGAATCGCAGTACTGCGCCAGCGTGTACACCTTTACCAACGGAGTGATCAGCAGCATGCTCTAGCTCCGGCCTCTCCAACGCTCTGACCACCAACCATGCCGCTTTCTTCCGGAGCCGTGCATCGGCTTCGCATGGAACGTGTTTGGCAACGGGTGCACCAGCCTGACCGGGAGGCGCGGGCCGCACCACACGCTCGACGCGTGTTGACTACCGGCTTGACCAGGCGGCTCCGTACAACACCGTCTACTCGTACACGACCGGTCGCGAATCCAACCAGCAGCACACCGCTTATCTCCCCCTCGACGGTGTGGTGATCCGCACGCCGACGCTGTCCTCGTGTTCGCATGTAAGATCGAAGAGCACATCTCGTGCTCCGGCGACATCGTTGACTATTGGCTACAACAGCGGCTCACACAGCTATCACCAGATTATGAACGGCGATTCCTAACGAGCCCGCGTACACTATCGCGGCCAACGAGCAGGTGCTCTGATCCGGATACGACGACGCCGGCCGCGCCGATCAAGGCGAATCCGGCGGTTCTGCGAATACCACGTTGTGGTGGGGCGGTGGATCGGGGTACCACAAACCCATGGCCTAACTGCGGGGACAATTTTCCGAATTATATGGACTTCAGTTCCGGGAAACTAATCACGTGGTCGAAGAACCTGGACGACGGCTCTGCCTGGGACTTTGTGTCGTCGAATACGCTGGTGCTTCAGCGCATCCCATTACGGGCCGGCGGCGACGCAACGTCTCCATCAACGCGACCTACCAACTGCCGTTCGGGCAGAACAAGGCCTTCTTCTCAGGCGGAGGAATTCGACGGATCTACCTGGGTCTCCGGCCGGTCGCTGGCGTGCACGAACCGATGGATTTCCGTTCAGCCCGCAACTGGGCTTACACCCCCACCGGTCGGGGACTCTAATCCGGTTTCGAAACCCTGCATGGGCCGCTCTACCTCGGCGGGCAGGATGCGCAGCTTTCTTCCGTCTGAGCGTTCTGCACCGGCCAGGCTATGTGGGCAACGCGCTGGCTGGACTGGCTGGGACTGGGACCTCTCGCTGCTGAGACAACGCGCTGAGCGAGCGGACGCGCCTGCAAGTCCGTGGTGGTTGTTCGGATCCCTGTACACACCAACCTGCAACTGCCGGCCTCAACTAGCGGACCAACGCAGGACCACCGGCCTACAAGTTCATAGACGCAGGTCGCGCTGGGTTCGCCCGGCGTCATCGGCCACTGCCTAACAGCTCGGGTCCCGCCGGTCGAGGGTCACTTCGTGACGCAGGCTTCGCGTTGGTGCTCCCGACGGGTCTCGCCAGAGGTACTCGGCGGCGACCGAAAGCAGGCCAGGCGTACAGTAAGGGCGTGGGAACGCCTTCGCGTTGGTGCTCCTGACGGTCGCCACAAGAGTATGGTGACGACCGAAGGGAGGGCGGGGCGCAGGGGCAGGTACTAATTCAGCCGCGGCCAGCGGCGGCCGTGCCGGCTCTGGGGCCAGGTGAGGCGTGATGCCGACTACTGCGTTCGACGAGCATGAGCTGGCCGCGGTGAAGGAGCACGAAATGCACCACCGCGGCCGAGCTCATGCCGTCGAACGCATGATCTGGCATCACGCTTCACCTCACCCGCGAGCAGGAGGCCCGCCGGGCAGCCATCATGGCCGCCGCTGCCGCCGCCGCTAAGAATTAGTACCTGCCCCTGCGCCCCGCCCTCCCTTCTGTCGCCACCAGGGTACTCCGTGGCGACCATCGGGAGCACCAATGCGAAGGCGTTCCCACGCCCGTACTGCTTCGCCTCGCCCTCCCTTCGGTCGCCACCAGACGGAGAGGGTGTGGACCATGGCAGACAAGGAGGGCCACGGTGCTTCGCGCAGCTCCTTCATCCGTGGCGACCATCGGGAGCACAGCGAAGCCCAATCGCGTCACGAAGCGACCCTAGAACAGCAGCTTCAGGCCGAGTTGGATCTGCCGGCGGTGTTGGCGGTCGCCGACATGACGCCGGGCGAACCCAGCGCCGCAACCGTGTTCTGGTTGGCCGTGGTGCCCTGCGTTGGTCCGGCTGAGTAGACCACCTCGTTGGGCAGTTGCAGGTTGGTGTGGTTCAGGATGTTGAAGAACTCCGCGCGGAACTGCAGGCGGGTCCGCTCGCTCAGCGCGGTGTCCTTCAGCAGCGAGAGGTCCCAGTCCGCAAAGTTCGGGCCGGTCAGGGAATCGCGGCCGGCGTTGCCCACATAGCCTGCGGCCGGTGCGGAGAACGCTGCGGGATTGAAGAACTGCGCAACCCGTTGCGCGGTGCTGCCGCCGGGGTAGAGCGGCCCGGCGAATGCAGGGTTCACATTCGGTCGAACCGGATTGCGCGAGTCCCCCGAGCCCGTCGGGTTATAGCCCAGCTGCGGGCTGAACGGAAATCCCGAAAGCAGCGTCGTGATCGACGCCAGCGACCAGCCGGAGACCAGGTGATCCGTCAAATTGCTCGCATTGCCGAAGAAGGCCTTGTTCTGCCCGAACGGCAGTTGGTAGGTCGCGTTGATGGAGGCGACGTTGCGGATGTCAGTCGCGGCCGGCCCGTAATCGAGATGAGGCAGCGAGGGGACTTCGACAAACGCCGGCGTATTCGACGACACCGAAGTGTTCCAGGCAGAGCCGTCGTCCAGGTTCTTCGACCACGTGTAGTTTCCCCGGAACTGAAGTCCATGATTGAAATTCTGCCGCAGGTCCACCACCAAGGCGTTGTAGTTGCCCGATCCACCGCCCCACCACGACGTGGTATTCGCAACCGCCGGATTCGCCTTGATGGGCGCGGCCGGCGTGTCGTACCCGATGCCGGATAGAACACCTGTCCGTTGGCCGCGATAGTGTACGCGGGCTCGTTCAGATCGCCGTTCATAATCTGGTGATAGCTGTGTGAGCCGCTGTAGCCGATGGTCAACGATGTCGCCGGAGCAATCTGCTGCTCGATCTTCAGATCGTACGAGGACAGCGTCGGCGTGCGGATCGCCGAGTCCACCGTCGAGGGGGAGATCAGCGGTGTGCTGCTGGTTGGATTCGCGACCGTCGTGCTGCTGTACGAGTAGACGGTGTTGTACGGAGCCGCCTGGTCAAGCCGGTAGTCGAGCGCGTCGAGCAGGGTGTGGTGCAGGCCCGCGCCTCCGGTCAGGCTGGTGCGCCCGTTGCCAAACACGTTCCATGCGAAGCCGATGCGCGGCTCCGGAAGAAACAGCGCATGGTTGGTGGTCAGAGCGTTGGAGAGGCCGGAGCTCGGCGTGCTGCTGATCACTCCGTTGGTAAAGGTGTACACGCTGGCGCGGTCCTGCGATTCGCTCCATCCCGTCGAGGTCTCCGTGCGGAAGCCGATGCGGGCCTCGAACGTCGGCGTGATATGCCAGGTGTCCTCGACGAACGCATCCGCGAACAGCGCCCGCCAGCCGAGTTCCGTCGTCACCGGCGCGTAGGTGAACGTCTTGATCGTGCCGGCCAGGAATGTCGTCAGCGACGCGAACGAAGCCTGCCCATATTGGTCCTGCGCCAGGTTGTCGTTGGACTGCAGCCGCTGCAGCCACACGCCGGCCTGGATGGTGTGCTTGCCCACCGTGTAGTAGGCGTGGTCGTCGAAGGTGTACAGGTTGCGCGTAATGCCGTTGTTCGATCCCACGTTGGCCCCGGCGGTGGTGATCGACGACGCGCCGTTCGACGCGGTCGAGCCCGAGATGACCACCGCATAGGTGGGGACACCCGGCCGGACACTCGGAGCCAGCGCCTGCTCCGCGGCCGGAACGTAGCCGTAGAAGTAGAACGTGGACCGCGAGAGCCCGGCGCGCGCCACGTTCACCAGCCGCGGCGAGAAGACATGCTGCTCCTGGAAGCTCAGCACCTGCTCGCGCAGGTTCTCGTTGACGTAGGAGTAGGGGTCGGCCGACGGACTGGAGGCGGTGAGTCGTCGATGGTGTAGATGCTGTTGAAGGTATCCGCTGCCGCCGATTGTGTAATCGAAGCGCGTGGTGCCGAAGTCTTCGCGAATATGCTGCGGCGCGGTGCCGATGTACTCGGCGATGCCCGTGTTGGCCCCATTCTGGAGGATCTCCGGACCGTTCGCGACCGGCCACAGGTTCAGCAGCGGCTGCACGCTGGCGACTGCCTTGCCGCGTGAGGTTGCGTCCGGAACCAGCGTTACGCGATCGACTCGCCCAGGTTCTGGCGATAGCCCTCGTAGTTCCCAAACAGAAACAGCTTGTCCTTCTTGATCGGCCCGCCCAGCGACGCGCCGAAGTTGTTGCGCTGGAACTCCGGAATCGCGAGCCGTCGAAGTAGTTGCGCGCGTCGAAGAAGCTGTTGCGCACGAACTCATAGACGCTGCCATGCAGCGAGTTGGTGCCGCCCGTGGTGGAGATCGAGATCTGCGCTCCGTCGCGCTTGCCATACGACGCCGAGTAGGTGTCGGTCACCACGTTGAACTCGCGAATCCCATCGATCCCCAGCAGTTGCCCCGAGGTTCCGCCCGGCGTCGTGTTGATCAGCGACGCGCCGGTGTACTCAATCCCGTTCAGCAGGAACAGATTGTCCTGCGGCCGCCGCCCGGAGGCCGAGAACATGCTGCCCACCGACGAATTTGACGTCCCTGTGCTGCCGGAACGCTGGTTGGTATAGTTCACCGTGGCCGGGTTCAGCAGCAGCAGTTGGTCGTAGCTGCGGCCGTTCAGCGGCAGTTCTTTCACCTGGCGCGCATCCACCAGTCCGGAGATCTGGTCGGAGGAAAGATTCACCGACGGCGGCACGTCCTGCACCGTGACCGTTTCGTTGCCGACGATCTTGAGCGCCAGGTTCAGGTTCAGCGTTTCCCCCACCGTCAGCGTAATGCCGGTCCGCTTGTAGCTGCCGAAGCCGCTGGCGTCGACGCTGACGGTGTAGCTCCCAATCGGCACCGCCGCGGCGGTAAACGTGCCGCCGCTGTTGCTCACCAGAGTGCGCTGCACGCCGGTGTCGTCGTTGTGAACAACCACCTTGGCGTTGGCAATGACCGCGCCATTGGGGTCGGTCACGGTCCCGGAGATCGTGCCGCTCACCACCTGGGCGGACGAGGGAATGGCCAGGGCAAAAAGCGCGGCAGTAAGAACCAGGAAGCGGGACAGTTGCGTGCGGATAGTGCGGATCATGCGTGTCTCCTCAGAGGTGGGGGTGCGCGGGTTCGCGGCGTGAAATGAAAACTGGATGAGGTTGGGGCGTGCGTGCGGCGGCGTGTTCTCGCTAACAGCGACAACGGAGGCGTAGGGCGGCGGTGAGGCTGCAAGAAGTCATCGCGCAACCCCGTGGTTGTAGCTCCAGAAAACCAGGCCCAGCGTGATGATGGCGATGAACACCTCGCCCAGGATGCCCACGGCCAGCGGACGCCAGCCCTGGCCAACCAGGTCCTTCATGTTCGTGCGCAATCCAACCCCCGCGAATGCCGGCAGGAAGGCCCATTGCGACAGGCTGGCCAGGCTGTTCAGCTGCCCCTTGGTGAAGAATCCCGCGGTCGCCAGAACGGAAATCGCGAGGAAGCCAAGGATGAACTTGGGAAACTTCTGCCACAGGAACAAAGCCTTGTGTTCAACCACCGCGGCCTGGCCTTTGGACGCCCAGTAGACGGCGTAGCCCAGCACCACGAAGCCGATGAACGACGACCGTGCGGTCTTCGCCAGAATCGTCCAGCGGCCGGCATCCTGACCGTAGAGTGCGCCCGTGGCAACCGACTCGGCCGTATTGTCCACCGCCAGCCCCGCCCACATGCCGTAGGCCTGCTGCCCCATATGCAGCAAATGCCCGATGGCCGGGAAGGCGACCAGCGCAATCGCTCCCAGCGTCAGGATGGCGGCGATGGCGGTCGAGGTGTCTTCCTCGTCCGGCTCGATCGCCCCCTGCGCAGCCATAATCGCTGTGACCCCGCAAATCGACGAGCCGATGGCCAGCAGGCTGGTCAGTTTCGGCCGCAGCCGGAAGATGCGGCCCAGCAGCGTCATCACCGAGAGCGAAAGCACCAACTCCACCGCGACCAGCAGCAGCGAAAGCCCGCCGATGTGCAGCACATCCTGCAGCAGAAAGCGCGCGCCGACCAGCACAATGCCGAGCTTGAGCCACAGCTCATAGGTGGCCATGCCGGGCCGGAATATGGCCGCGACACCCACCGAGTTCGAGACCAGCAGGCCCACCACGATGGCCCAGAGAACATACTCAATCTGCGGCACGGGGAAGTGATACTCCGTGCGCAGAAGATTGGTGCCGTGTTCCAGCAGCTTGCCCAGCAGGCCGATGCCGAACAGCAACCCAACCCCGGGAATCAGCCCCAGCAGGCTCGCCGGCTTCAGCGGGACGGTCGCGTTCGGAGCCGTCGCATCGGGAGCAGCCGCGGCACTCGTCGAACTGTCGGCGGCAATAGGCATCGGGATGGTCTGCGTGGACATGAATTGGGAAGGTGCAGCGTGGGGAGGGCCGAGGTGCCGGGAACAACAGCGAACTCAGCCAACAGCGAGCAGCTAGGGTGCCAGGGCTGGCAGGTGCGAAGGCAGGGCAGCCTAGAACGTGATCTGGTGAATCACGCCAAAACGAATCAGCACCGCCAGTGCGAGTCCGATTCCGATGGCGACCAGGTCCACGTTGATCGGCAGCCGGAGGCTGTGGTGGGGCTGCCTTGATCGGGTTGTCTCGGGGATTGCCATAAAGCTCCTTGGTGGTTCTGCTGCTTGCTTCCGATTTCGCTGAACTGCTTTGGGCAAAGGAAAAAGCCCACATATCGCGCTTGGCGCTGATACGTGGGCTCCTGAATTTCTAAGGCTTCGCTGTTTCTAAACTTCGCCTAGGAGGAGAGTGCACCCGCGCAGCAGCGGCTCTTGCCCGTACAACAAGGGCAACAGCTACACATACACGCGTTGATGCGTACAACTCCCATGGCTAGAAGGTACCTGTTTCCGCGGCGTGAGTCAAGGGCCGGGGATGCTGAATTATAGAAGCTTAAAAAGGAAACCCACGCAGCGCGGTGGGGGCTGTTGCGTGGGTATTCCGGTAAAGCAACGAAGTGGGTGGACTTCGTTGTGACCGACTCAACCCGAAGGGAGTCCTGTCACTTCCATAGAGTAGTGCGGAATAAGGGGCGCGTCAAGGGGAAATCTCGCCCGGGCGATCCCACATCGGGTTCCGCCTCACGCTTCCTTTCCATGCGTTGCGCCCTCCCGCCCTTGGCCACCGAATCCCGCTTGCGACCATCGGGAGCGCCACGGCGAAGCCCGGTACCCGTCACGAAGGGACCGCCCCGCGTGCAGTGGGCCCGTCCGGCAGGACCAATCCCAGTCGTCGCTACAGGCGGCAGATCAGCAGCTCGCGCTCGTAGATCATCTCGGCCGGCAGGTGGTCGTGCAGGTCGATGAAAAGCTCCTCGTGGTGCATCACTTCGCGCTTCCAGGCAGCCGGATCGACGTGCTGCAGTTCCTCAAACGTCGCCCGCAGCTCGGCTTCGGGGATGTCCAGGCCAGTCCATTGGATATCTTCGAAGTAAGGCGTCCACCCGATCGGAGTCTCCTTGCCCTGCGCCCGGCCGTGCACCCGGTCCACAATCCACTTCAGTACCCGCATGTTTTCCGAGTAGCCCGGCCACAGGAACCGGCCCTCCTCGTCCTTGCGGAACCAGTTAACGTGGAAGATACGTGGCGTGCTCGAGAGCGAGCGCTGCATCTTGATCCAATGGCGGAAGTAATCGCCCATGTGATAGCCGCAGAACGGCAGCATCGCCATCGGGTCGCGCCGTACCTTGCCCGCCGGAGCGCCCGCCGCCGCCGTCGTCTCCGAACCCACCGTAGCCCCCGTATATACCCCGGACGACCAGTTAAACGCCTGGTACACCAGCGGAATGGTCGTCGGCCGCCGTCCGCCAAACAGGAACGCCGAGATCGGCACGCCGTTGGGGTTCTCCCACGTCCGGGTCGATGCACGGGACACTGCGATGCCGGCGCGGTAAAGCGGCCGTTGGGGTGCGCCGCCGGAGTATTGGCATCGCCGGCGTCCACGCATTGCCGCGCCAGTCGATCAGGTGTGCCGGCGGCGTGTCGGTCATGCCCTCCCACCAGATGCCGCCGTCCGGCTTGCCGTTGGGCCCAACCGTCAACGCCACATTGGTGAAGATGCTGTTGCGGCTCAGGCTGGCCATCGCGTTCGGGTTGGTCCGCTTGCTGGTGCCGGGCGCAACCCCGAAGAACCCCGCCTCCGGATTGATCGCGCGCAGGCAGCCGTTGGCGTCGGGCTTGATCCAGGCAATATCGTCGCCTACCGTCCAGACCTTCCAGCCCTCGAACCCCGGGGGCGGAATCAGCATCGCAAAGTTGGTCTTGCCGCACGCGGAAGGGAAGGCGGCGGCAACGTAGGTCTTCTCGGTCTTGCCCGACGCGTCGGCCGGCGATTCGACCCCCAGAATCAGCATGTGCTCCGCCATCCAGCCTTCGTCGCGCGCGATGTTCGACGCGATCCGCAGCGCGAAGCATTTCTTCCCCAGCAGCGCGTTGCCGCCATAGCCCGAGCCGTAGGACCAGATCTCGCGCGTCTCCGGAAAGTGCACAATGTACTTCTCGTCGTTGCACGGCCACGGAACATCCTTCTCACCCGGCGCCAGCGGCACGCCCACCGAGTGCACGCACGGCACCACCCGCTTCTCGTCCTTGTCAATCTCCTTGAAGACCGGCATCCCCACCCGCGCCATAATCCGCATGTTGACCACGGCGTAAGCCGAATCCGTAAGCTGCACCCCGATCCGCGACATGGGCGAGCCGACCGGGCCCATCGAAAACGGCAGCACATACATCGTCCTGCCCCGCATCGCCCCGCGGAACAGTTGCTTCAGCTTCCGCCGCATCTCATACGGATCAACCCAGTTGTTGGTCGGCCCGGCATTGTCCTTCGAGAGCGAGCAGATATACGTCCGGTCTTCCACCCGCGCCACATCGTTGGGCGCGGAACGGGCATAGAAGCAGCCCGGCCACTTCTTTTCGTCCAGCGGGAAAAACGTGCCGGCTTCGACCAGTTGGTCGCACAGGCGTTCGTACTCTTCCTGCGAGCCGTCGATCCAGTGGATAGCTGCCGGTTGGGTCAGGTCAGCCATCTTCTCCACCCAGCGGATAAGGTGCTTGTTGGTGGTGGGGGGTGTAGCGGCGCGTTTTTTCGTCATCGGATCCGGCGACTTCCTAACTTTAGTTCTTCGCTTTCGATCAAGTCTTCGCCTCCATCCATGGGCTGTCAACCAGTTTCGCCGCCGCAGCCCGAAAAGCGGCCAATTAGAACGATTACCGGCCAGGGAACCGGAGGCCCGGCGGTCGCGTACCATGGTCGTCCGAGGGAAATGGCATGATCGCGAAGGTCTCGTTAGCTGCGCTTCTGGTTTTGGGGACAGCGGTCGGGCAGGCGCCTCCCGCGTCGAAGGACGCCGCGCCCGCCCGGCCGCTGGCCTTCGATGTCGTGTCCATCCGCCAGAACCAAAGTCCTCCAAACTTCTCCGGCCCTGCCCGTCTTCGGCCCCACCGCGGACGGCTATCACATGGTCAACATGCCACTGGCCTTCGTCATCCTCAGCGCCTACGAGCCGCAGGGCGGCAATGGAGCCCTGTTCACGCCCGACCGTCTGCAGGGCATGCCCGACTGGGTCATGCGCGACCGCTACGACGTCAGCGCCAAGGTATCTGACGAAGACCTGCCGGAGTGGCAGAAGCCCGCTGCGCAGAAGCCGATGTTGCAGGCCATGCTCCAGGCCATGCTCGCCGACCGCTGCAAAATGGCCGTGCATCGCGAGATGAAGGACGCGTCGGTCTACCTGCTGGTGGTCGGCAAGAATGGCCCGAAGTTCAAGGAGAGCGATCCCGCCGACCCTCCCCCGCCCGGAGTCACCCTTCCTGGCGGCGCCGTCGTGGCGCAGCAATCCGGCACCACCATGAAGCTGTATCGCGCCAACATGGGCCTGCTCACCACCATGCTGACTTCGATGGCCTCCACGGGCCGTCCCATTCAGGATAAGACCGGCCTGACCGGCAAGTACGACATTGTGATCCAACAGCCGGATATGGGCCCACCCGCGGGCGGCGCGGCAGACGGAGCATCCGCTCCGCCGGATCGCCTCTCCATGGTCATGTCCGTGGTCGAAGGCCTTGGGCTCAAACTGGAGTCCAGCAAAGGCCAGACCGAAATGCTGGTCATCGACCACATCGAAAAGCCCTCCGACAATTAGCCCAATCGTTCGGCCGCGTGCCGGAAACCGCGTAGTTCGCGTAAACTCTTCGCCGGGGGGAGCGACGATGACGATCCGTTGGACAAAACTTACTTTTGCGGCCTGCCTGTCGGCCGGTCTGATGACCACGGCCGCAATCGCGCAGGGCGATCCGGCCCGAGCCTTCGACCCGGCAACCGCCGCCGTGCGCAAGCCTGGAACCACCGTGCGCATCGACCTGATCGGCGACTCCACCCAGACCGATAACGCCGGCTACGGGCGCGGCTTCTGCGCCAACCTCTCAGCCCAAGGTCGATTGCGTGAACATGGCCAAAGGCGGCGCCAGCACCAGGACCTATCCGCGAGCAGGGTCTCTGGGACCGCGCACTCGCCACCAGGCCGGACTACATGGTGATCCAGTTCGGCCACAACGATGCAGAGACCGTGGACGGAGTCGCCGATGCCGGACGCCAGGTCTCGATGGCCGGTCTACGATGCGAACCTCGGCGGTTCGTGACCGAGGCGCGCGCCGCCGGCATCAAGCCCGTTCTCTGCACGCCGCTCACCCGCCGCTACTTCGGGCCGACGGCAAGATCCACTCCGACCTGACTCGCCCACGCAGCGAGCGATGCGGAGGTCGCGAAGGAGATGCATGCGCCGCTGATCGATCTGCAGGCCGACAGCATCGCCTATCTCGACAAGGTCGGCGAAGCCGAAGGCAACAAGCTCGCCATCACCAAGAAGGACGACGCCGGCAAGACCATCTTCGACAAGACCCACCTCGACTGGGCCGGCAGCTACGTCTTCGGACGCATGGTCGCCGTCGACCTCGGCAAAGCCGTGCCGAAGCTGCAGCAGTATGTGCTCAAGCAGCCCGCCGCGCTGCCGCCCGAGGGCGTGAAGGCGATGGCGATCCTCAACGGCGCGCCGGTCAAAATCGTGCTCGTCGGCGACTCCACCGTCGCCACCGGCGGCGGCTGGGGTCCCGGCTTCTGCGCCGTAATGACCCCCAACGTCACCTGCGTCGACGACGCGCTCAACGGACGCACCACCAGGAGCTTCATCGATCAGGGAGCGTGGCAGAAGGCCCTGGACAGGCATGGCGACTACTACCTGATTCAGTTCGGCCATAACGACCAGAAGCCCGCCGCCAATCTGCCCGTGCCGGCCTTTGAAACCTTCTTGCAGCGCTATATCGACAATGTCCGCGCGATTGGCGCGGTGCCGGTCCTGGTCACATCGCTTTCGCGGCGGACCTTCAGGGACGGCAAAGTGGTCGAGGACCTCACCGACTACGTCAACGCCACCAAAGAGGTGGGCGCCAAAAACAACATCACCGTCATCGAACTCAACGCCATCTCCACCCGCCTGCTCGACGGCATGACCCAGCAGCAGGCCGACCGCTTCGACAAGAACGCCGACCCCGAAACCGGCAAGCTGGTCGCCGCCCCCGCCCCGGACAACGTCACCGCCACTGCCACCGGCGTCGACCGCCCGGCGGCGGCCGCGTTGGATCGCACCCACCTGAATCCCTACGGGCAGAAGGTCTTCGGCCGCATCGTCGCCGACCAACTCGTCCGCACCCAGGTGGAGCTGGGCCCCGACGTGATTGGAGAGCCCGTCAAGCCTGCCGCTGCGAACTAATCCGGCGCTCCGTCAGTCCGCCACCATCGACTCGCCCGCCACAATCGGCCGCGTGCGCGGCAGCGCTCCCCGCGCTCCCGCCAGCGCCATCAGCAGCAGCGCGCCAACGAATACCGCCAGCTTGATCACCGCCGCCGTGCGCGTCGCCGGCAGCGTCTTCCAGATCAGCAGCAGAATCGTCTGCGAAATCGCCACCGCCCACACCGAGCCATAGAAGTAGCGCCGTTCCGTGCCTTCCCCTTTGGTCGAGCGCCGCACCCGCGGCAACACTCCCAGCACGCCCAGCAGCAGGATCGTCGCGCAGAGCGGCGCATACGCATAGAGATAGATCTGCTTCATGTACCACGTGCCCGTAACCGCCGCGATCGCCAGCCCCGCCAGGTTCAGCAGCGCAAAGCTCAGCACCGCGTTCCACGCAAACGTGTAGCACACCCGCCGGTAAAGCGGGTTGGGCTTGTCCTCGTCGAAGCGCAGGATGTACGGGGCAGGCTCCGCCCCGGGCAGCCTGCCCCGCAGCGCCGCCACGCCGGTGACCAGCAGCACCAATCCCAGCCAGATCGAGTTGCCGCGCCCGAAGCCATGCGCGAACAGCGAAAAGGTCAGCGGTCCGGGTGCGAGGAAAAAGACCCAGATCCAGATGGGCCAATGAGCGAACCGATAAAGGCGGGTGTTGCGTTCGCGCATCTTGCGCGCCTGCGAGTACTCCAGCTTGCCGCGATACTGCATACCCGCAGTGTAAATCGGCCACGCCCGCCGCGCTCCAATGCTACAGTGAGGAATCGTATCGCCAATCTCCTCGCGGAGCGATTCCTTGAACAACAGCGCGGAAGAACTGCTGGCGGAGTCGGGCGAACTTCCGGGTCAGTCCTCCAGCCATGCGCTCAAGCGCGAACTCAGCATCTGGGACCTCGTCCCCATGCAGATCCTCCTGGTCGTCGGCGTCACCTGGGGAGGCATCGCCGCCAAACAGGGTGGGACCCACATCTGGTTCTGGCTGCCCGCCATCGTCTTCTTCTTCGTGCCCCTGGCTGCCGTCGTGGGCTGGTGCGCCCAGGTCTGGCCGCTCGAAGGCGGCGTCTACCAGTGGACCAAGTACGCGCTGGGGCCGTTCGCCGGTTTTATGAGCGCGTGGAACTTCGCCATGTGGGCGCTGCTGGCCGTCTCCAATGTCGGCATCCTCACCGCCACCAGCCTCAGCTACGGCCTCGGGCCGCGCGCATCCTGGATCGAAAACGATCACACCCTCATCGCCGCTTTCACTGTCGCCCTGTTTCTCGTCATTCTCGCCGTCAACCTCCCCGGCTTCGGCATTGGCCGCTGGGTATCGCACTTCGGCACCGCCGTCACCGTGCTCGTCACCGTGTTGCTGATGGGCCTGCTCTTCTATCATCCCCACGCCAGCGCGGCCCACCCCCACGTCAACCCGCAGCCGCCCTTCAGCCTCGCCGTGCCCACCCTCACGCTCTTCAGCCTCAACCTGTTTTCCAAGATCGCCTTCAACGCCCTCAGCGGCCTGGAGCAGGTAGCCGTCTTCGCCGGCGAGACCCGCAATCCGGGCCGCGCCATCATGCGCTCAGCCTGGATCGCCGCGCCCATCATCGCCGTCATCTATATCCTGATGACCGGCTCCATGCTCGCTTACATCCCCGCCGCGCAGGTGGATCTCACCGGCCCCATCCCCCAGATCCTCGCGGCCGCATTCGGCGGCGGCAGCTCAACCGCCATCAACTGGGGGCTCATGCTCGGCCGCGCCACCATCCTGGTGCTGGCCCTCGCGCTGGTCGCGCAGTACGCGGTCATCGTCGCCGAAACCAGCCGCCTGCCCATGGTCGCCGGCTGGGACAAGATGATCCCCGCCTGGTTCACCCGGCTCGATCCGCGCTGGAAGACCCCCACCCGCTCCATCGCCGTCATCGTCGCATTGGCCATCGTCATGGGCCTGCTCGCCACCTACGGCACCGGCGCGCAGGAGGCCTTCCAGGTCATCAACTGCGTGGGCAATGTCAGCTTCGGGCTCTACTACCTGATGATGTTTGCCATTCCGCTGGTCGCCGGCTATCGGCTTGGCCTCCACGCCGGCTTCTGGCTGAAGCTCGCGGCCGCGAGCGGGCTGGGCGTCACCCTGCTGGCGATGGCCTTCCTGGTAATGCCCATCGTCGATGTGGTCAGCAAGGGGCTCTTCGCCGCCAAGGTCATCGGGACCGCGCTGGTGGTGAACCTGGTCGGGGTGGCGATCTACTGGAATACTGCGCGAAGGGCGAAGCCTCAGGCCTTATAGTTTGCCCGCGGCCGCCTGGATGTCCTTCATATACTCATCCAGGTTGTGGGTCGGCCCGAACACATGCGCCATCATGAACCGATACAGCGGCGGCTTGATGAAGCCCGTCTCCGTGATGTGCAGGGTGGTGGAGTCGGGCGTCGGGCCGGGTGAGAGTTCATAGATCCAGGTTCCGCCGTACGAAGCCTTGGGGTCGTCGAGCATTACGTCGCGGCGCATCGGCGGATCGGTGCGAGTCGCCAGAAACGTCATGAACTGCCCATGATCGAGGTGCTCCACCCAGTGGTCGCGTCCCTGATCGGGCTGCAGCAGGGTGACGGACTTGACTCCCGGCCGCCAGTCCGAGCCCTTGACTACGTTCGTGATCAGCCCAAACACCTTGTCCGGCGGGGCAGCCACCACCCCCGTCACGGAAACACTGTGGTTGACCGGCAAATGCGCGCCGTCAGCATAGACCACCACACCGGCAATCGCCAGGACCAGCACAATGACACCGAAGAACTTCATGAAGACTCCAGGACCGGAAGTGTAGCAGCCAAGAATAAACCGGGGAGAGATTAAGCCTAACTCACGCCACCGCCATTCGGAAGGGAATTCCCCAGCCTGTACCCGAAGGTTTAGAATTCCGCTCCATGATCAGGCGAACCGTATTAACCGGAATGGGTGCGGGAGCGTTGCTGTCAGCTCTCGCCGGCATGCAGGGACTGGCACAGGCCGACGGCGGCAGCCCGGTCTTCGAGTTGCGCGTCTATCACACCTTCGACGGCAAACTCGACGACCTGCTCGCCCGCTTTCGCAATCACACCATCACCATCTTCAACCGGCACGGCATGCACAGCGTCGCCTACTGGACGCCCACCGACGACCCGCTCAAGGGAAAGACCCTCTTCTACATCCTCCGCCATCCCAGCCGCGAGGCCGCAACCGCCAACTGGGCCGCGTTCCACGACGACCCCGAGTGGAAGAGCGTCAGCGCCGCCAGCGAAGCCAACGGCAAGCTGGTGGAGAAGGTCGAGTCGACCTTTCTCCAGCTCACCGATTTCTCGCCCCGCCTCTGACTGACCGGCGGAAGGGCCTTGCGCCTGCGCGCAAACCCGCCGCGCATCGATAAACGGCCAGCAATGAAAATAAATTTTCTGCGCCGGCAACTCTCGATGCATCCTGTTTAGTCCTATGGTTGGACCACTTCACCAGGCCGCATTGGGCGGTCGTGCAAGTGGCAATGAGGCGATGCCCCGCGGAGGGCTGCCATGCGCGTCACTTGTTTCCATTCTCTGCCCATTCTGGTGCTCTCAGGATTACTCACCGCAGTTCAACCCGCATCCGCCGCTTCGGTCACCGCGCAGCAGCCGCCTGCCGGACCACCCGCCACCTATCCCCAGATCGTCCGCCTCAGCTACGTCGAGGGCGACGTGCGCATTTCGCGCGGCAAGCTCGCGGAGAAACAAGACGCCAAAGATAACCAGCCCACCACCGGCTGGGAACAGGCTGCAGCCAGCCTCCCCATCCAGTCGGGATACAGCCTGGTGACCGGCACGGGCCGCGCGGAGATCGAGTTGGAAGACGCCTCCGTCGTCTACCTCGGCGCCAACTCCGTGCTCACCTTCAACGAACTCAGCACCACCGGCGGAGTGCCGTATTCCGAGTTGGGCCTGCTCGCCGGCACCGCAACCCTCGACGTCAAGCCCTTCGTGCGCGGAGAGCTCTTCCTCCTCAGGACGCCCACCGATCACATTGCCATCACCTATCCGCAAAAGGCCTATCTGCGCGTCGAAAGCTATCTGGACGCCGTCTCCGTCACGCCCCAGCAGGACCTCACCTTCCGCCTGCCCGGCCTGACCGCCGCGCGGCCGCAGATGGCCGGACAAACCATGTCGTTCAGTCATGGCTTGCGCGTGTTGACGCCCGCCGGCGCGGATGCGACCGCGGCGGCGGACTGGGACCAGTGGGTCGCCGCACGAGTCGCTGAGCGGAACGTGGCCATGTCGGCTGTGATGAAGGACGCAGGCCTCGCCGCACCCATCCCCGGCTTGGCGGCTTTGAACGGCCAGGGCCACTTCTTTGCCTGCGAGCCCTACGGTACCTGCTGGGAGCCAACCAGCGGCTGGACCCCCCACGCTACCGACGTTGCGCTGGTGAAAACCCAGTCGGAAATGACCTCCGCAATGCAGAACCAGCAACCGCCCGCCGCTGAGCAGGCCCCGCCCGCCACTGCGGCCAAATCATCCGGCGCGCACCAGGCTTCTCCCTCAACCACGGCGGCAGAGTATCTCGCCAACCATCCGGGCGTGACGCTTTACACCGAGGACTACACCTACCCCTGTTCCGAAGCCGCCATCCGCGACCTCTACGCCATCGATCCCGTCACCGGACGCCAGCAGTTCATCGCCAGCGAGTTTGCTGACTTCGGTCTTCCATTCACCGGGCCATTCGCGTATCCCATCGGGTTCCCGAGGCGGGGATTCAGCCCGTTCTGGGCCTTCGATGCCTTCGGCGGCTACTACCCGTGGGATTGGGCCGTATGCCATGCCGGCAGCTGGATCCGCTGGCAGCATCATTATGTGTGGGTCGCCGGTGGCAAGCGCCATCACCATCGCCCCGTGCGCTGGGTCAAGTCCGGCCACACCGTGGGCTTCGTCCCCATCCATCCCCGCGACGTCGCCGGCAAGCGGCCGATCAACCTCAAGGACGGCCTCTTCACGCCCACCGGCAGGAAGGGTCTGCCGATCGAGCGCGTCGCCTTCAAAGACGACCAGCCGCTGAAGCTGCTGGACGAGGCGCCGAAGGAGTATCGCAACCCCGTCCTCGAGCCGCTCAAAAGCGCGGACACGCCCCACGCGATGGCCCACTCCGCATTCGAATCGGCCCTCGCCGCCCGCACCGCAACTCCAGCCAGAGGAACCGTAATCGCCAACTCCGCGCTTGCCAGAACCAATGTGGCGAAGAACGAAGGAACCCCCATCAACTTCGATCGCAAGTCGCAGAGCTTTACCGTGGAGCGACAGGTGTTCGAGGGTGGCAGGCCCACCACCACCGTGCAGTCGCTGGGCGGCGGCAACAGCTACCGGCCCGGCAACGACGGCTCGTCCATGGCCCGCGGTTCCAACACCGGTGGCTACTCCGGTGGCTCCTCGAACGCCGGCGGCGGTTCGCGGGCCGCGTCATCCGCTCCGTCCTATAGCGGCGGCGGTGGTGGCGGGTCGTTCCACGGCGGCGGCGCTCCCAGCGGCGGCGGCGGTGCGCCCAGCGGCGGGGGCGGTGCGCCCAGCGGCGGGGGCGGTGGTGGCGCGCCCAGCGGCGGAGCCTCGAGCGGCGCATCCCACCGGTAACCCCGCATTCCCCGTCGCCCGGCTGAATTGCCCGATCCGCCGGGCGGAACGGACCGAAGAGGAGGACTGCGCGCCCCCCGGACGCGCAGTCCTCAATCTTCGTTACAATCATCAAATCTGTACAGCCCATCCCCCGACGGAGATTTGCCATGACTGACTCTTCCCCGCTTTTCTTTCAGGCGCTCGAAACCCGCCTCGACAGCTACGACCTGCTCCAGCATCCTTACTACCAGGCATGGTCCAAGGGTGAGTTGACGCGCGAAGATCTGCGCGAGTACGCGTCCGAATACTGGCACCACGTGTCGGCCTTCCCCGCCTACCTCAGTGCGCTGCACTCCCACCTGCCCGATGGCAAGCTGCGCCGCCTGGTGCTGGAAAACCTGGCCGACGAAGAGGGCCTCGACAGCGGCACGCCCCACAGCGACCTGTGGATGGACTTCGCCCGCGGCATGGGTGCCGAGGAGTCCAGGGTGCGGGCGCGTGACCTCGGCCCGGAGATGCGCGCGCTGCTGGAACACTATCGCGCCGTCATGCAGCAGTCGCCCGCCGCGGCCCTGGCCGCGCTCTACGCGTATGAGTCGCGCGTCCCCGCCATCGCTCGCACCAAGGACGACGGATTGGCCCACCACTACGGCGCGGATGCCGCGACCCGGCGCTACTTCACCGTGCATACCGTGGCCGACGTGCACCACGCGCGGGTGTGGCGCAACGCGCTGGCCGCCGAGCTCGCCGCCCACCCCGAAGAGACCGAGACTGCCCTCGCCGCCGCCGAAGCGGCCGCGCGCACCCTCTGGACCGCACTCGACGGAGCCGAGCGCAAACGCCAGGAGCGGTTGGCGGCCGCAGCCTGATCATGCAAATCCGGAGACCAGCTCGCGCCGGCAGGCCGTGGTTCGCCGCAGCGTCCTGCCTGGCGCTGGCTCTGGCCGCAGGGGCTCCTGCGTCCGCCGCGCAGGAGCTTTGGCGGTTCGATCAGACCGCCGCGCTCGGCGGCCATCCCACCAAAATCCTCGGAGCGCCCCGGCTGATCGACACCGAAATCGGCAAGGCCGTCGCCTTCAACGGCGTCGACGACGCGCTCTTCGTCGGCGTCCACCCGCTGGCCGGCGCCGCCACCTGGACCTGGGAGATGATCTTCCGGCCCGACGCCGACGGCCATCCCGCCCAGCGCATCTTTCATCTCCAGTCGGTCGACCCCGCCACCGGCCAGGACTATCCCAACGAGCGCATGCTCTTCGAGATTCGCATCGTGGCGGGCACCGATGGCAAACCCGCGCAGTGGTGTCTGGATAGCTTCGCCACCGCCGGCGGCCAGTCCCGCACCCTGCTCAACTGCGAGAAGCTGCATCCCTTCGGCCCGTGGTATCGCGTCACCGCCGTCTACGACGGCAAGATGCTGCACAACTACGTCGGCGACGAGCTCCAGGGGGAAGGCGAACTCGCGCTCCCGCCCGAGCGCCCCGGCCGCGCCTCCGTCGGCACCCGCATCGACCTGCGCGACTACTACAAAGGCGCCATCTACGCGGCCCGCTTCACCCGCCGCGCCCTCGCCCCCGCCGACTTCCTCCAACTCCCGGCCGCGCACTGATCGCCAACCAGCGCCGGCCCCTGCAACGCCCGCTCGCCGCAACCGGCAGCGGCGAGTCGGGCATCGCGTTTCCCGTCAAGCCTGCACTTGCTTCTGCAGAATCCCGTCGAACGCCGTTCGCACTCCCGCAGCCACCAGCAGCCACAGCACCACCACAACCAAAGCCAGCGGCAGCCCGCTCGGCGCCATGGTGACGTGGAAGACGACGATGTTGAAGATGACGGCGCTCAGCATCACCAGCGCCAGCGGAACATAGCGGTTCAGCAGCAGCAGCGCTCCGCCCGCAATCTGTACCGCGAATACCGCCGCCATGAAGTGCGAGGCCGAAACCGCCATCAGGAACTGCAGCGCCAGCCCGCTGGGCGGCGGCTGCGGAATAAAGTGAAAGAAGCCGTTCAGCCCGAACACCAGGAAAATGACGCCGAGCAGATAACGCGCAATCGTTGATGCAATCTTCATTTGGAATAGTCCTTTCGTCATGCGATAACGGCGGATTAAACCGCCCGAAATAAGGCCCGTACCGATGCAGCCGGTAGCTCCCGCAACTCCCGGCGACAGATCCCGCCGCAACCTGCCGCAGCCGCTCCGCCGCCATCCAGGAACCCCGCGTAGACCTCGACAGCAGCCGTCACGCCTGAATCCCCTTCACAGCTATTGATGTCTAAACAACAGATGTCGATTCATGAAAACTCGACAGTTGTCGTTTTAGCTTCAGAATCACGCAAACTGGGGATAGTCTGATGGCAGCACCTCCTATGCTCGAACTTTGTCAGGATTCAGTCGATCCGCGCATCCGGCGCACCCGCGCCCTGCTCCAGCAGGCGCTGGGAAAACTGCTGGAAATCAAAGAGTTCGACAAAATTTCGGTGCAGGATATCGCCGCCGCCGCCAGCCTCAACCGCGCCACCTTCTACGACCACTACACCGACAAGTTCTCCCTGCTGGAGTGCATGGTCGGCACCCGCTTCGGCGAGCTGCTCACCGCCCGCGGCGTCCACTTCGACGGCGGCTGCGCCTCCGCCCTCCGCGGCATGGTGCAGGGCGTCTGCGACTATCTCGCCAGCTCACCCGCCGCCGAATCCGAGCGCCAGCTCCAGATGGAGCCGCACCTGGAAGCCGCCGTCATCGCCGTGGTGCGCAGACTCATGCTCCAGGGCCTCGAGCAGCACCCGCCCGCCCCCGGCGTCTCCGCCGAAATGCTCGCCGCCACCCTCAGCTGGGCCATCTATGGCGCCGCAAAAGAATGGCTCCGCACCCCCGGCCGCATTCCCTCCGAGGCCGTCGTCGACCAGATCATGTCCCTCGTCCAGCCCGTCTTCGCCGCCGCCTACGCCGAGCCGGTTCGAACCTAAGCCTTCAACCGGCCGCAATTTCGCTTGCTCCCAATTTGGGATCGCTGTAGGATTGATCCCGTGAGAGTAATTGCGCGCGGGACCCTGATCGGGTTCGTCAAGAACAGGGTGGCTCGCGGACAGCAGGCGGCGGTAAAAGCGCAACTCGATGCGTGGTATCAGATCGCTCACGCTGCAAGATGGACGAGTTCCGCAGATTTGAAAGCGCAGTTCGCTTCGGCCAGCATCCTCTCCGCGGAGCGGGTTGTCTTCAACATCAAGGGCAACGACTACAGGTTGATCGTGTCGATCGACTATCACTATCAGTTCCTGCGTATCAAGTGGCTGGGGACGCACAAAGAGTACGACGACACCGATGCGAAGGAGGTCCAGTATGAAAAAGCACGCTATTCAAGTACATCCAATTCGCAGTGAGGCGGACTACGACGCTGCGCTGGAGCGGATCGACGCGCTGATGGGTGCCAAGCCCGGCAGTGCGGAAGGGGACGAACTCGATGTGCTCGTAACCCTGGTGGACGCCTACGAGGAGAAGCGTTTCCCGATGGACGCCCCCGACCCGGTGACGGCCATTCAGTTCCGGATGGAGCAGCAAGGGCTCACCCGCAAGGACCTCGAACCGATGATTGGCAGCCGCGCGCGCGTCTCCGAAGTGATGACCGGCAAACGCCCCCTGACCCTCGCCATGGTGCGCCGCGTCCGCTCCGGCCTGGGAATCTCCGCCGACCTGCTGGTCGGCACCGGCAAAGTGCGGCGGCGGGCATGATCTTCGGCAAGAGCGACGAGCAGAGAGCGATTGAGGCCTACAACCTTGGCCTGAAGGCGAAGTATGCGGGTGATTGGCGCGAAAGTCTGGCTCAAAATCAGCGCGCAGACAAACTCCGTCCAGGGGATGAAGCAGCTCTTTGGAACCTTGGAATTGCTGCAACTGCCCTGAATTGTTGGGATGAAGCGCGACGTGCATGGCGCACCTTGGGCATTGAGGTGAACGATGGGCCGGGTGAGGTGTTGATGCAAGAAATGCGCGCCTGTGTTCGCGTGAACCCTAATGGAGCGGCGGACGTAGTGTGGGGGACGAGACTTGATCCAGCCCGCATTCGCGTTGAAAATGTGCCATTACTGGAGTCAGAGCGCCGATACGGAGACATCCTGATCAATGACGGCGCTCAAGAGGGAACACGTGTCTCCGGCGGTTATGAGTATCCGGTTTTTGATGAACTAGGAATCTGGAAGCGGTCGGCACATTCAACTTTTGAGGTTGAATTGGTAATGCCGAACGAAACCGCGATGGAGAATCTCAAAAAAATGTGTCGTGAAGATGAAATGTGGGTCGAAGACTGGGGGACAGTGCGGATGCTCTGCGAGGCGTGCAGCAGAGGGAACCCCGGAGAACATGTTTGTACCGACGAACCGACCGGACAGAGCCGATATGGGTTCGCAGCGAAGTCAGAGACATCGCTGCGGAGAGTATTGCGGCAGTGGGCTGAGGTCGAGGGTGGGGCGGAGATAGGAACTGTGACCCTGGCTGTTAGCGGCTTGGTGGCTAACTGATCGCCGCCGTCACCAGCGCCTGCGCCTCCACCTGTATCTGCTTCAAATGCTCCGCCCCGTTGAAGCTCTCCGCATAAATCTTGTACACATCCTCCGTCCCGCTGGGCCGCGCCGCGAACCACCCATTCTCCGTCGTCACCTTCAGCCCGCCAATCGGCGCATGGTTTCCCGGAGCCTCGGTCAATATCGCCGTAATCGGCTCGCCCGCCAGCGTCTTCGCCGTCACCTGCGCCGCCGACAACTTCGCCAGCTTCGCCTTCTGCTCTTTGGTCGCCTCTGCGTCGATCCGCTGATACACGGGCGACCCATACTTCGCCGTCAGCTCCCCGTACAGCTCGCCCGGGTCCTTGCCCGTCACCGCCGTCATCTCCGCCGCCAGCAGCCCCATAATCAGGCCGTCCTTATCTGTGGTCCACACCGTGCCGTTCCGCCGCAGGAAGCTCGCGCCCGCCGACTCTTCGCCCACAAACCCCAGGCTCCCATCGATCAGCCCATCCACAAACCACTTGAAGCCCACCGGCACCTCCAGCATCGGCCGCCCCAGCCCCTTGGCCACGCGGTCGATGATCGACGACGACACCAGCGTCTTGCCAATCCCCACCTTCGCCGACCACTCCGGCCGATGCGTAAACAAATACTGAATCGACACCGCGAGATAATGGTTCGGATTCAGCAGCCCGGTCGAGCGCGTCACAATCCCATGCCGGTCGTGGTCCGTATCGCACGCCCACGCCACGTCGAACTTGTCCTTATTCGCAATCATGCTCGCCATCGCGAACGGGCTCGAACAATCCATGCGGATCCGCCCGTCCCAGTCCAGCGTCATAAAGCGAAACGTCGGATCGACGTAGCGGATTCAGAATTTGTAACTTCGGCAGATACTTTTCCGCGATCCTCGGCCAGTAGTACACTCCCGCCCCGCCCAGCGGGTCCACCGCCAGCTTCAGCGTCGTCCCCGCCAGCGGCGCAAAGTCGATCACATTCGCCAGATCGTTCACGTACGCCGTAAGGTAGTCGTGCCGATGCGTCGTATCCGCCTTCAGCGCCAGCGCGTAGTCCAGCCGCTTCACCTCGGTCAGCCTGCCCGCGATCAGCGCATTCGCGCGGTTCTCAATCCACTTGGTCGCGGTCGTGTCCGCCGGACCGCCGTTGGGCGGGTTGTACTTGAAGCCGCCATCCTCCGGCGGATTGTGCGACGGCGTAATCACAATCCCATCGCTCTGCGGCTTGCCCCCGTCTTTCCCGTTTCCGGCGGCCGCGTTGTACGTCAGAATCGCGTGGCTCAGCGCCGGCGTCGGCGTATACGCCAGCTGGTCGTCCACCATCACGTCGATCCCGTTGGCCGCCAGCACCTCCAGCGCGGTCGCGAACGCCGGCTCCGAAAGCCCGTGCGTATCCTTCGCCAGAAACAGCGGCCCGCCAATCCCCTGGCCGCGGCGGTAGTCCACGATGGCCTGCGAAATCGCCGCGATGTGGTCGTCGTTGAACGAGCCATCGAACGCGCTGCCGCGATGGCCCGACGTTCCGAACGCCACGCGCTGCGCCGCGTTATCCGGATCGGGATGCACCGCATAGTACGCGGTGATGAGCCGGGGAATGTTGACCAGCGTGTCAGGGGAGGGAAGCGTGCCCGGCTGATTTGCCTGTTCGATAGCCATGCGGAGGGAACCTCGCGAATTCTCGACTCAGCTATGCAGTTTAACCGATGCGGACGATTGCCGCCGAGTTCCGGTTAAAGGATCGAGAATCGTCCGGTTATCGAAGAGCACTCGATTTCCCTTGCTTTTGGCTCGCGACGGGCCTACAAGGGGACTGCTCCCAAGTCTGTGCTCGCAGGGCAACTGTGGCTCCGCGCACAACCCGGGTCAGCGTGCATCGCCGAGTAAGGATCGTTGCTTTGAGGCACGGAACGGAACGGCCAACCTGTATCGCCCGCCGCTACGAATCGTCGCCTCGAACTGGGGCAAGCGGATGGGACGGCAAGTGGGGCGTTCGCTGGGACTGAGGCCATGGCAGAAGCTATGCGCCGGCGTAGCCGCGTTGTCGGTCGTCGCGGCCTGCCCCGTCGCCGCCCGCGCCGCCCAGGCAACTCTCGTGGCCGACGCCCATGTCAACAGCGCCCTGCCCGCGGTCAACAGCGGGGCCATCTCAAATCTGGATGTCGGCGGCGGATACACCACGCTGCTCCAGTTTGACCTTTCGCTGCTGCCCGCCGGAACCACCGCATCCCAGGTCTCGCGCGCCGTGTTGCATCTGTACGTCAACCGTGTCACCACGCCGGGACTGGTGAGCTACGCACCCATCACCGGGACCTGGGGCGAGTACAGCGTCACCTACGCCACCGCGCCCGCGACCGGCGCCCCCGCCGGGGTGTTTTCCGTCACCCAGGCCGGCGCCTTCATCTCGCTCGACGTCACCTCGCTGGTGCAGGGCTGGATCGCGACTCCCTCGTCGAACAACGGCCTCGCCCTCTCCGCCGGCACCGCCATGGTCCAGTTCGACAGCAAAGAGAACGACCAGACCGCCCATCCCGCCACCCTCGACGTAGAGTTAGTGGACGCCGGCCCCGCCGGTCCGCAAGGCCCCGCCGGCATCGCAGGAGCCGCAGGCGCAACCGGCCCCCAGGGTCCCATCGGCCTGCAGGGTCCAGCCGGGCCTGCCGGATCTACCGGCGCGACGGGTCCAGCGGGCGCAGCCGGAGCAACCGGGCCTGCAGGACCCACCGGCCCGCAAGGCCTAACCGGCCCCACCGGTCCCGCCGGACCGCAGGGTCCAGCCGGCGCATCCGGAGCCGCCGGGCTGGTCTACCAGGGCAGCTACAGTTCGACGACCAACTACGCACTCGGCGACGTAGTCACCTGGCAGGGCTCCAGCTACACCTCGCTCGTCGCCTCCAACCAGGGCAATTCGCCCAACCTCAGCCCGCAACAGTGGGGCGTGCTCTCAGCGCAGGGGCCCGCCGGGCCAACGGGTGCTACCGGAGCCACCGGCGCGCCCGGTCCGCAGGGACTGCCCGGAACCCAGGGTCCCTCCGGCCCCGCCGGGCCGCAGGGTCCGCAGGGAATCGCCGGACAGGCCGGGGCGCAGGGCATTCCCGGTGCCACCGGCGCAACCGGGCTCAGCGGACCCATGGGCCCGCAGGGAGTGCCCGGCCCCGTCGGCATGACCTTCCAGGGCGTCTACTCCTCCTCCACCAACTACGCACTCGCGGACGGCGTCTCCTACAACGGCTCCAGCTACGTCTCGCTCATCGCGTCGAACCACGGCAACACGCCCGATCAGAGCCCGCAGCAGTGGGCCTTGTTCGCTGCCGCCGGAGCACCCGGAGCCACCGGACCATCCGGCGCAACCGGAGCCACCGGACCAGCCGGTCCGCAGGGTCCGCAAGGCCTGCCCGGAGCCACCGGAGCCCCCGGTGCCACCGGCCCGCAAGGTCCGCCGGTTGCGAACTACCTCGGCAACTATCAGTCGTCCGCAAACTACGCCTTGAACGACGCGGTCAGTTGGCAGGGCTCCACCTACATTTCGCTGATCGCCGGGAATCTTGGCAACACCCCATCCCTCAGTCCCGCGCAATGGGCCGTGCTCGCCGCGCAGGGTCTGGCCGGAACGCCCGGCGCCGCCGGCGCCACCGGCCCGGCCGGTCCCACTGGTCCCGCCGGGGTAGCCGGGGCCATCGGCCCGCAGGGCCCGCCCATCGCCTTCCAGGGCCAGTGGCTCATCAACACCCCCTACGCCATCGGTGACGCCGTCGCCTACGCCGGTTCCAGCTACATCGCACTCGTCGCCAACACCGGCCGCGAGCCCGACACCAGCCCCGTCTACTGGTCGCTGCTCGCAGCCGCCGGTTCGACCGGTCCCGCCGGTCCAGCTGGCGCCACCGGTCCTCAGGGTCCCACCGGCTACGCTGGCCAAACCGGCGCCACCGGCCCCCAGGGCCCATCCGGTCCCACCGGCCCCGCAGGCCCGCAGGGACCCACCGGCCAGACCGGCCCGCAAGGGCTGACCGGCGCGACTGGCCCCGCCGGAGCGACCGGCGCCACCGGCATCCCCGGCACCAATGGCGTCAACGGAACCAACGGCGCGCCCGGGCCGCCCGGCATCACCTTCCTCGGCGCCTGGATCGCCGGCTACGGCTACGCCGCCACCGACTCCGTCACCTACGCCGGCTCAACCTACATCGCCCTCGCCGCCAACTCGTCCGCCGAACCCGATCTCAACCCCGCCGTCTGGAGCATCCTGGCCCAGGCTGGCAGCGTCGGCCCATCCGGTCCCACCGGCTCCGCAGCCTCCGTCGCCATCGGCACTGTCACCACCGGCGCGCCGGGAACCCAGGCAGCGGTCAGCAACAGCGGCACCGCATCCGCCGCCGTGCTCAACTTCACCATCCCCCAGGGCGCAACCGGCCCCGCCGGCAGCGGTGGCGGAGGCGGCGGCAACACCAGCGGCATTCCCTTCGCCTCGGTCTACCACGCCGTCTCGTTCAACGACCTCTACTACTCGGTCAACAATCCCAACGCCAGCGCCACCGAAACTGGTACCGGCACAGCCCCGGCTTCGGCGCTCACCTGGGTCCCGGCAGGCTGCACCGCGACCGCGCTCAGCGTCTTCTCCCAGCAGGCCAACACCATCACCGTGACGCTGCGCGCCGGCGCTCCCAGCAGCATGGCGCCTACCGGGCTCGTCTGCGCCGCGTCCCCCGGCGTCGCCTGCACCGCATCGGGCAGTGTCACCATTCCCGCCGGCAGCTTCGTCGACCTCGGCATCAGCGGCGCCAGCGGCACGGCAGCGGGTGTGTGGACCGCGCTCACCTGCAATTAGACCGAAACACAGCGCCTCAACTGATAGCTCATCCACTGATCGCTTACAGCTCAAGCATCATGCCCTTCGTCTTCTTAGCCATTGGCCCCTCCCTCCTCAAAGCACACCCCAACCCCGGCTTGGCTCTATCCACCCCGCACCGCTAAGCCGCCACCCGTCCATCCCAGCGTAAGATTTGGCTATGCCCGCACTTCTCGTCACCAGCCGCGCCAACCCCCGCGTCAAGCAGTTGCGTGCCGCCCTCACGGGCAACGCACGGCTCAGCGGCGGCCTGGTCGCCATCGAAGGCGAACACCTGCTCTCCGAGGCCATCCGCGCCGGCCTCGTCCTCAAAACCATCTTCGTCTGCGAAAGCCGCACTCCCCCCCCCGGCTTACCTCGCGGCGTCGAACTCATCGAGCTCTCCGCCGAACTCTTCGCCAGCGTCGCCGACACGCAGTCCCCGCAAGGCATCGCCGCGCTCCTCGTTCCCCCCACCTGGACCCTCGAACACGCGCTCCCCGCAAAGCCTCGCTACCGCCTCACTCCTGCTCATCGCCGCCGCGCTCCAGGACCCCGGCAACCTCGGCACCCTCATCCGCTCCGCCGAAGCCTTCGGCGCCACCGGCGTCCTCACCACCGCCGGCACCGTCAGCCCCTGGAACCAGAAGGCCCTGCGCGCCTCTGCCGGATCCGTCTTCCGCGTCCCCGTGGTCGCCGTCACGCCCGCCGAAATCCTCCTGCTTAAGTCGCGAAGTATCAGCCTCCTTGCGGCAGTTGCCCCCGGCTCAGGGCCCACCGATACGCGCAGCCCCATCCCCGCAACCGACGCCAACCTTGTCGGCCCCTGCGCCGTCATGATCGGCAACGAAGGCGCCGGCCTCTCCGCGGACCTCATCGCCCTTGCTGACAGCTTCATCGCCATCCCCATGCCCGGCCCCGTCGAAAGCCTCAACGCCGCCATCGCCGGCTCGCTCCTCCTCTACGAAGCCGCCCGCCAGCGCACCTCGAACCTTGTACCTCGTATCTAGCGCATGTCCCTCTTCGACTCCACTCCGATCGCCGCCGCATCCGCCCTCCGCGATGCTCCACTCGCCGATCGCATGCGTCCGCATACACTCGAGGAGTTCGTCGGCCAGCAGCATCTGCTCGGCCCCGGCAAGCCGCTGCAACTCGCCATCGCCCACGACGATCCCACCTCGATGATCTTCTGGGGCCCTCCCGGCACCGGCAAAACCACCCTCGCCAAAATCATCGCCGCCCTCACCCACGCCACCTTCATCGAGTTCTCCGCCGTCATGTCCGGCATCAAGGAGATCAAGCAGGTCATGGTCCAGGCGGAGAAGGCTGCCGGCCTCGGCTCGCGCACCATCCTCTTCATCGACGAGATCCATCGCTTCAACAAGGCCCAGCAGGACGCCTTCCTCCCCTACGTCGAACGCGGCGCCATCCGCCTCATCGGCGCCACCACCGAGAACCCCTCCTTCGAACTCAACGCCGCGCTGCTCTCCCGCTGCCGCGTCTATGTACTCGAGCCGCTCACCGAAGCGCAGATCGTCTCCCTCCTCAACCGCGCCCTCACCGACACCACCCGCGGCCTTGGCGCATCCGGCATCGCCGCCGATGAAGACGCCCTCGCCACCATCGCCTCCTACTCCTCCGGCGACGCCCGCAACGCCCTCAACGCCCTCGACGTCGCCGCCTCGCTCTCTGCCGAATCGCCCGGCCATCGCATCACCCGCGCCATCGCCGCCGAAGCCCTCCAGCGCCGCGTCCTGCTCTACGACAAGCAGGGCGAGCAGCACTACGACATCATCTCCGCCCTGCACAAATCCGTCCGCAACTCCGACGCCGACGCCGCCCTCTACTGGCTCGGCCGCATGTTGAAAGCCGGCGAAGATCCCATGTACGTCGCCCGCCGCGTCGTCCGCATGGCCATCGAAGACATCGGCCTGGCCGCGCCCGAAGCCCTCAACCTCTGCCTCTCCGCCCGCGACGCCTACGACTTCCTCGGCTCGCCCGAAGGCGAACTCGCCCTCGCCCAGGCCGTCGTCTATCTCGCGCTTGCGCCCAAATCCAACGCCGTCTACACCGCCTACGGCGCCGTCTCCGCCGACATCGAAGCCACAGCCGCCGAGCCCGTCCCTCTCCACCTGCGCAACGCTCCCACCAAGCTCATGCGCTCGCTCGACTACGGCAAGGACTATCAGTACGCCCACGATGTCGAAGGCAAGGTCGCCGATATGGACTGCCTTCCCCCTTCGCTCGCCAACCGCCGCTACTACCACCCCACCCAGGAAGGCCGCGAAAAACTCCTCGCCCAGCGCATGGACGAAATCGCCCGCATCCGCCAAACCAAGCGCAACCCCGAATAGAGCTTGCGGTGGGTGTGGTGCCTTGGAAGCTCGTGAACGGCTTCCTTGACCATGAACTGACTTACCCCGTCGTCATTCTGGAACGCAGCTCCAGAATCTCCGCATCTCGCCCGCATCCGCGCCGCCAACCCCGTCCGAACGGGAGGCACAGAGGGCCTTGGCGAGGAGGCCGAAAACTCCGAAGCTTCATTGGTGGATAGAAGTCGCGCTGAAGGCGCGCAATATCATAGCCTGGGCAAAGCCCCAGGTGCGCACGCGACGCCCATTCGCGTCTACCGGTGCACTGGCCGCGGCGGCGGCGCATGCAGGATCAAGTGCGTGCGCTCCCGTGTCAGGATCACGCGGCACCCCAGCGGGTCGATCACCCCGCCGCAGCGCGAATTGCGCACGCCAATCCACGCCACCAGGTCCGGGTCCGTAATCATCCATGCGGTCGCATTGGTCACATGGTGCGTCTGCTCCAGGTAGGAGGCGGCGTTCAAATCCATGTCGGCTGCGTCCGCATTCATCTGGTCGCAATCGTTGTATCCCGCGCCCGACACCGGCGAGCAGAAGTCCTCATCGTGCTCCAGCAGGATCTTCTTGTTGGACCCGGTAATGAAATACCGTGTCGTCAGCGGAGCAACTCCGTCCGCCTGCTCCCACGCCGTCACGTCTTCGGCAAACGCCGCCGGCAGCTCGCTCCACTCCAGCAACATCTCCTTCTGCACCTGCTTCGAAAACACATTCACCGTCGGCGTCGGCTCGCCATTCGTCGGATGGAAATAGAACGCCCCAATTCCGATCCCCGCCTGCATGTCGATCCACAAAAATCCCTTGCCCGAGAGGAACGGCCCCATGTGTCCGCCCAGCATCACGTAGCGCCCGTCCCGCACCTGCACCGGCTCGCTCGAGCCCTGGATCACCTCATCCAGCGCATCGAACATCGACTTGTCCCGGCCATAGTGAAACGTGCAGTCCGGCACAAAATCGTGCATCAGCCTGCGAAACTGCTTGTCCCGGTACAACTGGTTCGACGGCATCCCCGCAAACTGGCTGAGGAACGCCAGCTGGTCCTTCGCCATCGGCCGCTGAAACAGGGCTGGATCGTAGTTCGACCCCGGCGCCTGGTAATCCGCATCCTGCCGCTGCGCCGCTGGTGTCTGGCCGGCCTGCGGCTCCGCGGGACGCCGCTCCACCGGCGCCGGCTCCTGCACCGGCGGCTGCGCATACGGCCCGTCCTGAAAGCCCGATGCCTCCTGCGCCAGCCCGGCTACGCCCATCGACAAAAGGCCCAGCGCCGCAATCCACACCGCGCACGCAGGCCTCACTCTCCGCTCGATCCGACCAAGAAAGGGCATCTCCGGCGAACTCCTTTTTGCGGTTCGCCAGATTCTACCGCACCACTTTTCAGGTTTGTTTGAATTTCGTCCCGCGCAACCACGCTGCACCGGCCGGGGCCACGCCAGCCGCCCAATCCGCGCCCGTTTCCGTCGCCGCGCCAGCCAGCCTACGCCTTGGAGCTCTCAGCCCGGCGAAATTTCACGCCCAGGAACAGCATCGAGACCAGCCCCGATCCCAGCAGCACCAGGCTCGACGGCTCAGGCACCGCTCCGCTGATCGGTGGCTCCTCCGGCGGCACTGCAGGAAGCACCGGGCCTCCCGGTGTGCTGCTCGCCAGAATCGGAGGAACATACGGGCCAATCGGCGGCCACGATTCGTCCGGCGCAATCTCGGCCACCTCCGGCGGAATCTCGTCGGGAAGACTGATCGGCGTCGGATTCATGTGGGACAGGTCGATCACCCGCGGCGGGGCCTCCAGCTCGGACTTCGACAGCAGCCGGTCCGACACCGTCGGAATCAACGGAATCGTGCAGGCGAATTCAACCTTCTGAATCGTCTCTTCCCGGTTCATCACGTACCGGGGCCGGTGGACATTCGGGTTGGGCTTCCAGTTCGGATGCGCCAGCCGCCACGCAGTCCATGCCTCCGCGGTCTGCTTGCTCACCCGATTGCGTACCGGCTTGGTAATGTAGGTGCGCACAAAGCGCTCGCAAGTGGCCGATGCATGGACCGCCAGAACCCCAGCCGCCGCTGGCAGCAGAAGAAAAACAACCACAGCGGCTTGTATGCGAATCCGGGTCTTGCTCATCAAGTCTCCCTTCGGTCCGTGCCAGCGGCACAGCGACGGGATTGCGCCGCCTTCCCAGGCGGGTGAACAGATAGATGCCAATCCGGGCGTCCACGGTCGGCCTGCGTTGTGGGGGGGAAGGTGACGTTCGCGGCGCCGGCGTGTCGGAGTCTTGTCTCCTCTATCGGCCGGCTTAGCAGGCCCAACTACTCAGAACCCCATTTTTTCAAGCCAGGTGCGGATCGTCAACGAAAAAGGGACGGACTGACTTACCGCGCTTCGCCTGGCTTGGCCGATCTTCCGTAAGGGAAGAAATCAGCATTCCTTGCATGCTGGACATTCTTGCTTGATGCCCTGTCGATGACCTTACCCCACCCCCCCCGGCGCTTGAAATACCACTTTTGGGGACACCCAATCGGCCGTTTACCGCCGCAGAATCCGTAGCTTAGACGCCGCCGGCACACCCTGCCCGCCATCCCTCCACCCACCCCGCATCCGCCCCCTTCAGTTCCCGTAGTGGACCGCACACCCGTACGGCCGGGTCACCACCCCCCACCGCAACCCGCGCCCATCCCCTCGCGGGTCACTCCCCCAGGAAAATCCGCCTTCGCCCTTCCTCACAACTGAGAACTGACAACTGACAACTCACTTCGCATCCCGCTCAATCGCCTCCAGCACCAAACCCTTCGTCAGCGCCTCCGGCAGCACATCCGCCGCGCTCCCCGCCGCCGCCGGATACATCACATACGTCGGCACGCTCGCCCGTCCCACCGAAGCCAGCTCCGCCGTAATCGCCGGATCTTCATTCGTCCAGTCCGCCTTCATCGTCACCACGCCCGCCTTCAGCAGCGCGCCTTCGACCTCGTCGGACTTCAGGTATAGGCGCTCATTCACCTGGCAGCTCAGGCACCACGCCGCCGTAAAGTCGATGAACACCGGGTGCCCCGCCGCCCGCGCCGCACTCACCGCCTGCGCCGAATACGGCTGCCACACCACCTCCGTGCTGTTCATCGCAAATCCGCTCGGCGGCGCAACACTCGCCGTCTCCGTCCCCGCCCGCCGCGCGCCCCGCGCCTGCGACAGCGGAATCGCCAGCCCCAGCGCGATCAGCACCACCGCCGCAATCCTGCTCGGCCACTTCGCCGGCCACCGGCCCAGCACCCATCCCGCCATCCCCAGCACCAGGAAGCACCCCAGCAGCAGCGCCACCTGGTTCACCCCGTCGCCCGCGCCAAACAACTGCCCATACACCCACGCCAGCCAGATCGCCGTCGCAAACAGTGGCACCGCCGTCACCTGTTTCAGCACTTCCATCCACGCGCCCGGCTTCGGCAGCACCCTCACCCACGCCGGCTGCCAGCTCAACAGCACATACGGAGCCGCCAGCCCCAGCGCCAGCGCAGTAAACACCGCGAACGTTACTCCCGCCGCCTGCGTCAGCGCAAACCCGATCGCCGTGCCCATAAACGGAGCGGCACATGGAGTCGCCACCACCGTCGCCAGCACGCCGGTAAAAAAGCTCCCCGCAAACCCAGGCTTCTCCGCCAGCTCTCCGCCCACACTCGTCAGCGACAACCCCAGATCGAACTGCCCCGCCAGCGACAGCGCAAAGAAGAACAGGAACGACGCCAGCACCGCCAGAAACGCCGGCGACTGCAATTGGAATCCCCACCCCGCATGTCCGCCCGCTCGCCGCACCACCAGCAGCACCGCCACAATCGCCCAGAACGACACCAGGATACCCAGCGCATACACCAGCCCATGCCGGCGCAACTCCCCGCGCTCCTGCCTCGAACTTTGCACCAGCGCCAGCCCCTTCAGGAACAACACCGGAAACACGCACGGCATCAGGTTCAAAATGATTCCGCCCAGAAACGCCAGTCCAATCGCGCCCAGCGCCGTAACCCCGTCCGCAGAGCCCCCGCCCGCGGCCGGAACCGCCAGGCTCGCCACCTGGGTCACCGGCGCGCTCACCTCATACGCCACCGTGTCCGACAGCCGCAGCACTCCCGCCAGCGTCGCCGGCAGCGCGGCCAGGTCCGGCGAACGCTGCACATACAGCCGCAAGCCATCCCTCTCGGCCGCGACCTTCTGCTCCGCCGCGTTCGCAATCACATCCGTCGCGCCCTGCACATACGGATAAAACTCCGCCTGCTCCAGCCGCTCGCCGTCCACCAGCGTCAGTTCAAACCGCTGTGCATCCCCGCGCACGGAAAACTTCATTCCCGCTGGCAGTGGCTTGGGCATCAGCCTCATCGACTCACCCAGCGCGCCCACCAGCGGCTCCTGCGCCGGTCCCGGCGCTCCCGGCTGCACCGTCAGGTCCAGCCCCAGATGCGCCTTGCCCGGAATGCACACCTGCGCGCACACCAGCCACGTCACCTGCGCATCCAGATGCACCGGCCCCGGCTTCACCGTCGCCGCCGCCGCAATCGTCACCGGAAACGCAACGTGGTCCTCATACCCGAAATCCATCAGCGGCCCCAGCGGCAGCCGCTGCGGAATCGGGAACTGCATCGGCCCCGCCGTAATCCCCGCCGGCAGCGTCCACGTAATCTTCGGCGGCTCGCCCGAATCGCCCGCGTTCATCCAGTAAACGTGCCAGTGCTCCTCCATCGACAGCACCAGCCCCACCGTCTGCGTCCCGCCCGGCGCAATCCCCGGCCCCAGCTCGACCAGCTCCGCCGTCAGGTGCTGCGCCTTCACCGGCCCCGGCCCGCCGTCCCCCACCCCCGCAATCTGCCCGCGCGCAGCCAGCCCCGCGGCGAGTCCGAAGACCGCCAGCACCCACCCCGCAACGATCGGACGAATTCTCACACCCTCGATTGTAGTTGCACGCGAACTCGCCACTTGTCCCCAACTCGTCAGCAAATTGTCTCTGCCCGTCACCCCAACTAACAACTAGCAACTACCAACTAGCAACTAAACTACCAACTGAGAACCTACAGCTGCCTCCTCCGGTGCTCCACCATAATGCACCGGTCCATCACCACGCGGATTCCACTCTCTTCCGCGTGCGCCGCCGCCTCCTGGTTCACAATCCCCAACTGCACCCACAGGTCTTTCAGCCCCAGCGCCAGCATCTCGTCCACAATCGCCGGAATCTGCGCCGGCACGCGAAACACATTCACCACATCCGGCTTCACCGGCAACTCCGCCAGCGATTTGTAACTCTTCTCGCCCAGCACGCTCTCCAGCGACGGGTTCACCGGATAAATCTTGTACCCATGCTGCTGCATGTATTCCGAAACGTAGTGGCTCGGTTTTCCCGGATTCTCTGACAACCCCACCACCGCAATCGTCTTGCCCGTTCCCTCTCCCAACATCTCGTCCATTACGCCCAGCTCATTCATCCCATCTTCCTTTTCGTCATTCCCAAATCCCTTTGCTATTGCCGAGAAACCCCGTCCGGCAGGACGGGAATCAAGCAGCCTTCATCTCCAACATCCCAGCAGCCGCCGCAGCACAATCAACTCGCCCATATGGTACGCATTGTGGTCCGCAATCAGCAGCGCCTCGCGCAGCAGGTTCTGCCCCGTTCCCCATTGGAACGGCTTCGCCAGATCCGCTCCCGGCTTCACCAGCAGCGCCTTGAACTTCTCGCAGATCCGCCCCGACCGCCGCGACCGACCGGTCCCACCCGCCCGCATCTCCCGGCGCAGCCTCCTTGGGCCAATACGCCGCCGGCCACTCCATCGGCTGATACCCGCCCGTCGGCGGCGCGGAGAAATCCAGAATATCCCGCTGCGCAATCCGTATATGCTCCACAATCTGCCACGCCGAGTACGGCAGCCCCTTCGGCACCACCCCGCGCAACTCCGCCGGAAAATCCTCAACCGCATCCGCAAACGTCGCATGCGCCTGCCCGCCCTCCAGCAGCGCAATCAACTGCGTGCGCAGCTCCTCGCTCTCACTCGCCGTTTTCTTCGCCTCAACCTTGGCCATCCCGTCGCGCCTCTCCCGCCTCAATTGGATGCTCTCCACCCAAAAACCGATCAGCGCGGTCTCAACTGAAAACTGACAACTCCTCTACTCCACGTCAGTCCTCCACCGTCGCCGGCAGATTCCCCTCCCGCCGCATCCTCAGATATCCGCGGATAAACGGTTCCAGCGCCCCATCCAGCACGCTTGTCCACGTCGCCGACCTCCACCCGCGTCCGCAGGTCTTTCGCCATGCGATACGGCTGCAGCACGTAGCTTCGTATCTGCGACCCGAACCCGATCTCCAGCTTCGAGTCTTCAATCTTCCGCGTCGCCGCCTTCTTCTTGTCCAGCTCGTACTCATACAGCTTGGACCGCATCATCTTCATCGCGCGCTCTTTGTTCTTGTGCTGCGAGCGCTCGTTCTGGCAGCCCGTCACCAGCCCCGTCGGGATATGCGTAATCCGCACCGCCGAGTCGGTCGTATTCACATGCTGCCCACCCTTGCCGCCCGACCGGTACGTATCGATGCGCAAATCTTCCGGTCTTGAAGTCGATCACGATCGTGTCGTCGATCTCCGGGCTGACAAACACGCTGGCAAAGCTGGTATGCCGCCGCTTGGCCTGGTCGAACGGCGAAATCCGCACCAGCCGGTGCACGCCCGTCTCCCCGCTCAGCAGCCCGAAGGCGAACTCGCCCGTGATGGTGAACGTGGCGCTCTTGATGCCCGCCTCGTCCCCATCCTGAATCTCGTTGATCTCGGTCTTGAACCCCTGCCGCTCCGCCCAGCGCAGATACATCCGCATCAGCATCTCGGCCCAGTCCTGGCTCTCGGTCCCGCCCGCCCCCGGATGCACCGTCACGATCGCATTCAGCGGGTCGGTCTCGCCCGACAGCATCGTCTTCGATTCCAGCTTCTCGGAGAACTCCACCAGCGCCGGAATCTCGCGCTCCAGGTCCGGCTCCGTCGCCTCGCCTTCCTGCGCCAGCTCGAAGTACGCCTCGATGTCGTCCGTGCGCCGCGCCAGCTCGGCATCGTCGGCCAGCAGCGTCTCCAGCCGCTTGCGCTCCCGCATCAACGGCTGCGACCGCGCCGCATCCGCCCACACCGTTGGGTCGGAAATCTTCTCTTCAATGACCGCCAGTTCCCGCTTCAGCCGCGCCGAGTCAAAGATACTCCCGCAGCTCGCGAACCCTCTCGCGCACCGGGGAGTATCGGTATTCCAGATCGTCAATCATCCTTCCAGTTTACGGCATCCTCATCTCCGCGGAAGACCTGTTGTGCTGGGCCATTGCCGAAGAAACGGGCTATCGAACCTTGACAGTCCCATACTGATTCATTAGTATCGATCTACTATGAGATGGAGGCAAACTGATACCAACACACGTCGAGCAATACAACGATAACGAAGAGCTTCGAATTGGGTGGTCGTCCTGGGACAAAGGCGCCTTCAAGGAACGATCAATAAAGCTCGCCTACAGGGACGCAAGCGGAAAAATCTCACGCGGCTGCCCAGAAGTGCGATTCGATGCGCTGGTCGACATGGTGATCCTTGCGAGGCGACAAGGCGAGCTCACCCATGATCAGGTGCAGCGGCTCCGGAGGGCCCTAGCGGGCTAAGAGCATTCAGCGATTCATGTCGGCTCTGAGATTTTCCGAATAGAGCTTCGAGGACGGCGCGAAGCCCAATCCCACCCTGTGCAAAGCAGATTGCAGGTCCTGTTCAGCCGATTGAACAGTCGTTAGGTCTGACAAGACGGCGGTTCTCGCCGACTCAAGATCTGACCGCGTCTCGCTTTTCTCCGCCTCAATCTGCCGGTCCCTCTCGGCATAGGCGCCCAAAATGTCGTAATTCGAATATGGCCGGTACTTTTCCTCAGCGCCAAGGTTATTCAGCTTTAGCTCGCTGCGGTCCGACATCCTAACCGCCCGAACGAGAGATTGTTCAGCCTCGAACAGCGCGATAAGCCGCTCACTCGCCTCGCGGAGGTTTTTGGCATCCATCGACCGGAGATTCTCTTCGCGCTTCATTCGGCCTGCGAGGTCATTCTGGCACGCATTTTCTAGGTCGTTGTACGTAACATTGTCTTGAAACCTAGTTGCCATCAAAGTCTGAATCGAGGCCTAGTTCTCCTTCAGTACAGCGAGGAAGTCAGACTTTTCCTCTTGCTCCGCCACCTGAGCACTGTGAAGCATAAATGCTCCAAAGCTCAGGAGCCCGATCAGGCCAATCATGAACAGCGCAAAGCCCGCACGTTTCGAAACGGCAGCGCCACCTCGCATCGACGACTCGCTTGTCAACATAGGAGCCCCAGAATACTCCACCTGCGTCTGTTTCAGACTTCGCCGCTTCTAGGGGCTCACCTCACCGCATACTTCCCCTTCACATCCCACAACCAATCCGCCCCCAACCCCAGCTTCGTCGGATCCTTCACCACCAGCAACAACGTCGTCACCGGCCCCCAGCATTGCAGGTGGATCGTCCCGCCCCCACCCCCCGCATTGCCAAAGTCCTCGTTCAGATTGAAGTGCGGCGGCGGGCTCGCGATCCTCCACACCCCATTCGCTCCCGCAGTCACCGCCACATTCGCCCCCGGAGACGTATCTCCCTGCGCCCACTTCGCATCGTCAATCACATTCGCCGACAGCGTAAACCCACCCACAATCGGCGTCATCGACCCCGCCTTCATCGCTCGCACCGCCACCGCGCACGTATCCTGCGACCCCTTCGCCGTCGTCATCACCGCGTCCACAAAGTCGCCCACCTTGCTGCCCGTCTCCGCCGCAATATCCTTCTCCCGCTGCGTCACCGGCGGGGGCCCGGCCGCCGCCGTGCAGCGCGCCGGCACCACAAACACCGAAGCCGCCGGCGCGCCCACCGTAAACTTCGTCACCTCCGTCAGCGTGCTCGTCTTGTCTCCCTGCACCACGCCCACCTTCACCGGCAGCCCCGTCTTCGCCTCCACCCACACCTTCGCCGTCGTGCCCTCGACGCTCACCTCATACACCTTGGTCGAGAAGCCATTCACCGTCTCCGTCCCCGTCAGCTTCCCCGCCGTCACGTCCACCAGCCCGGCAAACGGATCGCCCCAGTCGCCCGAGAAGGTCCCCGACGAGCACCCGCCGTTGCTGTCCGTCAAACTCCACGACTCATTCGTATGCGCGCTCAGGTCGTACACCGACCGCACATGCGACGCCGGCGCGCCGTTCGCCGCCGGCATATTCGTATCAATCGCCGCCTTCGATCCATTGCGATAGATCGTCTGCTCAATCGCCGGGGTCATCAACGAGTTCTCTACCGTCACCGTATACGCCGCCGGCTGCTGCTGCGCCCCGGCCATCCCCGCCGCAGCCATCCCCAACCCGCAAACCAACGCAATCGTTCCTGCACGTGCCATCGTTCCCTCCATTGCCGCAAAACGCTCCTCGGCCCCGGAGCAGAATCTCAAACCATATCAACCGGCCCTCACTTCGGACCAATCCTGCGTCGCCGCGCCCACCCACAGGCCTGTCAGTCTGACCCCGAGCGAAGCGAATGGGGGAAGAATCCCCGCATTGGCCTCTGCCGTTGCCTGTTCCCCCTTAGTTCACCGCATACTTCCCGTTCTTATCCCAAACCCAGTCCGCGCCCTTCGCCAGGTTGTTCGGATCATGCACCACCAGCAGCAGCGTACTCACCGGCCCCCAGCACCGCCTGCGGATCCATCCCCGCCCCCCGCCCCCGTTCGTAAACGAGTCCGCCACCTGGAACCGCGCCGGCACATCGTTGATCCTCCAAACTCCCCTCCCCTCCGCCGTTACCGTCAGCTTTCCACCCGGCACCAGCTGGCCATGGTCGTCCAGCGTAGCCGCCGTCAGGCTCACCCCGCTCACAATCGGCGTCATCGACCCCGCCCGCATCACCCGCACCTCCACCGAACACCAGTCCTGCGTGCCCGGCGCCGTGTTCATCACCGCATTCGGAAAATCCCCCACCTGGCTGTTGGTCTCCGCTGCAATATCCTTGTCCTGCTGCGAGACCGGCGGAGTCCACTGCTGCGCCGCACCCATCGCCGCTGTCCCGCACGCCATCGCCGCTGCACATGCCAACGCCAGCATTCGCACTCGTCTCATCGTTCTCCTCCCGCCGCTCCCGATTCCAATACACTCCAAGCTGTGGAAATCTTTGTCAAGCCCCCAAATCGCCTAACTCCATGACCTGTCACGAAATAGAGTTTGCAGATGAGTTATGCTCATCCTGCTACACTGGATTGAGAGATACGAACAGAAGAAGCCCGGCCTTCCCGCCGGGCTTTCCTTTTCTCGCCCCTGGCCTCGCCGCTATCCTTCGCCGCCAGAACCCGTCTTCTCCTAAGTCTCTGATTCTGGCTATTTTGCGAGCAAGCCGTTTGGATTGAAGACTTTGCGCGTACCATGGGTCCCGTAATCCACTGATTCTGGACATTTTATCGCCAGGATAGTACCTCATAACCCCTGCTCCCCCGGACCGCGGCAACCCGAGCCTTTCCCGTAACCCATTCATTTTCTTATTTTTGCAATAACCCGTTGAGAATCTTATTTTTACAACACGACATTCTGGCATGTCGTTGCACTGCAAGCACTTAACAACACCCACCCCCTCCCCCCCCGCGTCCGAGCCGCCCGCAACCTAACCCCGCACCCCCACCCGCCGCACGTTGAACCCCTTCGCCCCGGCCACAAACCCCGCCTCCAGCAACGCCCGCGCCATCGCGCTCTCTGCCACCGGAACCCCGTTCACCGTCGCAATCAGCAGCCCCGCCCGTCCCGCTCCATCCACCTCGCGGTCCTCGCGCACCCGCTCCACCAGAAACTCCGCCAGCGCCCGCGCCACCCGGCCGCGACCCGGCTCTTCCTCCGGCAGCCACACCTGCACGTTCGGGTTCCCGCGCCGCAGATACGCCACCAGCGCGCCATCGCACAGCACCACGCGCGCGCCCACGCTGCGGGTGAGGGAACTGTCCGCATCCCCGCCCTCCGGCCAGCGCAGCAGCGCCCCGTACGGATTCGCCGGGTCGGTCGCCGCCAGCATCAGCATCTCGCGCCCTTCGCCCTCGCGTTCTGCCCGCAAGCTCCGCAGCAGATCCACCGCCGCCGGCATGGCAAACTGCGTCGCGCCGATTCCGGCGCCTGCCGCAAAATAACCGCGCCGCACTTTGCCGCGTCTCCTCCATCGCTTTCAGCACGTCGTACACCGCGGAAAATCCGCCCGGCAGTCCCTCCGCATGCGCGGTCTCGCGAAACACCACGCCATACCGCGTCAGCAACTGCTGCGCCATCGCATGCGACCACATCGTCGCCGACCGTCCCTCCGCCAGCGCCGCCGCATTCAGCGACCACCGCCCCTGCGCCGCCGGCGGAGTCGTCCGCCTTGAAGTAAATCCCGCCTGCTGGTGCACCCTCTTGGCCTGCTTCGTGCTCACCGGCTCGCAGTACGCGCGCAACGCCTGCAACCCGTCATTCGTCAGCAGCCCGCGCCACACCAGCCCCCACATCGCATCCAGCGTCTCGCCCGGATACCCGCCGCCAACCCCGTCATGCACCTGCTGGAAAAACGAAGCCCCATGCGCCCTCAGATACTCCACCACCCGCTCCTCTGTCTTGTCTTCAACGGACAACGGAGAACGAACAACGGTCAACGCCCGCACCGGCCACAACGCCTCCACCTGCTCCGCCAGGTACAGCCCAATCCTTCCATCGCGCTCGCCGATCGCCTCGAAGCCAACCCACGTTACCTCGCCCGCCGCGATCAGCGTATCCAGATCGGACGGGCGATAGCCGTGGATCCGCGCGGGCAGAATCTCCGTCTCCAGCAGCGACGCGGGCAGCGCCGCGCCCTGCAGATTCTCAACCGCATCCAGCAGCGCATCCAGGCCCTTGCGCGGCTGCACCACGCCCTGCCAGCGCGTAATCAGCCGCGCCAGCACGCGCTGCTCCACCGGCTCCACTTCTTTACGTAACCGCGCCAGTGACTTTCTCCGGATCGCCCGCAGCGCCTCCACGTCGCACCACTCGCGATGCACGCCGCCGGGCCGGAACCCGCCCTCGGCGACGCGTCCCATCCCGGCCAATCGCTCCAGCGCCGCTTCCACGCCCGCCGCCGGAAGCCCGAACCGCGCTGCGCATTCGGCCGCGGTGAACGGTCCATGCGTCCGCGCATAGCGTCGCACCAGGTCCAACCCGGCTTCGGGCGTCGCCTCCACGAACGCCGCCGGCAGACCCGGCGGCAGCGCCACGCCCAGCGCCTCGCGATACCGCCCCGCATCCTCGACCGCGATCAGCCGCCGTTCGCCCGCCACCGAAACCTCGATCACCCGCCCCGCCCGCACCAATTTGGTTACAAATGCTGCAACATCGTCCGCCGCAGCCCGCTCCTGTAACTCTTTGTGTGACAAATCCCCCAGCCGCAGCAGCAGATCGTGCACGCCGTCGGCACTTCGCGCCTTGTATCCCTCACTCGAGCATTGCAACTGCTCCTCCGTCTCCTCGATCGCATGCGCATCCAGCAGTTCGCGCAGGTCCGCGTCGCCCATCAGCTCCCGCAGCTGGTCCTGGTCGATCGCCAGCGCCTGCGCCCGCCGTTCCGCCAGCGGCGCGTCGCCGTCGTAGATGTAATTCGCCACATATCCGAACAGCAATGCAGCGGCAAATGGCGAAGCCTTCTCCGTGTCCGCCCTGTGCACACGCAGCGAACGGTCTCCGATCCCGCGCAGCACCTCCGCCAGCGCCGGCATGTCGAAAACGTCGCGCAGGCACTCGCGATACGCCTCCAGCAGAATCGGGAAGCTGCGATACCGGCTCGCCACAGCCAGCAGGTCATACGCGCGTTTTCTCTGCTGCCACAGCGGAGTCCGTCCATCCGCGCCGTCGTCGCGGCAGCAGCAGCGCCCGCGCGGCGCTCTCGCGAAACTTTGCCGCAAACAGCGCGGTCGACCCCAGTTGCCGCTGCACCAGCTCCCCGCTTCGGCGGGCTCCAGCAGCAGCGCGTCAACCCTCCGGCGCATCGTCCGCTTCCGGAAAGCGCAGCACAAACCCATCCTCCGTCCACATCGTCTCTACGTCCGGCCCGCCGTTGCCGCGGATTTTGGCCGCCGCCGCCATCGCCCACGGCGCGTGAATCCGGCTGCCAAATGGAGTCAGCACGCACACCCGCCAAGCGCCCAGCTCATCGCGCACGCGTTCGATCACGATGTTCCGGTCATCGGGAACAACTGTGGTTACAATCTCCTGGTCCGCCAGATAGCGCATCAGGTTCTCCGCCGCACCCGCGTCCAGATCGTGCGTTTTCACCAAGGTCGTTACCGCAACCGCCGCCGGCATCGCGCGCAGCTCCCGCACCAGCGCGCCAATGCGCCGGCCAAACTCCATCGGCCGTCCCGCGCGGTCGCCATGCCAGAACGGCATCTTCCCCGCTTCGCCCGGCGCCGGCGAAACCAGCACGCGATCGTGCGTAATCTCCTCGATGCGCCACGTCGAAGCGCCCAGGATGAACGTCTCGCCCGGCTGCGCTCTCGAACACCATCTCCTCATCCAGTTCGCCGACGCGCACCGGCTTCGCGCGTTCGCCCGCGAGAAACACGCCGTACAGCCCGCGGTCCGGGATGGTCCCGCCATTCAGGATCGCGATCCGCTTCGCGCCCTGCCGCGGGGTAATCCAGTCGCGTGTCCGGTCCCAGGTCACCCGCGGCCGCAGCTCCGCAAACTCATCCGACGGATAGCGCCCGGCCAGCAGGTCGAGCACGCCGTCGAACACCGCGCGGCGTCAAGCCCGCAAATGGCGCCGCGCCGCGCACCAGCGCCAGCAGCGCCGCATGTGAGATTCCGCCGCCCTCATCGTCCGCGCCCTTCTCGCCCCTGGCCCCTGTCCCCGATCCCTGCCCATCGGCGGATGTGCGACGATCGCCACCATCTGCTGCGCCAGCACGTCCAGCGGGTTGCGCAGAAAGCGCGTCGACTCCACGTGGCCCTCGTGCATGGCCCTCGTCACCGCCGCACACGCCACCAGGTCCGCGCGATACTTCGGAAAGATGATGCCATGCGACGGCGCGCCCACCTGGTGGCCCGCGCGGCCGATGCGCTGCATCCCGCTGGCCACCGAGGGCGGAGCCTCGATCTGGATGACCAGGTCGATCGCACCCATATCGATGCCCAGCTCCAGCGAACTGGTCGCCACCAGCGCCTTGATCTTTCCCGCCTTCAACAGTTCTTCAATCTCGACCCGCTGCGCTGCGGCCAGCGAACCATGATGCGCCCGCGCAATCGGCTCACCGGCCAGATCGTTCAGCGCGCCCGCCAAACGTTCCGCCACCCGCCGTGCATTGACGAAGATCAACGTCGATGTCCGCCCGCGAATAATCTCCAGCAGCCGCGGATGGAT
>CAWBFL010000021.1:0-17844 GCA_963787905.1 uncultured Acidobacteriaceae bacterium | reverse complement strand
CGACGAGCGTGTCCTCACCGCCTCCCCCCGCGCCCCGATGGGCTACGGGAGCACGGTCACCGATTCAACCTTTCTGCTGAAGCGTATTCCACGGCCTGACGACCAGGTGATTCTCCGCGAGTCGCGCGAGGTGAAGAAGGTGAATGGCAAGCCGGTGACGGGAGATTCGATTGGCGGCGGCATGCTGTTTGTCGGCGCCTTCTCGAACGGTTTGGCGCTGGTCAGTCTGAGCCAACAGGCCTGCATGGACTATACGTTGACGTCAAACAAAGACCCGATCCTGGTCGAGTTTGCCAGCGTAGCTGCCGATAAGCGACCGGCCGACTGCCGCATGCAGGAAGACGTAAGCGGGGAGCGCAGTGATCGACCCGGAGACCATGCAGGTTACGCGGATGCAGTTTCATGCGCCTCATCACATGATCGGGACGGAGATGGGCTGGTGGGATGTGACGGTGGAGTATGCACCGGGGAGCTGGACGGGAAGACTTTCTGGCTGCCGAAGAGGATCTACGAGAGCATGGCTGTCAGGAGAGCTTCATGGTCCTATGACGCCACCTATCGCACGTACCACCTGATGGAAGCCACCTCGCGGATTTTGCCTCTCGATGAGACACCCGCGCCATGAGCTGCTCATTTTCGCGAAGACTTACGGGAGCCCAGCCCTCTGCGCTGCTTTGACCCGACCCCTGCGATGCAGTAGAGTCTTAGCCGATGAAACCCACCCTGCTTCTGGCGTTCGCTCTCGCTCTCCCTGCGGTGTCCTTCTCTCAACCAGCCAGCCGCCCCGCTATCACCGGCGTCGCCTTCGCTCGCTTCTACACCACCAACCTTCCCGCCGCGCAGCATTTCTACGGCGGGACGCTCGGCTTCGACGGCCGCGAGTCCGGCGGCAAGTGGGTTTATCCCCTCAACCACGCGCAGTGGCTGGAGATCGTCCCCGCCACGCCTCCGCAGCCCAACCTCCGCATGGCCGCCATCGGCTTCACCACCCGCGACGCCGCCGCCCTGCAGAAGTATCTCTCCGCCCATGCCATCGCCATCGAGCAGCCCCTGAAGGACGGTGAGTTCGCCGTGCGCGATCCCGAGGGCAATCTCATCTACTTCGTCCAGAGCGACTCCAACTCCCTCGTCGCCCACTCCACCCCCTCGCCCAACGCTGTCAGCCGCCGCATCATCCACGTCGGCTTCATGATTCAGGACCAGGCGAAGGAGGATGCCTTCTGGCAGGGCATCCTCGGCTTCCATCCCTACTGGCACGGCGGCCACACCGACGACGCCCTCGACTGGTACATGGTTCAGGTGCCCGACGGCAGCGATTGGCTGGAGTACATGTTCCACGCCGGCCCCAACCCAACCCTCCAAAAGGCCGGCGTCGACGACCACTTCTCGCTGGCCGTCGACCATATCGCCGACCTCGTCGCCGCCCTCGCCCGCAACCACTGCGAGGGAAACTGCACCCGCACCGTCACCGGCCGCGACGGCAAAACCCAGCTCGGCCTCTTCGATCCCGACCTCACCCGCGCCGAGATTATGGAATTCACCCCCGTCAATACCCCCTGCTGCTCCCCCTTTACCGGCAAACAGCCCACCGACGAAGAAGACAGGTAGAAATTCGCAATGATGACTCCTCGAATCCCCGCTGCCTCCCGGCGTAGCTTCCTCAAGGCCTCGCTCGCCGCCGCTGCCGCCGGCTGCCTCCTGCGCCCCGCCCGCGCCTTCGCCGACGTCAAGGGCATCACCTTCGGCGTCCAGCTCTACATGCTCCGCCGCCAGGCTCTCACCGATCTCCCCGGCGTCTTCCGCACGATTCACGACGCCGGCTTTCCCCAGGTCGAGCTCTACCCCATCGCCTACAGCCACTCCGCCGCCGAGATTCGCCGCATGATGCAGGACGCCGGAATCGCCGCCGTCGCCGGCCACTTCGACTACGCCGGTCTCGAAGACAAACTCGACTTCGCCCGCCAGCTCGGCCTCACTTACGTCGTCTGCCCCATGATCCCCAAAGATCAGTGGACCTCGCTTGCAGGCTTCTCCCAGGCCGCCGACCTCTTCAACCGCGCCGGCCGCCACGCCCAGTCCCTCGGCATGGAGCTGGTCTTCCACAATCACTGCTACGAATTCCGCCCCATCGACGGAACCACCGGCTTCGCCCACCTCATGCAGCACACCGACCCCGCCCTGCTCAAGCTCGAGCTCGACGTCTACTGGCTCACCCAGGGTGGACAAGACCCCCTCGCCGTCATCAAGCAATACGCCAACCGGCTCCGCCTCATCCACATGAAGGACCGCCTCGCCGGAGCCAGAACCGGCTACACCATGGACCCGCCCCAATCCTTCACCGAGCTCGGCAAAGGCACCATCGACTGGCCCGCCATCCTCCTCCAGGCCCGCGCCGAAGGCGTCAAATATGCCTTCGTCGACCAGGACGACACGTCGCTCCCCATTCCGCAGAGCCTGGCGGTCAGTAGAGCCTACCTGCACAGCCTGAATCTCTGAAGTGCGGCGCTGCCACTCACCCCAGGCCGGTTCCAAGCTAAGCCCCGCAAGATTTCGATCCACGGCGCAAGGTCATTTCCCGCGAGTCCACCTGGAGTCAGCCCCAATCGATGCGGTTTACAAGTAGATTGGCTCCAGTTTCTTCACCACATACGCGCCACAGCGTTGGTAGTCGGCGAGCGGTCCCAGCCGCGCCGTGTCCAGATCGACGCAAATCCAGCCGCGGTACTTCATGCTTTTCAGAACTCGATGGCATCCGGGAAAATCGACTTCGCCGTCGCCCAGGTCGTAGATGCTGTCAAAAAAGCTGGCGCCGCCCGAATCCTTCGGAAGCACCTGCCCATTCGGCTGCACCACGTCGCTCTTCGGAACGGTCTGCCTGGCATCCTTATAGTCGAGAAAGTGGATCCGGTCCTTATACCGTTCGATGGTTCCAACCACATCGCAGCCCGCCAGATCCAGATGCGCCGTGTCCGGCGAGAATCCAAACAACTTCGGATCGGTCATCGCCATGAACCGGTCGATCTCCTCCCGGGTCTGCACCATCTGGCCCATGTGATTGTGCAACCCCGCCGTGAATCCCATCCCGCCCGCCAATTCCCCAATCTGGTTGCAGCACTCGCATAGTGCCGTGAACGCGGCTCGGGTGTCCGCTCCGGGCCGGGTGCGCGACGGCGAGAAGACCACCAGGTGGTTCGCGCCAAAATCTGCCAGAAACTTCATCGCGGTGCGCGCGCTGTCCAGTGCCTGCTGCCGCGCAGCCGGGTCTTGCAGTGGGCCGTTCCACGAAATCGTCACTACATTCAGATTCCTCTTCGACACCTCCTGCAGCATCTGCGCGGCAGTCATTCCGTACTTGTTCAGGATGCCCGGGAAGTTGGCCAGTCGAATCCCGGGAAAACCCGTCTCCTTCATCACATCCAGAATGCTGGTGAACGGCACAGGGGGGAAATAATTCCACAGCGCAGACGAGACCGCCCATTTGATATTCCGGTTCGCCGGCACCTGGGCTGCCGCCCGTGCCAACGCTGCCGGCAATAGCGAAAGGTACGCGATGAAGCTGCGACGATTGATTTTCATTGGGTCGACTGCCTCCCGGTGCTCCCATACGGCTCCAAACACCCTACTACCACTCGCCCGATTCTGTCACCACGACCTCGGTCGCTTCCCTCCCCTGCGCTGGTTCAAGCAGCGCGGAAACCTGCATAATGGATAGAGAGCCGGTTGCTCCACGACGGGCCACACGCCAGACCAACAACGAGACATCGCATGCTGCCAGCCAAGGAAATTTCGTTACTCGCCTCAGTTGTCGGAGCAGGGGGCGTTCTGGCCTGGCGGGTGCGCGAAGGCCGCACGGCCGTGACCGCCAGGAAGATCCTCATCCCGCCCATGGGAATGGCGACCGGCTTCTCGATGTTCCTGGTCCCGGCCTGCCGGATTCCGTGGCCGTGGGCTGCCTGCGCTTTCCTGATTGGTGCCACCGCGCTCGCCTATCCATTGCTCCGCACCTCCCGGTTGATCCACGACGGCAACGCTGTCATGATGCAGCGCTCCAACGCATTCTTCATCGTCGTCATCGCGCTCGCCGTCGTTCGGATCCTCGCCCACAGCTACTTCGACAGGTTTCTCAGCCTGGAACAGACCGGCGCTCTCTTCTTTGTGCTCGCCTTCGGCATGATCCTTCGCTGGCGTATGCGTATGTACCTCGAATACCGCCAGATAGCCTGCGAAACGACCCAAAAGTTGGCCGCCTGAGCCGGTCGAAGAGTTCGCCGAGGCCCTCGCACAATCTCATCCTCATCCAGCTTGGGCCATCCTGATACGCATCCGGTGTTCGAATGCGAATCAGGGAAGCCTTCCAGGCCTTGGTGGAGTTTGGTTTTGGAATCTTTTCAAAACCGCTCGCTAACTTTCAATCACATGGCTATACTGTGCCGGATTGGAAAACAGGAATTCGGCCGCTATTTGGGATTCAGGGCGAGGTGCAGGTGAGTTCCGCCTGAGCTGATCTGGTACCTCAAACACCGGACGATTGCGGCCGCGCCCCGATCTATCGTGGAGGAATTGATTGGTGCCAACCCTCCCCGAAACACCGATTGCGGCCGAAGGAATCGCGCCATTGATGCAGACAATCACCCCTGGCCTTCCAGCGCAGATCGACCCCAACCGAATAAGTGCGGGCAGGATTGTCGTTGTCGCCGACGATCTCACCGGAGCATGTGACAGCGGTGTTGCGTTCCTGACCTCCGGCCGCTCCGCCCGCGTAATGCTCAACCCGCCGGCCTGCGACGCAAACATCGAATGCTGCAATCGGGATCAGGACCGACCGACGGTTGTGTCTTTCACTACGGAGACGCGAAATTTAACGGAAAGCCAAGCCCGGTCCCGCGTCGCCGCGGTTGTGACTCGATTGACGGATCAGCAACAGCCAGTCATTGTCTTCAAAAAGGTTGACTCCGCCGCCCGCGGGAACTTTGGTGCAGAGACGTTGGCGACGCTCGACGCATCCGGCGCTGCGCTGGCCCTGGTTGCGCCTGCATTCCCGCAAACCGAGCGCACCCTGCACTCCGGTATTCTCAGTGTCCGCGACTGCAGCGGACAGGATTCCAGAATCTCGCTGCGCGACCAGTTCTCCGCGGTGGATTCAGCTCGAATCGGCGTATTACGCGCCGAACCGGTGCCGCATCAACTGGCCGCGCTTCGCCAGGCAATCGAAAATGGAATCCGCATCCTGCTGTGCGATGCGGAGACACAGGAAGACCTTGATCGCCTCGCAGTTGCAGCCCTTCAACTGCCGCCGCCAATCCTCTGGGTCGGCTCAGCCGGACTGGCGCGCGCGCTCGCATCCAGACTTCCTGCCTCGGTATCGGAGCCAGTGGCACCGTCTGTACGCCGCCGCGGAAACACGCTTCTGTTCACAGGCTCGACTCATCCGGTCACGCACCTTCAATTGTCCTGGCTCGAGCAACAAATCCACCCAGGGCCGCGTGCAGTCTTTCGCATCCAGTGTGGCGTCACGCCAATGCAAGATGTGCGCGACGCCTTCGCTGCCCAGCCAGTCGCCGCATTGATCGTCACCGGTGGCGATACCGCAGCCTTCGTGTTGCAGGCGCTCGATGCCTCGAGCATCCTGCTCGCCGGCGAACTGGCTCCCGGTATTCCATGGGGCTTCGTCGAGGGTGGCTCCGCCGATGGCTGCGTGGTCGTCACCAAGTCCGGCGGGTTCGGGGAACGCGACGCGCTCGAGCGCGCCTTTGAGTTCTGCGAGCGGAGGCTCTATGAACCTGCCTAAAATCGCGGTCACCCTCGGCGATCCCGCCGGTATTGGCGCCGAGATCGTCCTCAAAGCCCTCGCCGATCCCGAACTCCATGCGATTGCGGAGTGGATGGTTGTCGGCGACCACGCCGCGCTCGCAGCCGTTGCCCCCAATTACCGGAGTCAGCTCGATCCACGGATTCGCTTAGTGGACGCATATTCCCTCGACCCGGCCCGGCCCATCCGTTTTGGCGAGTTGTCCGCGGAATACGGCATGGCCGCCGTCGAATATGTGCGCCGGGCAACCGGGATGTGCCTCGCGGGTGAGGCGGACGCGATGGTGACTGGGCCGCTCAACAAAGAGGCGGTCACCTTGTCCGGCCGGGTCTTCTCCGGCCATACCGAGTACATCGCCGAGCTTTGCGGCAGCACGGAATCCAGAATGCTGTTGGCAAGCGAAAACTTAGCCACCGTGCATGTCAGTACTCACATCGCTCTGGAACGGGCGTGCAAGCTCGACCAATTTCGCATTGTTCGCACCATCGAGTTGGGAGGCGAAGCAATGCACTCGATCCTCGGGCGTCCTCCGCGGATCGCTGTCTGCGGACTCAATCCGCACGCGGGCGAACATAATCTATTCGGCCGCCAGGATTCGGAGATCATCGCCCCAGCGGTTGAGCAGGCGCACCGGCTCGGCTACGACTGTACCGGGCCGCACTCACCCGATACGATCTTCGTGCGCGGCCTGCGCGGGGAATTCGACCTGATCGTCGCGATGTATCACGACCAGGGACATATCCCGATGAAGCTCATTGACTTCGAGAGCACAGTCAATATCTCCCTTGGCATTCCGATCCTTCGCACCTCGGTTGACCATGGCACCGCCTTCGATATTGCCGGGCAGGATCGCGCTGATTGCCGCAATATGCTCGCCGCGATGCGCATGGCGGCGAAGATGGCGGCAGGCAGACTGCTGCGGACGTCTGCTACGCGCGACGCCGGACTACAGGAGGCCCGCTAGCATGCGTCCACTCGACGTCATGGTCATCGGGCTTTACCTGGCAGTGCTCGTCGCAGTGGGGGTGCGCGTGTCCCGCCGGCAAACCTCCACCAACGAGTACTTCCTGGCTGACCGCTCTATTCCCGGCTGGGCCATCGGCATGTCGCTGCTGGCGACCATCATCACTAGCGTCACCTTCATCGCTTACCCCGGCGCGGCCTATGCCGGCAATTGGTCCCTGCTGGTTCCGGGAATCATGTTCGTGCTGGTGATTGCGGCGATTGGATTCGTGGTTGTGCCATTCTTCCGCCACGTCGTCGCGATGAGTGCGTACGAGTACTTCGGCAAGCGCTTCGGGCCCGAGGTGAGAATGTACTCCTCCTTTGCCTTCGCCATGGGGCACTTCTCGAAAATGGGTTTTGTGTTCTATCTGCTGGCGCTCTCTGTCGGCGGGATCACTGGTTGGAACCTCACGCGCGTCATTGTGATCCTCGGCTTGATCACCATCTTCTACACCCTCATCGGCGGACTGGAGGCGGTCATCTGGACCGATGTCCTGCAAGGATTCGTGCTCTGGACCGGCGTCGCCGTCTCCGTTGGGTTGCTGCTGTTTTCCCCGCGCGTGCATACCGGCGAGGTCCTCCATTTGATCGCGATCAGTCACAAGACCAGCCTGGGCAGCATGAGCTTCAACCTGCACGCCCAGACCTTCTGGACGATGGCGATCTATGGCCTCTTCTTCTACCTGCAGAAATATACGGCCGACCAGACCGTCGTCCAGCGTTACCTGGCCGCGAAGACCGACCGCGCCGCCCTGCGCGGCATCGGCATGGGCGCTGCGCTCTGTCTGCCGGCGTGGACCGCGTTCATGTTCATCGGCAGCCTGCTGTGGGCGTTCTACCGCATTACCGGCGATGCCCTGCCTGCGTCCGTCACCAAGCCCGACCAGGTCTTTCCGCACTTTATGGTCACGCAGATGCCGGTGGGCGTGGCTGGACTCTTTCTGGCTGCGCTCTTCGGCGCGGCCATGTCCATGCTGGCCTCGGACCTCAACTGCCTCGCCGTCATCCTCGTGCAGGATTTTTACAGCCACTTCGCGCCGCGCAGTACCGACCGCCAACGATTAAGCATCGGCAAAGTCTCGGTGGCCGTCTGCGGAGTGCTCGCCGTCGCGGTTGCGCTGCGCCTGTGCCGGACCCAGGGCGCGGCGCTTTCGCTCTACTACCTCGCCACTTCCATCGTCGCCGGAGGTCTCGCGGGGCTGTTCCTGCTGGCGTTTCTGGTGCGTAGAGCCGGCCGCAGTGCAGCGCTGCTGGCGATTGCGGCCAACCTGATTTTTACTGCCTGGGCGACCCTGACCATGAACGGCGGCCGCACCTGGAATTTGCATCGCTGGAATTATCCATGGCACGAACTCACCATCGGAGCCGTGGGCAATACGCTCATGTTTCTGGTCGGCTGCATGGCCTGTTTGTTTGCATCGGCAGATCGCGTGACCGGTCCAACTTTATGGGACTGGATGGCGATGAACCGGCAATCTGCGCTCGACAAGACCATAGGAGATAGAGATGAATCGATTGCACAAGGCAGTTGAACAGAACCATGGAAGAACTCTGCTGGGGGCTGCACTCTACTTCTATGACCCCGTCTTTCTTGAGGTAGCCGCGCACCTCGGATACCAGGCCATCTGGATTGAGATGGAGCACGCTCCCATCACCTTCGCCGAGGCCGCGGACCTGTGCCGCATGGCGTCAGGGAGCGGCATGCTCACCCTGATCCGCATCCCGGATTCGCGGCGCGAAAACATTCTGAAGGCGGCGGAGTGCGGCCCCGACATCATCGACGTCGCCATGGTCGAAGAAGTCGATCAGATGCACCAGATGCTCGAGTACGGCCGCTTCGCACCGCTCGGGGGACGCGGGTGCTTCGGCGTTTCGCGCGCCGTCGGCTATGGCGTGGGGAACTCAGTCAAAGATACCCAGCAAAACGTTAATCGCGAACTTTGCCTGATGGCCCAGGTCGAAACCGCGAAGGCGGTGAAGAATCTGGATCAGCTTGCGGTGATTCCTGGAATTGATCTCTTCGTCGGCCCGGCGGACCTCGCGGCCAGCCTGGGGCATCCCGGCGAAACCCTGCACCCAACTGTCCTCGAGGCCTCCGCTCGCATCGTGCAGGCGGCGCGCGCGAACGGCAAGTGCATCGCCTCGGCGTGCGGTCCCTCGGATTTCAAGTTCTGGCTCGACCAGAAGATCGACCTGCTTTTCTGCACCAACGATATCGCCTGCCTCAAGCGGGGTGCCGCACTCGCACTGGACGAGGCGAGGGCGCTTGTTCCTCCGCTGGCTCAAGCGGCCGAGCTTCCCAGTCCAACCCCGAGCGACCACGCTCGGGACCTGGTTAATGCCACCGCGGACCCGGCCGCGAGGGGATGAAGTTACCAAGGGAGCGCATATGTGCATAACCCACCGACGAGCGGTGCTTCGCATGCCAGGGGTGGCCTGGATACTGATCCCTTTGCTCCTCACTCCCGGGCTGCGCGCCCAGCCAGGCGCACCACGAACAGATGGACCGGGCGCAGCTGTCCTGAAGCCTGCCGACTACGCACACTACGTTGAGATGTTTCACCAGCAGGAGCGCGAAGCTACGGGCAAGCTCGATGAAGGCGCAGGTGGCGAGGACACCTGGCTATGGATGCAGCGCGAGATTCCGTGGTTTGATTCCTCCGACAAGCAGTTTGAGGAGATGTATTACTTTCGCTGGTATGCGTGGAAGAAGCACCTGGTGCAGACTGCGCACGGCTACCTCATCACCGAGTGGCTGCCCAAACCCGACCTGGCCGACTACGGCGCCCTGCCCGATGCCGCCCCCTTCCACATCGCCGAAGCCCGCTGGTTACGCGAACCGGCCATCGCCGAGGACGACGCGCGCTACTGGTTTTCCCCCGCCGTCGACAGCCACAAGTACAGCGACGACCTGGCCGCAACCGTCCGTGACCTGACCCTTGCCAACGGTGACTCTGCGCTGGGCGCGTCGTTGCTCCCCGCCATGAAGGCCAACTACAAGCTTTGGGAGGACACGCAGCAGGATTCAAACGGACTGTTCTGGTCGATCGATACGCGCGACGCGATGGAGAAGAGCATCAGCGGCGACGGGTATCGGCCCACGCTGAACAGCTACCTGTACGGCGATGCCCGCGCCATCGCGAAGATCGCTGCGGCCGCCGGCGACCAGGCGACTGCCGCCGCGTTCAACCGCAAAGCCGACACGCTGCATACCCTGATCGAGACATATCTCTGGAATCCGAAGGACCAGTTTTACGAGGTCATGTCGCCCGCCGCCGATTCGGGCATCCGCCAGCAGAAAAAGTTCATCGATCCCGGAACCACCATGCAGCTTGCGGGCGTTCGCGAGCTGATCGGCTACATCCCGTGGATGTTCGACATACCCTCAGCGCCGCACGCAGTGGCCTGGCAGCAGCTCTTCGATGCTCAGGGCTTCGACGGCAAATTTGGGGCGACCACGGCAGAGCGGCGCAGCCCGCGATTTCGCTTCGCCAGCTCCGACCAATGCACCTGGAACGGTCCGGCCTGGCCATTCGCCATGACCCAGACTCTCCGCGCCCTCGCCAACTATCTCGACACCCCGCCCATGGTGACGAGTCATTCCAACCTCTCCGGATGGCCGCATATCCTCGCGCCTGCCGACTACTACAAGCTCTTCTCCCGCTACGTGCTCGCCCAGCACTTCACCCTGCCCAATGGCCACGTCATCGATTGGATTGATGAGGATCTGGATGCTGACACCGATGAGTGGATCGCCAAGGACATGCTCATCGCCAAGAACAGTCCGCAGGTCGGCCGCGGCAACTATTACAACCACTCGGGCTTCGCCGACCCGCTGATCACGGGCTTGATCGGTCTCCGCCCGCGAGCCGATAATCGCATCGAACTGCGGCCGCTCCTGCCGGTGGGCGCATGGAGTTACTTTGCCATCGACGCACTTCCGTATCACCGTCACCTGTTGACCATCCTCTGGGATTCCACGGGCAAGCGCTACGGCAGAGGCAAAGGGATGATGCTCCTCGTAGATGGCAAGCAGGTTGCAGCGCGCAAGGATCTGGGTCCGCTGGATTACTCTCTGCCTGATCCGTCCCAACACAAGGTTGCGAAATGACGAAGCAGTCAAATTCGAACGCACAACGCTTCGGACTGGGCGCACTCGTCCTCGGGGTCGCCATGGTCGGCATCGCGCAGAAAGATGGCCGTCCCGGCGCGACACCCGGCATTGCCCCGCCGCTGGCCAGGGACGGCGTGCCGGCCGTAGTCGACATTCCGGCAGGAAGCTTCGTCATGGGCGCCGACACCGCACCCCTGTCGGACTCTGTGACCAAAGGTTTTGGCGTCATGTCGATCCGTCCCGAGCATGGAGATTACGACGAGTTGCCCGCACATCCTGTGCGCATCTCCCAGCCCTTCCGGATCAGCATCACCGAGGTCAGCCCGGCGGAATATCGCCTGTTCGATCCCAGCTATAGCGCGGGAGAATCGACTCCTGCTTACGCGGCAGGAGTGAGTTGGCACCAGGCCATGGCCTATTGCGCATGGCTGACCAGGAAGACAGGCAAGCCGTGGCGTCTGCCCACGGAGGCCGAATGGGAGTATGTGGCGCGCGCAGGCGGGAACAACATATTTGGACGCTCCAACGAAATGCCCAGGCCGGACACAGCGAATGCCTTTGGTGTGAAGAATATGGGCGTCGGGCGTCCCGAATGGACGATGGACTGGTACGCTCCCTACCTTCCGGGCGAACAGGTCGATCCCGTCGGCGCGGCTTCCGGATACACCAAAGTGGTGCGCGGCGGCGGACTCGATTTTCGCAAGTCGGCCACCAAAACCACGCCGGACCTCGATGTTCCTGCTGCCGCGCCTTACTTTGCTCGTGCCGCGAATCGCGCCAGCATGGCTCCCGCGTTCGCATCGAAGGAGGGCAACATCGGCTTCCGCGTGGTGCAGGCGCCCATGCCTGCAACCCGGCCCAGCCCGCCCCAGAGTTTCTTCTTTGAAGCCGCAGTCAAGCAGCAGCCCATTGCTCCGGGCGCGCTCACCTCCGGCCCCGATCCCGCCAGGCCGTGGTATCACGTCCACGAACTCTTTCCCAACCTCCAGGGAAAAAGCATGCCGGGCGTGGGTTGGAAGCTGGGCCTCGCGCCCGGGCTGGGTGTGAGTTATCACAACTCGGCGGTCCAGGTGATGCCCAACGGCGACCTGCTCGCCGCATACTACAACGCGCCGGTCGCCGAAGATGACCCCGACCAGACCATCCTCATCATGCGCCGCCGCGCCGGTGCCGAGCAGTGGGACATGCCGGAGCCATACCCTGTCTTCGCCGACGCTGCCCTGGCTGGCCCGGTCTTGTGGAACGATCCGGCCCATCCCGGCAAGATCTGGATGTTCTGGGGCTTCCCGCGCCTCATCGGCGCGCCTCCATTTTGCTACGCCACATCGACCGACAACGGAGCCACCTGGTCGCAGGTCGAATTTCCCTACTTCCCCAAACCCATCGGCGCCTACGTCTCGCAGCCCATCAACAGCGTCGTTCGCGCCAGCGACGGCACCATCTATCTGCCTACCGACTCCACCGGAAAGGACGACGACGGCAACGGATCCATCAGCGTGGTGTGGGCAACCAGGGACGAAGGCAAGACCTGGTACGACACCGGCGGCCGCACGGCTGGACGGCACACCACCATCGTGATGGCGAAGAACGGCGACCTGCTGGGCTTTGGCGGCAAGAACTCGGAGATCGACGGACACATGCCGCTGGCGCGCAGCAGCGATGGCGGCAAGACTTGGAAGAAGTCCGCGACCCCGTTCGACGAACTGCTCAGCGGCGAACGTCCCAGCGTGCTTCGGCTGGCCAGCGGACGGCTCTTCTTCGTTGCCGACCTTAACCCGAAGCACGAGAAGCATGTTCATCAGGACGGCGCCTACGTTGCCCTGTCGGACGATGACGGCGCCAACTGGACCATCAAGCGCCTGCCGCCGGACATACTCACCGTCGGCTATACCACCGCGACGCAAGGCCCGGATGGCGTCATCCACGTGGTCACGTCGAAGAACTCACCCAACTATGAGATCGAACTGAACGAAGCCTGGATCCGGGACAAGAACGCTGGAGCCGAATCTGCGACCCGCATTGCAGCTCGCGATCCGCAGTCCTTTGTGGAACACGACCCCAGAACCAAACAACCGATCGCGACCTGGATGACGGTACGGAGCGCGGATGGGCGCATCCTGCTGAACGACCGCGAATCCTTCTCCTATCCGGACGGCAAGCTGATGTATTCCGCCAGCTTTCTGATCGGCCGCAAGGTCGGCGATGAGCGCTACCTCCGCGAAGACGGAACGCCCATTTGGGAGAAGCACTATGACCCCGGCGGCACCTGGACCTGGGATAACTTCGACGCCTCCGGCAAGCGCATCGCAACCTCCCACTGGCGCGGCAAGACGCTGCTCAGCAGCGACGTACCCGATCCTCCCGCGCGGAAGATATCCAGCACCGAGAAACCTCCCTCGCCGGACACGGAATAAAGCGGCGATTTCGATTCCCCGTCCGCTTCGGCCGCCCCGGTCACTCATCCCCTGCCTGAGCCCCCCCCCGGGGGGGGGGTATATCTAAACCGTTTGGATAGAACAGATATGAAATTCTTCTTGCGTAAAAATAAGATTTCAAACAGTTTATAGCGAAAAATAAGAATCTAAATGACTTATGGGTTCTCTCGATCTCTGGTGGAAGCCAGAGATGGCGGCGGGAACTATTGCCATCCCTGTCTGAGCCCGATGACGCGCTTGCTTGCGCCCTACTAACAGTTTACGCGGGTGATTGAAACTCGACGGTTGTGTATGTGCTGGAAGCAGAGAGGTTGCAAGAACTTCCTTGACAAGTTCGCGAGGCCGGCGGTTCCGGCCACGCCCACTCGAATCAGCCCGGCTCGTTCGCGGGAACCTGTGGCTCCCCGGCCGGCGCCGGCTTGCCCTTTGCATCCGACGTTTTCTGGAACACGACCGCGAGATAGGGCTTGCCCGGCAGCTTAATCCGCGAAGTCCCGGAGAACGAACCTGGAATCGGAGTTGCTGTCATGGCGAATGGATCGATCAGCGTCGCCGAAAAATTCGCCGTAGCCGGCAGCGGAAAATCGTAGCGTGCGGGACGGTGGTAGTCGAGGTAGTAGAGGTAGAGCTCGTTGGGAGTGCCGGCAGAAAGATAGTAAGCGCCCTCGTACTCGTTCAGCCCCACCCCGGTGATGCGCTCAACCAGCGCGCGCAGGAAGGCGATGCGCGGGCCGGACTCGCCGCGCAGGCGCCCGGCGTCGGACCAGCTCGATTCGCCGGTATCCGACATAAAGACTTCGCCATGGGTCGCGTAGGCGCCGTTCACGGTCGCCGCCAGAAGCGGTGCGTCATCTCCTCGGCGGAAAGATTTCCCCAGCGCCGGAGATGTTGCCTTCGTATTGAATCTCGTCGTAGACGATCGGCTTGTTCCACGCCGCCAGCGCTCGGCGGATTTTTCGAAGTCGTAGCTTCTGCAAACTGGCGTGCGTGCACCACGGCTTGGAGTGGTCGTAGACCACGCGGCTGTGATGGATTGAGCGCAAGGCTAGTAGGGATCGCTCCCCTGCACGATGCGGAAGAAGCGGTCCCAGTCCTTCATCGACTTCGATTTCACCAGGTCGTATTCATTCGCAATCGACCACCAGACGTTGCGGTAATGCGGAAAGCCGGGCAACGGCGTAGCGCAGGTAGAAGTCATCCGCCTCCGCTCCCATGGCCTTGTAGCCCCAGGCATCGTACGGATGAAAGAGGATCAAGTCGGCCTGGATGTTCGCGTGCTGCAGTTCCAGCAACCGCCGTTCCAGCATTTGAAAGTAGGCTGGGTTGAAGCGGGTGAGATCGGGAGCGCCGCCGCGGCCGTTTGCGTCCGCTCCGGGATTGGGAAACGGCAGCAGCGCCGGGCCGTTGCCCAGCGGCTTGGGCAGCACGCATGCGCGGGTCTTGTTGAAGCGGGCTTCCTGCATGCCGCGCAGCGACGCCGCAGCATTCTCATCGCCGGCAAACAGGTACGCATAGGTGGTGGTGCCAAAGGGAAAGAACCGGGTTCCATCGGCGTGCTGGAAATGAAACTGATGCGCCGTGACGACTGGTCCATGATTGCCTGGGGTGGTTGGCGCGACGCACTCGAATTCGCCGCGATGGCCCGCAAGTTCGGGCGCGGAACTTTGCGTCTCGAACGTCCATTGGCCGAGCGCGTCGGGCATGAAGCGCACCCGGTACCTGCCGTCGCCGTCGTAAAAGCCGGTCACCTGCACGCTGCGGTGCTCCATGGTGAAGCGCGCCGTCAGGCTCACGTCTTTATAAGGATTTCCGTCGGCAGGGCCGGCCAGCGATAGCTCGAAGATTCCCCACTGTTCGGTCTGGACGGGCTTGCCCGATCCGGGCTGCCCTCCGGCCGCAGCCGCAGGAGTAGCCGGTGCGCCGGCGAGCAAGGACGGCTTCAAACCGGCGGCGATCGTCGCCGCGCCGAAGCGGATGAGGTCTCTGCGCTGCATGGGGCTCCTTCTGAAAATAACCATGCGCTAGCCATCTGTTGGGTGCGCGCAGTCCGATGAAACGGATCGAAGATGCTTCGTTTTACGCAACCGGGGCTGCGGGTGTCAACGTCAGTATGGAAATTAGAGATAAAAACTGAAACAACAGATTTCCGTCCTGATATAGTCAATCGAAAACCGCGCGAGGAGATCATGAGCAGCGAAACGTCGAAGGGGCCCCTGGCGAGCGCGAAAAAAGCCGTTAGGCGGCGTATTCCCAAATGGGCGCTTCAATCCGATGTTGCCCGTACGGGACAGCAGTATTACCTCCGCACCATCGGCCGGGCGCTTGAAGTCTTGGATTGCTTCGACGGCCAGGCGCCGATCTCTCTGAAAGAGATCGGCGAACGGATTGACCTGCCGGAAACCACGCTGTTCCGGGTGCTGCTTACGCTCGAAAAGCACAAGTATTTGCAGCAGCACCGCGACGGCACCTACCAACTCGCGCCCAAGCTGGTGTTCGGATGGTTGGTGCAGGCGGCCGATCAGGTGCGCGCCATCGCCCGGCCCGAGTTGGAAAAACTGGCCAGCACCTTCGACGAAACGGTCAGCCTCTCCTATCTCTACGACGATCGCATCCACGTGCTGGACTGCATCGAGACATTTCATGAGATTCGGATGACCAACAAGATCGGACGCGTGCTGCCGCCCCATTGCAGCGCGATGGGCAAGGTCATTACCGCGTTTCAGGAGCGTGCACTCGCCGACCGCATCCTGGAAGTTTACGGACTGTTTGCCCGGACCGAATACACCATCAGCGATCGCAACAAGCTCTTCAAGGACTTCGAAGAGGTACGCCGGACCGGCATCGGCGCGGATCGCGAGGAGTCGATACGCGGGGGAATCTGTTTCAGTGCCGCCCTGCGCTCGGAAGGCAAGCCGGTAGTAGCCGCCATCAGCATTTCGACGCCGACGACACGCATGTCCGCAGAGCTGGAGCAGAACATCAAAGCTGCCATTTTGGTGTCTGCGGGGCGGATCGCCAGCCAGATTCAGGAAGCCGGTTCTCCCCGCCCAGCCAGGTAGACCGCTCCGGCGAAGGTTAATGGCGCAAGGAAGCGCGGGAGTTCCCGCAACCGCGCGTTCGGGGCAGGAAAAAGCCTGACTGGCGCACGAATGAAAGTTATTGCGGCCCGTCCGGGAATCACCCCGCTGCCCGAATTCGAAGCCGCCGGTGAGTTCCAATGACGCAGCGGCGGCGGCGCATCTCGCAGGACACCGCTTGCAAAGTGGCGGAAGCCTTCGGTCGAGGCGATTCTGAGAAGGCCAACGTCACCTTGTCATCGACTTGTGATAGAGGTTGGGCGGTGGCGACTCCTCCCGAATGCTGCCACTCGTGGCAGATCAGTGAAATACTTGGAAGGGTTCAAAAACTATTGACACGTCCCGTGCGGGACTTGCGATCTGGAGACGGTTTATGGAAAAGGGCAGTTGTGACATTGGATTGATTGGATTGGCAGTGATGGGACAGAACCTGGTCCTGAACATGAACGACCACGGGTTCAAGGTGGCGGTATTCAATCGCACCGTCTCCAAGGTGGATGACTTCATCAACAACGAAGCGAAGGGAACGCAGGTGGTCGGCGCCCACTCGATGGAAGAGTTCTGCGGCCTGTTGAAGAGCCCGCGCCGCGTGATGATCATGGTGAAGGCCGGCGAGGTGGTCGACCAGACCATCGACCACGTGCTCCCGTATCTCGAGAAGGGCGACATCATCATCGACGGCGGCAATTCCCTCTACACCGATTCAAATCGGCGGACCAAGGACCTGGCAGCGAAGGGAATTCTCTTCATCGGCACCGGCGTCTCGGGCGGCGAGGAGGGTGCGCGGTTCGGCCCGTCGATCATGCCCGGCGGCAATCCCGAGGCCTGGCCCCACGTGAAGACGATCTTTCAGTCCATCGCGGCCAAGGTCGAGGACGGAACTCCCTGCTGCGACTGGGTGGGCGAAGATGGTGCGGGCCACTACGTCAAGATGGTCCACAACGGCATCGAATACGGCGACATCCAGCTGATCTGCGAGGCCTCCAACTGCTTAAGGATGCGCTTGGCCTCACTGCTGATGAACTGCACGAGGTTTTCGCGGAGTGGAACAAGGGCGAACTGGACAGCTACCTGATTGAGATCACGCGCGACATCTTCGCGAAGAAGGACGAAGATGGCCAGCCATTGATCGACAAGATCCTCGACACTGCCGGACAGAAGGGCACGGGCAAGTGGACGGCGATCGGGCGCTCGACCTGGGCATGCCGCTGACGCTGATCGGCGAGAGCGTGTTTGCGCGCTGCCTGTCGGCGCTGAAGGTCGAGCGCGTGGCGGCCTCGAAGGTGCTGGACGGACCGGCGCAGACCAAGACCGTCGAGGAGAAGAAGGCGTTCATCAAGGACGTGCGGCGGGCGTCTGCTGCTCCAAGATGGTCAGCTACGCGCAAGGCTACATGCTGCTGCG
>CAWBFL010000020.1:0-71989 GCA_963787905.1 uncultured Acidobacteriaceae bacterium | reverse complement strand
CATTGCATCTGGACGCCTTTTCCTGCCGTGATGCACGCGATTTCAACAGACCCGCATCGCCAAACCCCAGCATCCAAGCACTCTTTGAAAATTCGGTGAATGCGCAATCACAATATCGCCTCGCTTTCGTACTGTGTTCGCCGTTGCCAAGTTGGGTAACCGTCCTTACTGTTGGGAAGCGTTGCGGGACAACAACCCCGACCGCACCATGCAACTTCGGTCAATTTCACAATCTCAGGCAGCAGCAAAACACGCAGAATTTCAATTTCACCCAAGGTCACCGTTTCTGTTTTTCACGCAATTTGATTTGAGAGAAGCTCCCGGCGCGCAGTCGCGGCTTCCCCTCGTACCGTTCCTCCCTGCAAGGCTTCCGCTTGCCCGTCTTGGTTCCCTGATGCAGCCCTCGGGTCCGATCCTTCGGCCCATCGCTTAAGGTCCAGCCGGCTCGCTCCCCTTCCAGAATCGGGCAACGTTGCGTCCCCGGACCCGCGAGGCAACCTGCGTCGCCTTCGGCTCTCTCTCGCACCCGCGGTTCGTCGTCCGGACATAGGCTCCCTCGGCGGCCAGGGGCTGTCTCCTTACGGAGCAGACAGGAAACTTCGCCCTTGAAGGTGTGGCTTCAGGGAGGAACCATCCTGCCGGTCTCCGCGGAATGCCGCCCCAGGTCCGCTCCAGCCCGTCTGCCCGGCCCGGACCGCGGGCGAACACATAACGCCGCCCGCCGTCGCGCCAGCCAACCAGCCAACGCGCCGGATCAGGCCCAATCCGCCAGCCCACCGCCCGTCCCGGTTCTGAAGCCGGGCCGCGGTGCCAGCCGGCAGAACCGAGTAGCCATGCGTCCCAAGAAAGTCATCCTCTGCGTCGACGACAATGAGCAGATCCTCTCCGTCCGAACCTTCCTCCTCGAAACCCGCGGCTATCGCGTCATCGCGCTGACCAGCCCCCACGACGCACTCGAAACCATCGCCCACTCCCTGCCCGGCTCCATCGACCTGCTGCTCTGCGACCTGCTCATGCCCCAGATCGACGGCAACGAGCTCGTCCGCCGCGCCAAGCAGCTTCACCCCGTCCTGCCCGCCATGATCGTCTCCGGCACCGTCACCGCATACGACCGCGCCGGCCGTGCCGACGTCTTCCTCCCCAAAGGTGCCTGCTCGCCCGCCGAGATGCTCGAACGCATCCGCATCCTCGTCGCCCGCAAGCGCGGCCCCCGCAAAATGTCCCTCGCCGCCCCACCCGCTCCCGCCTTCGACGTCGCCGCCTCCGTCGCCTCCTGACTCCGACCGCTTCCGCCCTCGCCGCGATCCCATCACGGCGGGGGCGCCCGTCCGGCAGGACAATGTCCTGATATCTGTGCCTGCCCCGAACGTGCTATCGGCTCCCACCCGCGCAAACTCTATACTTTGCGCATATCGCCGTGTCCGCCACCGCCACCCTCGCGCCTGTCTCGCCGCCCGCAAAGGAGACCCCCGGCCCGTTCTCCCGCGCCGGCGCCTGGTTCGAATCGCACTACTTCATCTCGCTCTCCATCCTCTTCGCCATCTACGTCTGCGCGCACCTCGGCTACTCCCTCCGCATCCCGCTCTGGCACGACGAGATCTACACCTACTACATCGCCCAGGCGCCCACTCTCCCCGCGCTGCTCCACCTCACCCGCACCATCGACCTCAACCCTCCGCTCTCCTATCTCCTCACCCGCCTGTCCTTCCATCTCCTCGGCGTCGGCACGCTCCAAACCCGCCTGCCGGAGATGCTCGGCTTCTGGCTCGCCATCGTCTCCATCTCACTCTTCATCCGCCGCCGCGCCGGCAACGCCTTCGCCATCCTCGCCGCCGTCATCCTCTTCGCCAGCAAAACCACCGAGCCCGCCATCGACGGCCGTCCCTACGGCCTCATGTTCGGCTTCGGAGCCCTCCTGCTCCTCGCCTGGCAATCCTCCACCCTCGCCGAAGACGCACCCGACCCACCCCGCAACTCCCGCGCCCTCGCCGCCAACCTCCTCATCGCCTTCGCCGCGTCCGCCCTGCTCCTCACCCACGTCTTCGGCATCTTCCTCTGGGGAGCGGTCGCCGCCGCCGAAGCCGCCCACTCCATCCAGCATCGCCGCCTCGCGCCCGCCCGCCTCGTCGCGCTCTTGCTTCCGCTGGCCGCAACCTGGTTCTACATCCCCATCTTCCGCTCCCACGCCGCCTGTTCCTTCCCGCCCGCCTTCCAGGCCCATCTCTCCGACATCTTCGGCTACTTCGCCGACCGCACCGTCCGCGAGTCCAAAGCCCTCCTCTTCATCGTCCTCGTCTTCGCCGCCATCGGCGGCCGCTCCTGGCTCCGCCCCGCGTCCCGCTTCGTCCTCACCCCGCCCGAGTGGGTCGCCGTCGCCTGCTTCCTGCTCACCCCCGTCGTCATCGTCGCGCGCCTCGCGCCCCAGCACGCCGCCTTCTTCTACCGCTACGGCGACGCCGCCATGCTCGGCACCGCCATCCTCTTCACCGTGCTGCTCTGCCGCCTCGCCGCCAACCGCCCCGCCGCCGCGCTGCTCGCCGCCCTCATCTTCCTCTTCTTCAGCTCCCGCGCGCAGCACACCGCCATGTGGATCGCCCAGGGCCGCATCTTCCGCCACACCGAGCCCACCATCCTCCCCTTCCGCCCCAACCCGCTCGCCAACTCGGACCTTCCCCTCGTCATCAACTCCGGCATCGTCTTCACCGAGATGAACGCCCACGAATCCCCGCAACTCCTCGACCGCACCTACTACCTCACCGGTGGCCCCGTCGCCCTCCACTACACCAACGCCACCATCTTCGAAGGCATGGCCGGCGAAATCGCCACCTTCCACCTCCACGGCCACGCCCAGCCCTACTCCGACTTCATCCGCGCCCATCCCCACTTCTACCTGCTCGCCGCCGACCACGACTACCCCGAAGACTTCCTCCTCCGCAAGCTCCACGCCGACGGCGCCCGCATGCCCATCGTCGCCACCATCGACAACTCCTACCGCGACCACTACCTCTACGACGTCACCCTCCCCACCCCCACCCCCTAGCCCCCCATCCTCATTACCCCACCCGCCCCCCACCCTCGTCATCTCGACCAAGGCGCATCGCGCCGCGTGGAGAGACCCCCGCATTTCGTCTTTGCTTTTGTCTTTCCCAATCTGTCAAACGCGCGCCCCCCACCCTCGTCATCTCGACCAAGGCGCATCGCGCCGCGTGGAGAGCCCCCCGCATTTCGTCTTTGCTTTTGTCTTCCCCAATCTGTCAAACGCGCGCCCCCCACCCTCGTCATCTCGACCAAGGCGCATCGCGCCGCGTGGAGGAACCCCGCATTTCGTCTTTGCTTTTGTCTTTCCCAATCTGTCAAACGCGCGCCACCCACCCTCGTCATCTCGACCAAGGCGCATCGCGCCGCGTGGAGAGACCCCCGCATTTCGTCTTTGCTTTTGTCTTCCCCAATCTGTCAGACGCGCCCCGCCCGCCCTCGTCATCGACGCAAGGCGCATCGCGCCGCGTGGAGAGACCCCCGCATTTCGTCTTTGCTTTTTGCCTTCCCCAATCTGTCAAACGCGCGCCCCATCCAGGTTCCACCCGGGCAGTTGAAGATCGTCATTCTGAGCGCAGCTCAGAATTCTGTATTTGCCTGTGTTGCTCTTGCTTCTGGAGTAGCAGCGGGCTCAGTCGATACCGAAAAACTCCGTTTTGCTTAAGGGCACGGATTCATCCGTGCCGTAAAAGCCGCAGAATTATCGCGGCTTGAGCCGCTGAGGTCACTGTTTGCGGCCTCGGACTACTCTGGGCCGCCTTTTTCAGCACCCTCTTCAGCCCGCAGTAACACGGCCAACCAAATCAATGAGGCTTTAGCCTCGGGCCCTCGCCTGACTACCAGATTGTTCGCGCTCCTGCAAACGGCACCAGCGCCAACCCCTCACGGAACCGCAGCAGCGAAGGACACAGTCGAACACCTGTCTCCAAAAACAGAAACAGGGCCCACCGGCCCCTGTTCCCCATTCCCTACTGCGCGTTCCCTGCCCTACCCCATCTTCGAACGGATCACCATCCAGCTCGTCCCGAACTTGTCCCTGAGCTGCCCGAACCGGTGCGCGAAGAACGTCTCGCCCATCTTCATATACACCTCGCCGCCCTCCGCCAGCAGGTTGTAGACCCGCTCCGCCTCCTCATTCGTGTCCACCGCCAGCGACAGGTAAACGCTCCGCATCGGCTTGAATATCTCCGGAGGCACATCGCTCGCCATCACCACCGTATCCCCTAACTCCAGTTGCGCGTGCAGCAGAGCGTCCTCATACCCCGGCGGCGTATGCTTCTCCCCGTCCGGCATCTGGCTCCAGCGGAAGGTGCTCACAATCTTCCCGCCCAGGTGCTTCTCATAAAACTTGAAAGCCTCTTCACAGTTCCCGCCAAAATTCAAATACGTGTTCAACTTCATCGTCTTCTCTCCTCCATCCTTGATGTTGTAGCACTCGAACCCTCAACCGTGTTTGCTCCCCCGTGGCCACTTCGCCCGGTCCCCTTTTTGTTTTTTCGAAGTCACGGCGAGTTCCTCAATGGCAAGTCAAACCTCGGGTCGGCTTAGAGGGGGCTGACTTGCTTTCATCAAGGCACGCCCCCGTAGCAGCGGGAACTGCTGGCTGCACTGTTATGCCGTCACCTACTGCAAAGTTATGCCGTCCCTTGCGAGGAAGCGTCGCAACGTGATTCGGCCACCCGTTTCAGACGAATCCCGCCAGCCAACGAACGGCGAAAAATCCTGGTTTCCCAAAACCCCGATTTACGGGCGTTGGTGAGATCTCGACTTTTTCAGGAGCAACCAATAGTCGGTCAACATAAGGGCGTTCTTCATTACTAATCGGCCTTTCGGCGCATACATTATTCTCAATGGCCGCCACGGCCCGAAGGCAACAAATGAGGGAATGAGAAATCGGTTCGGCTTATCATCTATGCAATGCCAGTTCCGCCCCGGTTCTAGTTCGAGCTCCGCTATCATCGATGCCGTGGTGAAGAAGGCCCAGGAACAACTGAGATCGCAGAGGGTTGCGTACCTGCTGGGAGCGGGGTCGTCCTATCTCGGTGGAAACGGCTATCCGCTGACGGCGTCGCTTTGGGGGCTCATCAAAGACCGAATGCCGGACGATACAATTCGGAGCGAAATTCAGGCGAAACTTGACGCAGGCGCCAGTGGAATCGAGCAGGCATTAGACCTGCTGGATCGCGGCCTTCCCGTGGAGCTACCACATCGCCACGCAGTAACCCAAGCGATTTCCGAACACTTTATGACCATTCGCCCCGGCGTCGAACTCCACGCCGAGTTTCTCAAGAGGATTGCCGGCCGGGGTGATTCAGCGAAGGTCTTCAGCCTCAACTATGATCCACTGATCGAGCGGGCAGCCGACGTAGAACGAATTCGACTTACGGACGGCTTCCTGGGCCATGAGCATGATGTTCTTCGACCCGAACGCGTTCCACGAGCGAATCGGCGAGATACGGGGAACCCATAAAGGGCGGCAGTTTGACGAGACGGTCAAGCCCATAGCGCTGCACAAGCTTCACGGTTCCCTGGGCTGGTATGAGTGCCCGATTCTTGGCGTCAGGCGGTGCTCTTCCGCGGTTCAAATTCCCGCTAGCACAAAGCGGCTAATGGTCCCACCACAATACAGAAAGGCCACGGACACAATGCAGCCGCCGTACGCGGCCTTATGGTCAGCTTTTCGAGGGGCGCTCAGCCAGGACGCGCACCCCGTGAACAGGCTCGTCTGTGTCGGCTACGGCTTTATGGATGAACACGTAAACGCCGTAATTGAGAATGGCCTCGCCAGAACCGACTTCACGCTCTTGATTTTCGCTAAATTGCTGTCAGATGCGGCTTGGTCGAGGTGGAGTGTGCGGACTGAACGCGATCATCGTCACCGAAAACCGATGTTCGCTCAAGGGCGTAAACCATCCGGGCCATCCGGACCTTTGGAGCTTCGAACGACTTTGCAAGGAGGTTTAGATGAACCCAAGTTACCCAGCCCAGCCGGTCGGCCACCTCATTGACGTTCAGGGTGACATCCTCATTGCGTCGCTCGAAGAGGACGAGCAGGGGCAACTTCCAACCGTGACCTTGGGGGACGAGGACATCGTCGTCGGCCAGATCGGGTCGTATTTGGTAATCCGACAGGGGGAAACCCACATCATTGCGATCGTTACGCGAATGTCGGAACAGGAAGGGTTGGCTGCCCCTTCGATTGACACTCCCGGAGAAGAGTCGGCTCGACTCCCCTCTCGCCAAGAGGACGTTATACCTAACCCCATCGGCTCCATCCTACCGGACAGCCAGTTCGACCGTGGGGTCGGGTAATACCCGACAACGGGGGCAAAACTATACGCCCTGTCGGCCACTGACATCGGCAAGATGTTCGATCGCTTTCAATCAAAGGGGTTTCAGGTTGGCAACTTGGTCACGCAGAAATCATTGCGGGTGTATCCAGATCCAACGAGCCTATTCGGCCGTCACGTCGCGATCCTCGGACAAACTGGATCCGGAAAATCGTGGACCGTGGCCTCGCTGATCCAAAAAACGGTGAAGGTCATGCCAAAGGCACACATCATTTTGTTGGACATCCACGGGGAGTATTGCTGGAAGCAGGAGGACGGGACCCGGGAGTACGCGTTCGATGAGAATTCTGTCCGCCATGTGGATGCGAGGGACCTTGAGATTCCATATTGGCTGATGACGTATGCCGAACTCTGCGACCTGCTCATCGATCGCAATGAGCAGACCGCCCACAACCAAATCGCATTCTTCCGCGATACGGTCCGGGACCTCAAAGAGAAGGAACGTCTGCCACTAGGGTTAACCAGGGTAACGGTCGATACCCCGGTTTACTTCTCCTTGGACGAACTCGTCAAGGCCGTCGACGCTGAAAACTCCCGGATGGTCCCGGACAGACCAAACAGATCAAGGGCCCGCTGCACGGCGACTTTGACAGGTTTCTAATGCGACTTTCCAGTCGAATGAACGACGTCCGGTACGACTTTCTTCTGCGCCCAAAGGTAAGGACGAATTCAGCTTCGCTGTCGGGACTGTTGAGGGATTTCGTAGGCCTTGGCAATCCAAAACGTCCCGTAACGATTATCGACCTAAGTTCGGTGCCGTTCGACGTACGACCGACGGTGGCAGCCCAGATTGGACGCCTCGCCTTCGAATTCAACTATTGGAATCCCAAGTACCGGGAGTTTCCGATCCTGCTGATGTGCGAAGAGGCCCACGCCTATATTCCGCGCTCCTCGGAAAGCCAGTACGTCGGATCGCGGAAATCAATGGAGAGAATCGCAAAGGAAGGACGCAAGTACGGAACAGGCCTTGCGGTTATTAGCCAGCGCCCGAACGAGCTGTCCGAGACCGTTCTTGCTCAGTGTGGTACGTTCATCTGCCTCCGCATTACCAACCCCGACGATCAAGCATACGTTCGCAGCCTAGTCCCAGAATCGGAGGGCGAACTTGTGTCCATCCTCGCGGGGCTAGGACGCGGCGAGGCACTTATGCTGGGCGAAGCCGTTCCGCTTCCCACAAGAGTGAAGTTTGATGAGCCCAGCCCGTTCCCGAACAGTGAAGATGTGGACTTCTACACGAAATGGCGAACAGGGCCAGACGATATTGATGTCGATAGCATTGTCAAACGGTGGAGAAGCCAGGAGCGCTGAAGAGAGGTTTCCTGCCGATCCCAAAAGTGCATCATCGGCTGGCCACTCGTCGAGCCCGGAGTCTTGTACCGCCAAGTCGGCATATCTTCAGCAATCCGTTACTCCCTGAAAACGGGGTTTTGAGAAACTACGTTTTTCCCAAACACGCTTTCGGCATAGATGATATTTGACGACCCAACCTGGCGGCGTACGGGGGGACGGTATAAAAACAGTGAAATGGTGCGGGATTGGAGTGCAGCCAGCAGGAAGAACCATCTTCATAGTGAAACCGACTCGCCAGCAACCCAAGCCCTGAGCGATCCGGCCAACCTGGTACCCGCAACCTAGAACCTAGAACGTCCCACTTCCCCCCTTGACACATACCATTTAGTATGTAACCATACCGCTTAGTTGGTATGGAGACAAGTCTAACTGTGAATACCCCGCAGGAGATCCTGGCCACGCGACCAACTCCGCATGAATCACGGCTCAACCTGCTCAACGCAGCCGTCCATATCATCCGCGCCAAAGGCTACGCCGCCACCACCGTCGACGACATCTGCCGCGCAGCCGGCGTCACCAAAGGCAGCTTCTTCCACCACTTCAAGACCAAGGACGACCTGGCCCTTGCCGCCGTCCAGCACTGGGAGCAGAGCACCGGGGGCTTCTTCGCCTCCGCACCCTATCACCAGCCGCAGGACCCGGTCGATCGCCTGCTCGGCTACTTCGACTTCCGCGCCGCCATCCTCACCGGTGAGCTGCCCGACTACACCTGCCTCCTCGGCACCCTCGTCCAGGAGACCTACTCGACTCATCCGGACCTCCGCGCCGCCTGCGAGCACGCCCTCGCCGCCCACATCGAAGTCCTCACCCGCGATGTCCAGGCCGCCAAAGACCTCTATACTCCCGACGCCCCTTGGTCCCCGGAAAGCGTCGGTTATTTCATCCAGTCCGTCCTCCAGGGCGCCTTCATCTTCGCCAAGGCGAAGCAGGGCCCCGAGGTCGCCCGCGAATCCATCGAACACCTGCGCCGTTATATCACCCAGCTTTTCCGCCCCGATCGGAATTCCGAGGAGGACTCTCCGCACGACCACACCCACTTCACCGACTAATAGTCTTTCGCGAACAATAATTCTTATCAACAAAGGAGACCGCATGAGCACCCTCGAAAATAATTCCCGCATCACGCCGTTTCTCTGGTTCGAGCGAAACGCGGAAGAGGCAGTCGATTTCTACTTGAGCATTTTCAAAAATTCCCGCCGTATCAGCGAATTTCGCAACCCCGCCATCGCCGATCCGCGCATGGTTGCGAAAGGGGAAATTTTGACCCTCGCATTTGAACTGGACGGGCAAAAATTCACCGCGCTGAATGGCGGCCCGCAATTCAAATTTACCGAAGCCATTTCTTTTGTGGTGCGCTGCGATTCGCAGGACGAAGTGGATTTTTACTGGTCGAAATTGACTGCCGGCGGAACCGAAGTGGCGTGCGGCTGGCTGAAGGACAAATTTGGATTGTCGTGGCAGATTGTGCCGGCGCGTCTGCCGGAGCTGATTCGGCATCCGAAGGCGATGCAGGCGATGATGGGGATGAAAAAACTGGATATCGCGGAATTAGAACGGGCGGCGCAATCGTAAATTGTTCCTCGTGGAACATTCCTGCATTGGAACGGCTTGGCGGCAGTTCCATGTGAAACATTTTACGGGGGTTATTGGCATGCGACGTGCGGGATGGACGCACGCGTGCGGCCAAAATGGGGCGGTATCCCGGCTGCCCACCCCTGTCGCCAAGAGTGGCGACAAGGGTGGGGCAGCCGGATGGGAGGTGCATTTTCGGGAAGGGGGGAGCGCCCTGCGCGGGCGGCGGCCACTTCGTGGCGGGTATTGGGCTTCGCTTGGCGCTCCCGACGGTCGCGAGGGAGATTGGCGGTATCCCGACCCTGTGGCCACGAGCGGCGACAAGGGTGGGGAGCAGGGACAGGGCAAAGGCGACCGACGGAGATTCTGAGCTGCGCTCAGAATGACGGGGGGAAAGGCAAATGCGGGGGTCTCTCCGCTCGCCGCGCGGCAGGGCCGCACGGCTTCGGTCGAGATGACGGGTTTGTCGGGTGGGCTGGTTGAGATGACGGGGTGGGGGTGTGAGGCACCCGGAGGCGAAGGACAAATACAGGGGTCCTTCACTGCGTTCAGGATGACGGCGTCAAGAGTGGATGACGGGGGTGGGGGGTGGGGTGCGAAGGCAGGAACAAAGGCAAAAGCCAATGCGGGGGTCTCTCCGCTCGCCGCGCGGCAGGGCCGCACGGCTGCGGTCGAGATGACGGGGGTGGGGGTGGGGCGGGGTCGGGATGACGGGTTTGTCGGTGGGGGCGGGGCGGAGATGAGGTTACAAGAGAAACCCCACGATAGGCGCGGTAAAGCACGCGCCGATCATGGGGCACCCGATTCTGTTATTCGGTCCAGACCTGGGGCACCCGACTGAAGGTTACGAAATGAAGGTGTCCGGTTTGGCGATAACGGAAGGAGTCCTGTATGCATCGGGCAACCGTGTAAACCCAGGTCTCAGAAGCGAGATCCTTCGACAAGCTCAGGACAGGCTCTGGGGCACCCGTCTTTGTGGGGGCCGTCAGACCTGGGCCACCCGCCGCCTGCACGTAGACCCAGCAGGGTGCAGTTTTGCCGCTTAATTCCCCTTTTTCGACCTGCACGCCTGTTCCACCGGCAGCAGGCCGGTAGTCTACCTTCGCGCTCGAAGTAGCCAGCGTGTACTTCGGGAGGATGGTTCAGAGGTACAGGCGGCGGAAGAGACGGTCATCGTCGCCGGTATCGGCGTCGGCATTGGCAGGCAGGATTGAGGCCAGCCGGTCCTCCACGTCCAACTTGAACGCGGCGGCGATGCTGGCGACGTGGACGCCGAACGTTCCGCGCAACTCACCGAGTGCGCTGCCGAAGGTCCAGCTTTGATAGCCGCCGCTGCTGGCCGCTCGTGGCTCGCCGCAGTCGCTCGCTCACGTGGTCCACGTGAGAAGAAGACATTCTTCTCATGACAGGAAAACACCCGCAGCGGAGGCGGCAGTCAAGGCCGCGCCAGCGCCGCGTCAGCGGTCGGAGCGAAGCGCAGAGCCTTGACGGACGACGGAGCGGAGGGTACCCCGCCACCGATGCTCAAGGGCGCTTTCCTTTGTTCTCAACAGGTTCCCCTGCGGTAACTTCAGGTTGCTGCACAGCAACCTTCAAGACCCGTTTCCCCGTAGCCGCTTTGTTTTCAGTGGTTACCATATAGCAACCTTAGGTTGCTCTACAGCAACCATTCTGGGGTGGCGTGTCCATACTCAACCCCATGCGAAGCATGGCGCTTTTGTCGGCGCATAACCCTCTATTTGGGAGGAAGGGCATACTCGGTATGAAGGTGCATCTGCCAGCGGCCATCGCGACGCACCCAGACGGTAGTGATGTTCGTGTCGCCGGACATTGTGTGGGTGCCGCAGGTAGGTGTCTCTGTGGCGTGATACACGAGTGTGGCGATATCGGCGCTGAGGAAGACCACATGGGGATCGAGGAGTTTGACGGGGGCGAGGGTACATTGCTGATGAAACTGCCCGACGAACGCGAGAACCTGATCCCGATTCATTAGCTGCTCTTCAACGTTGATGAACTCCGGTAAGAAGAGTTTCGACAGATCGGCAGTATTGGCGTTGACGTACGCCTTCCAGAAGGCGTTCTCCTGCTCGATGATTGTGTCTGGCCCACCCGGAGTTTGACCATAGGCGGACACAGTGATGGACAGCAGTACCAAGGTTAAGAGTGAGCGCATGGGCAGATTAAGACTCCTAAGGTCGGGATTCAATTATGCTCCCCGCAGCGAAAGCACAGCTCAATTTGAGAACGCGTGAACCTGGTACAAGTAGTATCCAAAGAAACCGATAGCTGCGAGATAGTACCCTGCGAGCGCAGACCAATACTGCTTCGGATTCTTGGCTCGGGAAGATACGTCACCAAAGCGTCCCGGGAGTTTTCCTGCGAGCGTCCCTCCCACAGCCATGACGGACATCAATATCCCGAAACATAATGCAATTTCTGGCCGAGTGAATTTCAAATTATGCTCCCTTTCATTCTTGCTCGCGATTTCAGGCTGTCATGGCTGATGCCAATCGTAGGCGTCAGGAGCCTGTACCGTAACGCCATTGGCGTTGATGGTGTCCGACTGGTTTGCGTCTGGCGTGAAAACAGGAGTGATGACGTTGGTCGATACCCAGTTTGAGGCGCTCCAGGCCATTGCCCCCACAGCAACACCGACGCCTGCGACGGTGGCTCCTGTGCCGACTGCTGTGCCCTCTCCAACATAACTAGCCACCCCAAGAATACCCCCAGCTCCATTGATCGATAAGTTTAGAGCACTTGGATCATTCGCCGAACTTACGCCCCCAGCGGCTAATCCGAGCATAAGGCCGGGAGCTCCTAGGACAACACCTGGGGCTGCGGAGAGTACCCCCACCGCGCTCGTGCCAAGGTCGACTTCACCATTAGGTTGTGGTTCTAGATTTAGTCCGGGATCAACTAGAAAGCCATCCCCTTGGGTCGTTGTGACCGTCGTGGGTGCATTTGCAGCTGCAATTTGGGCATTAGTTTGGAACCCATTTCCGGTGATGCCATTCCATAGCTTTTGGCACCAGTCGCAATGCCCATCCTGATCCACTCCCCCAAGGGGATTGTTCTGCATATAGCCGTAGAGGTTAAGGGTCTGGGGATTGTCCAGCTTCGCGTACGGAACTGGCTGTACTTTCGCGCTCCAGTCAGGCGAGAGGAACCTTCCGGTTGCCGAGTTGTAATACCTGGCAAGGAAGTAATCATTGCCGCTCTCGGTGTCGCGTTCTTTGCCGGTGAAGTGTTGTTCGGTGGCGCCGAGGAAGACGGTGTTGTTTTGGGGGACCATCTCACCGAAGGGGAGGTTCTGGTAGGTGGCTTCAACCTGGCCGAGGTAGTTGGTCTGGACTCTGCGGCTGCCGAGCCAGTCGGTGATATGGAAGTGGACGCCGGCGTCGTCGTAGGTGGCGAGCAACTGTCCGCCGACGAAGACGTTGGTGTGCAGCCACTGGCCGTCGCCGCCGGTCTCGGTGACCTGCTCGCCGGCCAGGCCGAGGGCGTAGGAGTTGGTGAGGGTGAAGCCGTTGGCGGGCGGCCCCGCGTTGTCAGCGGGTGGGCCGGCGTTGCGCGGTTGGGTCATCTGGGTGACATCCTACGGGAGGAGTGCGCGATCCGCAAAGGCGGGGAGGGGTGGGGAAAGGCAAATGCGGGGGTCTCTCCGCTCGCCGCGCGGCAAGGCCGCACGGCTTCGGTCGAGATGACGGGTTGTCGGGTGGGCTGGTTGAGTTGACGGAGGTGGGGGCGAGGTTGGGATGAGGTTAACAGAGAAACCCCACGATAGGCGCGATAAAGCACGCGCCGATCATGGGGCACCCGGAGGCGAAGGACAAATGCGGGGGTCTCTCCGCTCGCCGCGCGGCAGGGCCGCACGGCTTCGGTCGAGATGACGGGGGTGGGGGGTGGGGTGCGAGGAAGGGTAGGGGGGAGAGGGGTGCGAAGGCAGGAACAAAGGCAAAGACAAATGCGGGGGTCTCTCCGCTCGCCGCGCGGCAGGGCCGCACGGCTTCGGTCGAGATGACGAGGTTGGGGTGGGGGCGAGGTTGGGATGAGGTTAAGAGAAACCCCACGATAGGCGCGGTAAAGCACGCGCCGATCATGGGGCACCCGGAGCTGGGACGGGGCAGGTGGATGGGGTATCCGGGGGAAGGGGAAGGTTGGATCAGGCGGAAAAGGCGGCGCGGGCGGAGGCGAGGATGTGGTCGATCTCGGGCTGGGCGTGGGCGGCGCTGACGAAGGCGGCTTCGAACTGGCTGGGCGGGAGCCAGACGCCGGACTGGAGCATGCGGCGATGGAAGCGGCCGAAGGCGGCGGTGTCGCTGGTGGCGGCGGAGGCGTAGTCGGTGACGGGCGAGGCGGTGAAGAACCAGGTGAACATGGAGCCGACGCGGTTGGTGGTGAGCGGGATGCCGGCGGCGCGGGCGAGCTGGGCGACGCCGTCGGCGATGGCGGCGGTGGTGCGGTCGAGCTGGGGGTAGAGGGTGGCGTGGTGCTCGATGAGGTGGGAGAGGGTGGCGATGCCGGCGGCCATGGCGAGGGGATTGCCGCTGAGGGTGCCGGCCTGGTAGACGGGGCCGAGCGGGGCGAGGAAGTCCATGACGTCGGCGCGGCCGCCGAAGGCTCCGCAGGGCAGGCCGCCGCCGAGGATTTTGCCGAGGGTGGTGAGGTCGGGGGTGATGTTGTAGAGCTGTTGCGCGCCGCCGAGGGAGAGGCGGAAGCCGGTCATGACCTCGTCGACGATGAGGAGCGCGCCGTGCTGGGTGCAGAGACGGCGGAGGCCCTGGAGGAAGCCGGGCGCGGGGGGGATGGCGCCGGCGTTGCCGACGACGGGTTCGACGATGACGCAGGCGATCTGGTCGGGGCGGGCGGCGAAGGCGGCTTCGACGGCGGGGAGGGAGTTATAGGGGAGGGCGAGGGTGAACTGGGCGGTTTCGGCGGGGACGCCGGCGGAGCCGGGGATGCCGAGGGTGGCGACGCCGGAGCCGGCTTTGACCAGGAGCGGGTCGGCGTGGCCGTGGTAGCAGCCCTCGAATTTGATGAGGAAGTTGCGGCCGGTGAAGCCGCGAGCGAGACGGATGGCGGACATGCAGGCTTCGGTGCCGGAGCTGACGAAGCGCATTTTTTCGACGGAGGGGAAACAGCGGCGGACGAGCTCGGCGAGTGCGGCCTCGCCCGCGTGGGAGGCGCCGAAGCTGGCGCTGCGGCCGGCAGCCTCGCGGATGGCTGCGACGACGGGCGGGAAGGCGTGGCCGAGGATCATGGGGCCCCAGGAGCCGAAGAGGTCGACGTAGCGGTTGGCGTCGGCGTCGACGAGGTAGGCGCCCTCGGCGCGGACGAGGAAGGGAGGATGGCCGCCGACGGCGCGGAAGGCGCGGACTGGGGAGTTGACTCCGCCGGGGAAGTATTGCTCGGCGCGGCGCTCGAGATCGAGCGAGTTCACGAAGGGCTTGAATTCGGTTTGCATGCGTTCCGTATGGGGAGGGGGCCTCCCTCTCCCGGTACTTTGAGTCCTAAAGTGTTTATCCTATTATGTTTAGGATCGGACTAAGCCTACCTTCAAGTCCGGAGCAGTCTGCGAAGTCCGGACTTTTCTGCTTGTTTTCGGTTGGGCTCAGTGCTCCTTCCCAGTAGAACGCGCGAACGGGTTGGTGGATTCCGGTTTGGGTATATTTCTCACTGTTTTAATGTTAGCAGGTTGACCATAACTCATCTGCTATCTAATTTTTTTCGGATTAGCGGTTTGGATTGTGAGAGTTAGCGGGTAATTTGCGAGGCTGAGGCACTTGACAGTGTTTCCAGGGCAAAGGCTTAACACGGATCAAGGCGGATAGAGGCACTGATTAGAGGCAGATGCGGGGATTCTTCCTCGTTCGGCTGGGCCTCAGAGCAAGAATCCTCAGTTGGGATGGACGTCGTATTTGGCGATGTAGGCGTGGAGAAGGTCACGATGGGTAGCGCGGTAGGCGGCGTAGTCCTGTGCGATGCCCTGGTCCGGGTGGTCGAGCAAAATCCAGCACTCCAGCATGCCGTCACGATCGAGATCGGCGAGGGTCTTCCAGGTGGCGTCGTATTTGTCCTCCGCGGTGTTCGCCTTCTTCAGCGCCGACAGCCCACTCCGAATGGCCTGAGCCTCTTCCGCCAGCGAGTGCCGGTATTGCGTCTCCGTGGGAAAGGTCTTGTGGAAGATACCACCGATGACCCAGGTCGAGAACTCCATTTCGTACGCCATGTTGGCGGTCAGCATGGGGCTATCCTCGTTGGCCTTCAGCGAGGGGTCGAGACCCATCTTCATGCTGGTGATATAGCCATCCTTCCCCGTGGTGGTTTCGATCTTCGGCCGTCCCGGGAGGGTAACAGGCGGCGCGGCAAGCGTCGCCCTGGTCTGATCGGCCCACTGCTTCAGGCCGACGCGGGGGGTGCGGGTGTAGGGCTCGGCGACGATGGCGTCGATGAATTTGGCTTCGGCCTGGGTGGGGTCGCCCTGCTTCATGAGGCAGTCGCCCCAGTAGCGGTAGGCAGTCTCGCGGTCTGGGTCGATCGCCACCGCGCGGGCGTACCACTGGTCCGCCTCAACATAGTGCCCCTGCTTATACTCTGTGTCTCCGGCGAACAAGGGAGCCTCATACATCTTCGGGTCGGCGGCCATCGCCTCCTGGTACGCCTTGAGCGCGGCGGGCAGATCGCCGCTGGAGAAGGCTTTCTCGGCGCGCTGAAATGCCTCCGCGCCAGGGGACGGCGGTCCGGTGGGCGCGGGGGCGGCGGGCGCATTCAGCTTTTCCAGCATTACCTGCAACAGATTGCTGTTGTCCCCGGCAGCCTTTGCATCCAACAGCAACTGGTGGGCCCGCTGGAGGCGCTGGAGGCGCTCGGCGTCGGTGCCTCCCTCGGCCAGCAGGCACATGGCCAGGCGCTCGCGCCACGCATTGCTCTCTGGCTGGCGCTGATGCAGGTCTTCATACAACGGTAATGCCGCCACCATATTCTGACCGCTATAGAGCGAGTCCGCTGTGGCGGCCTCCTTGTTGAGTTCCGCGGCCGACATGGCGCTAGAGTCAGGCGCCTGAGCCGTTACAGTTCTGACCACCCCGATGCAAACGATCGCCACTACAGCCTTAGCCCAGAAATACATCTATTTCTCCAGTCCGGGAACGCAGCCATCCTCGCACATGTTTCGGCGCATGGAACAAAGAAATTCGCTCCCGGGACAGTTTGCGCCTAAGGCCCGTTCTGCCCGTATGCAATTATCCTCACGGGCGGCTGGTAGACTGGGTTTTCGCGGATGGCCTGACGTGGTTCGGATTTTTGGCGACAGTCTTCCGGCTGGAGTCCGCACGCTGGTTCTAAGTCGGTTCGCGGCAAGAATTCAAACGAGAGTCGAAAGTGTCTGAAGAGTTGCACAATTCGTCTGCCCGGCCCCCACCGGAGGGTGGGACGGTCACGAATGAAGCGCCCGCGGTCCGCGGCGCAGAGACAGCGGCGAAGCGGCCGCGATCGAAGATTCCGGCGACGTATGCGAGCGCGGGCGTGGACATTACGTCGGGGGACCGCGCGAAGCAGCGGATTAAGATGCTGGCGCGGAAGACGTTCAACAAACATGTGCTGTCGGAGATTGGCGGGTTCGGCGGGCTGTTTGAGCTGGACCTGGAGAAGTTTCCGCAGCCGGTGCTGGTGTCGAGCACGGACGGGGTGGGGACCAAGCTGAAAGTGGCGTTCGAGCTGGGGATCCATCACACGGTGGGCGCGGACCTGGTGAACCACTGCGTGAACGACATTGCGGTGCAGGGCGCGACGCCGCTGTTCTTTCTGGATTACCTGGCGACGGGCAAGCTGCGCGAGCAGGACGCGGATACGGTGGAGACGGTGGTGCGGGGCCTCTCGGAGGCGTGCCGCGCGAATGGGTGCGCGCTGATTGGCGGCGAGACGGCGCAGATGCCGGGGTTTTACGGCGACGGCGAATACGAGCTGGCCGGGACGATTGTAGGCTGCGTGAACCGGCCGGACATTATTACCGGCGAAGGGATCCAGATTGGGGATGTGCTGATCGGGCTGCCCTCGAACGGGCTGCACACGAATGGGTATTCGCTGGCGCGAAAGCTGCTGTTCGAAGTGGCGAAGTACGGGCCGGACCAGTACGTGAACGAGCTGAAGGACAAGACGGGCGCGGCGCTGATGCGGACGCATAAGAGCTATCTGAGCGTGATCAAGAAGCTGACCGCGGTGGAAGGGATGGTGCGCGGGATGGCGCACATCACCGGCGGAGGGATTACGGAAAATCTGCCGCGGATTCTGCCGCGCGGGACGGCGGCGGTGGTGGACCTGGCGGGCTGGACGGTGCCTCCGCTGTTTGAGCACCTGCAGCGGCTGGGCGATGTGGAGCAGGACGAGATGCTGCGCACGTTCAACATGGGGATCGGGCTGATTGTGGTGGTGCCGGCGGAGCAGGTGAAGAAGGCGAAGGCGATTCTGAACCGGGCGAACGAGCGGCACTCGATGATTGGGCGGATTGTGCGCGGCGAACGCAAAGTCAGTTACAACTAGGACGGGTGCGCGGGTATTGACGCGGGCGCGGGGGATTATTGTCCGCGGAAGAGGAAGCCGAAGGTGGTGATGACTTCGGCGGGAGAGCCTTCGACCAGGTAGGGACGGAAGCGCCAGGCCTCGACCGACTGGATGGTCGCGGGACGAAGCTCGTCGGGACCGCTGACGGCGCGGATGGCGGTGACCCGGCCTTCGCGGGAGATGGTGACCTGGACGACGACGGTGCCAGTGATGCCCCTGGGCTCATCCGCGGGATAGGCGGGCTGAGGCGCGGAGAGGGCGTATCCGATGATGGTGGAGGAAGGCACGTAGATGGGGCCGGGCAGCGGCGCCAGACGGCGGGCGGCGGAATTCGCGCTGGACGAGGCGGGGGTGGGAGCGGTGTCGCGCGCGGTTGGCTGCGGGAGGTAGGGCCAGACCGCAACGGGAGGCGAGGCCTGGGCGGCGGTGCGGGGTTTGGGCGCGGCGGCGCGGGAAGCAGGCCGGGAGTAGGAAGCCGGCGAGTCCGGCGAGGTGGATGGATCCATGGGTGCGGAGAGGATGAGTTGTGCGCCGGAGTTGGCGTAGTCCGGCGGGGATGAGGCGGGAGCGGCGCTGGAGCTGGCGGGAGCGGCGGGCTTGAGGCCGGGGAAATCGTTGATGGTTTTGGGGTGCAAGGATGGGTAGATCAGCAGGCCGGCCACTCCGCTGATGACGACGATGAAGATGGCGAAGATGGCGAGCGAGGCGAAGGCCGCTCCAGAGCTGACCCGGACGCGGCCGACCCGGAGGCTGGCGTGCTCGGGGGTGGGGCGAAGAGAACGGGTTCGGGGTGAACGGCGGGCGCGGCGGGATGGAGCTCGATGGGTGGGGGTGGGGCGACGACGACGGCCGGCGGGGCCGCGATGGGAGCGGCGGGCGCGGGGTCGATGGGAGCAGCGGCGACCGGTTCGGGCTGGGGGAGCGGAGTGGCGGCAGCGGGCGCAACGGCGAAGAGCGGAGCGGCGGAAGGCGCGGGCGCGGGTGAGGCTGCCGGTGCGGGGCTTCCGGAGGCGGCGGGCGAGCCTGGGGCAGGCTGGCGGGTGGACCGGAGGTAGGAGTGGCGCGCGAGGAAGGCAGCCTCGTTGATGCGGGAGGGATGGGGCGCGCGATGGGCGGACTGGCTGGATGCGGGGTCGTTGGCGGAGGCGAGCTCGGGGGCTGCGGGCTGGAGCGACTGGGCGGCTTCGATCTCGCGAATTCTTTCGCGCAGATGGGAGCCGTCGGCGGCGGGACGGGGGGTGGAAGCGAGCTCCTGAAGATGGGGTTGAATGCGATGGACGCGGTGCTCGATGTCTTCGAGCAGATGCTTGAGCTCGCTGAGGGTGAGGCCTTCGAGATTGGCTGCGAGGCCGGGGGCGGGTTGGGGCGGCGCGCTGGCGAGCGCACGCTCCTTGGCGATGTCGATTGCTTCCTGGACGGTGTGCCGGACGGCGGCTGGGGGTTTGGGGGCGGCGGTTTCAGCGGCTGCGGGCGACGGCGGGGCGGTATCGGCGAGTTGATCCGGCTGGCTGGGGGAAGGCTGGGCCGGGGAGGGCCAAGGGAGGGGTTCTTTGGGCTCGGAGGAGCGGTTGGTCCAGGCCTCGTAGCCGGCGAGGAAGGCGGTGCGCATGGAGTCGGGGATTGCGACGGGGCCGGCGCGTTTGGGCAGGCCGGGGCCACCGAGAGCGCGGGCGACGAGGGCGAGGAGCTGCTCGCCGGAGAGGTCTTCGGCGGCCATGTGGCTGATGGCGGTGCAGAGGGTGAAGAGCTGGCTGCGGAAGGCGTCGTTGGCGGCCAGGGTGGCGGCGAAGTTTTCCAGGCTGGCGGGGTCTCCGCACTTGATCTTGCGGCGCTCAAAGAGGTTCATCAGGTCGCCGATGAACTGATTGTCGGAGACCTTTTTGGGGACCGAGGCCGAGAGAAAAGCCATGGAGAACGCCTCCAGCAAACCGGGGCCCAATTTTCGTGCAGGAGACTAAAGTAACCTAGTTTGACAACGATTTCCACTCCAGAAATGGGAAAAACGGGGATAAAATGCGCGGTTTCGGGAGGTGGCGGGTGTGGGGGTCGGCTCGACGACGGAGAAGGGGTTAACTAATTTGTAACGGATGCGGTTGCGTAAGGGGGTGATTCAAAGGCCCGGGGCCAAAGCCCATGGTTGTTGCGCGGCTGATTCGGGGGCCTGAAGGCCCCTGCTCCCTCCGGATCGAGCTTGCGCTCGACTGATGCGGCCTCCGAGGCCGGGCGGGCGCGGCGGGGAGGCAGAGATTCTCGGGATGGCCAAATGGCGGGGCTATGATGGCGGGATGGAAATCGTCCAGGCGCAGAAGGATGTTCGCGAAACGTTTCTGGGGGGATTTGCGGGGCAGCTGGTTTCGGCGGTGGTGTGGGGTGCGTCGGCGGCGGTGTGCACATGGCACTCGCTGCGGCTGGGAGAGCTGGTGCTGATTGTGGGCGGGTGCTTTATCTTTCCGCTGACGCAACTGGTGCTGCGCGGGATGGGGCATGCGTATGCGCTGCCGAAGGGGCATCCGATGAATGCGCTGGGGATGCAGGTTGCGTTCACTCTGCCGCTGACGCTGCCGGTGGTGATCGGCGTGGCGGCGCTTCGGCCGCGTGGTTCTATCCCGCGTTCATGATTGCGTTAGGGGCGCACTATCTGCCGTTTATTTTTATGTACGGCATGTGGCAGTTTGGGGTGCTGTCGGCGGCGCTGATCGGGAGCGGGGTGGCGACCGCGATGTACGTCCCCAGGCCGGTGAGCGTGGGGGCGTGGCTGACGGCGGCGCTGCTGTTTGGGTTTGCGTGGGTGGGGCGGCGGGTTGCGGGCGCGGATCGTGCCGATGCGTGAGTTCGCGGTCCGGGGCTAAAGCCCCGATTTGTTGTGCGGCTTATTCAGGGGCCTGAAGGCCCCTGCTCCCTCCGGATCGAGGTTGCGCGCGATGGCGGGCACGCTTCAGGAGCGGCGCATGCCGCGGTCCATGGCCTGGTTGGCGAGGCGGTCGGCGTCCTTGTTTTTGTGGCGGAGGGCGTGGACGATCTCGAAGGCTTCGAGCTGGGCGATTTTCTGCTTGGCCTGGTCGTAGAGGGGGCGCAGGCCGGGGCTTTTGACCTGGTATTTGCCCTGGATCTGCTTGACCATCAGCTCGGAGTCGGAGACGACGCGGAGGCGGGGGTGGTGGTGGGCGAGGGCAAAGTCGAGGGAGGCGAGCAGGCCGGAGTATTCGGCGAAGTTGTTGGTCTGGATGCCGAGGAATTCGGAGAGTTCGGCGAGGACGTGGCCGGAGGTGTCCTGGATGAGGGCTCCGAAGCCGGCGGGACCGGGATTGCCGCGGGCGCCGCCGTCGCAGTGGGCGGTGATCCAAGGACCGGAAGAGGGTTGAGGCGGGGGGAAGAGGCTGGGAGGGGTGGTGCGTGAGGGCATAGGGTGAGTTTACTCAGTTCGAAGGTGTGAGTTCTCAGTTCTCAGTTGCTAGTTGCTAGGTGCTAGGCATTGCTAGGAGCCAGGGGCGGGGGAAGGGCGGCGGTTTTCCTGAGAACTGGGAACTGAGAACTGGGGACTGGGGACTGGGAACTGGGGACTGGGGACTGGGAACTTTTCGGCTTACCTTTTGCCGGGGCGGGGGTCTATTGAAGTGAAACCATTTCCTGACTCCGGAGTCGGAAACGATGAATTCAGATGCTTTGAGCCTGGAAGCCGGCGGCGAGCTGGCGCCGGTGCTATCGGCGATTGCGGGGAGTGCGCGGAAGCGGGGCGTGGGTGCATTTGCGCCGGCGGCACGCCCGTCGGCATTGCTGGATGCGGCGGTCGCGGTGGGCGCGACGGTGCCGGGGGCGATAGAATCGTCCCCAACGATGCCAAAGGCGGCGGCGCAACCCGGGACCAAGGTGGACAGGAACGGCGGCCGGCTGACCCAGGCGCAACTGGACGCGCGCGCGCTGCAGCGGACCGAGGACGACGAGCTGATCCGGGAGGCGCAGCACGGCGACCGGACGGCGTTCGACTCGCTGGTGCGGCGATATGACCAGTCGGTGCTGCGGCTGGCGCTGCACATGCTGGGCAACGAACAGGATGCGCAGGACGTGCACCAGGAGGCGTTCCTGAAGGCGTACCGGCACCTGGGGAACTTCCGGTTCGAGTGCTCGTTTTACACGTGGCTGTACCGGATTGTGACGAATTTGTGCCTGGACCACCTGCGCCGGAGGAAGAGCCGCCGGGAGGATCCGGCGACGGTGCTGGACGCGCGCGGCGACGAGCTGGACCTGATGGCGAACATTTCGGATGTGCGGTCGATGGCGAACCCGGCGCGGGAGCTGGACCGCAAGCGGATGGCGCAGAGCATCAACGAGGCGCTGGGAAAGCTGACGCCGCGGGAGCGCATGGTGTTCGAGCTGAAGCATTACCAGGGATTGAAGCTGCGGACCATTGGGGAGATGCTGAGCACGACCGAGGAGACGGCGAAGAATACGCTGTTCCGGGCGACGCGGAAGCTGCGGGCGAATTTGGCGGAGTTGAAGGGGCAGTAGGGAGTTGTTGGTTGCGAGTTGCTAGTTGTTAGTTGCTAGTTGCTAGTTGTTAGGTGCGAGTTGGAAGCACGAGAAGAGAGACGGGCGACAGACCCGATGGAATGGGACGAGGCAATTTTTTGAGGCTGGTTGAGGTACCGCGATGAAGTGCGAAAAGGCGCAGCAGCAAATCGTTCTTGTGACCTATGGCGAACTGCCGGACGAACAGATGGCGTCGCTGGAAGAGCATCTGGCCGAGTGCGAAGGGTGCAATCGCGAGCTGAAGGCGTTGCTGGCGATGCACGAGGCTTTGGCGTACATGCCGGTGGCGGAGCCCTCGCCGAACCTGGTGGCGCAGGCGCGGATGCGGCTGGATGAAGAGCTGGACACGATTCCGCCGCACGGCATCCTGACGCGGCTGCGCAGCCATCTGTTTGCGTGGCTGGGGCATTTGCAGAGCGCGCCGGCGCTGGCGACGCTGCTGGTGGGCGCGGGCGTGCTGGGGGGAATGTCCTTGAACAGCTACCAGGTGGCGCACGGGCACAAGCTGCCCTCGACGGTGGTGCTGAGCAACACCACCAACGGCACGATTGCGGATATCAGCGGGATAGTGCGGACGCCGAACTCGGAGGTGGTGCAGGTGACGTACAACCGGGTGGTTCCGGAGACGGTGCAGGGATCGCTGGACGACCCGCAGATCCGGCAACTGCTGATGATCGGGATGAAGTCGTTTGCGAACAATGGGGTGCGCACGGACTCGGTGGCGCTGCTGGCGAACGAGTGCCGGACGGGCCACCAGTGCGTTGCCGGGCCAAACGGCAACGGCATCCGCGACGCGCTGCTGGTGAGCTTGCGCTACGACAAGAATCCAGCGGTGCGGCTGAAGGCGCTGGAGGGACTGCAGCCGTACGTGGCCGAGGACCAGCGGGTGCGCGACGGGGTGCTGGAGGCGCTGATGCACGATTCGAATGCGACGGTGCGGACGCAGGCGATCAGCCTGCTGGAGCCGGTGGAATCGGACTCGAGCGTGCGCCAGGTGATGCGGACGGTATCGACTACGGACGTGAACCCGTATATTCGCACGGTCAGCACGCAGTTGCTGCAGGGATCGGCGAACATCCAGTAGACGCAAGCCGAGGATTAGAATGGTTTGCCGCTGGGCCGGGCAGGGTTGAACGACTTAAGAGGCGACGATGCGATGAAAAGGGCATTCGGATATGGGCTGATTCTGCTGGCCGCTACGACCGCGGCTCCGCGAAGCGCCCGGGCGTGGGGCAATGGGGGCTCCGCGGTGGATGCGGACGGCAGTGCACTGTTCCTGTTCAGCGGTTCCGGCCCGGGGACGGCGCACGCCACGCAAGGCTACCTGGGCGTGGATGTGCGCGACGTTCCGGCGGACCAACTGGCGACGCTGAAGCTGAAAGAGGCACGCGGCGCAGAGATCATCCTGGTGGACCATGATGCTCCGGCGGGCAAGGCGGGCCTGCGCGAACACGATGTGGTGCTGCAGATGAACGGGCAGGCGATCGACGGCGGAGACCAGATTCGCAAGCTGCTGCATGAAAGCCCGGCGGGGAGAACGATTACGCTGCTGGTGAGCCGCGACGGCCAGCAAATGACGGTGACCACGCAACTGGCCAACCGCGAAGAAGTGGAACGGCAGGCATGGGAGCAGCATTTGACGGTCCCGGAACCGCCGCCGGCAGCGGCGGACAATGCGGGCGGGGATTTCTCCGCCAGTTCGGCGACGACCTCGCCGGCGGTGCGGGGCAACAGCTTTATTGGAACGATCCTGATGAGTCCGTCGTACACGGGGGCGATGCTGGAGAAGATGAGCACGCAACTGGCGGGCTACTTTGGCGTGGCCAGCGGTGCGGGCCTGCTGGTGCGCAGCGTGGCGGCGAATTCTCCGGCGGCGCTGGCCGGGATGCGCGCGGGCGACGTGGTGGTGGCGGCGAATGCGAAGCCGGTGGCCAACACGAATGACTGGGTGAAGGCGATCAAGAACAGCCACGGGCGGCCGCTGACGATTGTGGTGATGCGCGACAAGAAGCAGCAGACGCTGACGCTGACCCCGGACAGCAAGAAGCGATCGAGCCTGGAGGCGCCGGCAGAGGGCCTGGCGGTGGCGGGGCTGGGGCGGATGCAGCGGGCTTAGCGCGTTCCGGTGGGGCGTGGGGAGCGGATAACGCGGTGGTATGCATCCTGAGTCCCCCCACTGGACTGTTCGGATTTCCTGCTTGCGCTCTGGGATAATCGGGGTAGCTCTGGCGGTCCCGGCCCCTCGATTTAGCGTGCCATGACGCCGGGCACGAACGGGTCCGCGTTCCCCGATGAAACCACTCAGGCTGGTCTCGACTCCAACCCGCAACCGGCGACTCAACGAGATCCTTGGGCTCGTGGTGCTGGGGTGCGCGGTAATGCTGTTTCTGGCGCTGGCGACGTACTCGCCGGCCGACCCCTCGGCCGATACGGTTGGCGGCTATGGCGCGACGGCGCGGGCCGGTGCGGGGCTGGGCGCGCGGCTGGGAGCGGAGCTGCACGGGCAGACGCACAACTGGACCGGGCTGGTGGGCGCGTGGCTGGCGGACGCGATGCTGCAGACCATCGGCATTGCGGTATTCCTGCTGCCGATTCTGCTGGGGCGGCTGGGCTGGTGCTGGGTGCGGCAGCGTCCTTCGGGCGCGGCGACGGCGCGGTTTCTCGGGCTGGGACTGTGGGTGATCTTTGCGCCGGCGGCGATCGGGCTGCTGCCGCATACGATTTACTGGCGCCACGCGCTGCCGCTGGAGGGCGTGACCGGGCGGCTGCTGGCGGACGCGATGGTGCACTACCTGAACCTGCCGGGCGCGACGATTGTGCTGGCACTGATGGTGGTGCTGTCGCTGTACCTGGCCACCACGTTTACGTTCCACACTGCGAGCGAGTGGGTGGAGTCGCATTTTTCGTTTGTGCGGAGGATGCACGAGAGGATTCAGGACTGGCGGATTCAGCGCGCGGTGGCCAAGGCGGAGAAGCGCGGACTGGACCAGCAGGAACGGCCGGTTGAGCCGGCGGCCGGGGTGTTTGCCAGCAAGCGCGAACACAGCCTGGAACAGGCGGCGACCGACCTGGAACGCGAGCGCGCCGCGCAGACGGCCGAGCCGACCACGCTGCTGGGCGGCCTGTTTGGATGGTGGGGGCGCAAGCGCAGGCGGGCTGCGGCGGTCGAGCCCGAGCCTGCCGCGGAGCAAACGGCGGATGCGCCGGCTTCGGTGTGGCAATCGATGCCGCGGACGAATGTGGATGCGCCGCCGGTGACGCCGCTGAGCACGGCGGCAGCAGCAGCCGCTCCGTATGCGGAGGCGCTGGCGGCGGCGGCGGCGCCGGTGCGCGAGGCGAATGAGAATCCGCGGCTGGAACTGCCGGAGCTGCCTCCGGCGCGGGTGCCGCAGACGCGCGCGGCGAAGGCGGAAGCGCCCAGGCCGGTGGCGGTCCCGGCGGCTGCGCCGGCGCCGGTGCAGGCGCAGACGATTTCCTTCGGCAAGCGGGCGGATGCGGACATCAAGCCGGTGACGATTACGCCAAAGTCCATTCGCGGTTACAAATTGCCGCCGTCTTCCCTGCTCTACCGCTCGGACGAGGTGGCGGTGGTGCGGGAGCAGGCGCTGCGCGACGAGGCGCGGACGCTGGTGACGAAGTGCGCGGAGTTCGGCGTCGACGGGCAGGTGACGCAGATCAATCCGGGGCCGGTGGTGACGACGTTTGAGTTCCGGCCGGACGCGGGGGTGAAGTATTCGCGCGTGACCGGGCTGGCGGACGATCTGTGCCTGGCGATGGCGGCCGAATCGATCCTGATCGAGCGCATGCCGGGCAAATCGACGGTGGGCATCCAGGTGCCGAACCATGGGCGCGAGACCATCTGGCTGCGCGACGTGGTGGAGTGCGAATCGTTTGCGCAGAGCAAGAGCAAGCTGGCGATCGCGCTGGGCAAAGATATCAACGGGCGGATTGTGACGGCGGACCTGGCGGCGATGCCGCATGTGCTGATCGCGGGATCGACGGGCTCGGGCAAGTCGGTGGCGATCAACGCGATGATCATGAGCGTGCTGTTCAAGTCGACGCCGGAGCAGGTGCGGATGATCCTGGTCGATCCGAAGCGGGTGGAACTGGGGATGTACGAAGGCATCCCGCACCTGTTTACGCCGATCATCACCGAGGCGAAGCTGGCGGCGAATGCGCTGCGCAACGCGGTGCGCGAGATGGAGCGGCGGCTGAAACTGCTGGCGGCCAACCATGTGCGCAATATCGATCAGTTCAACAAGCTGTTCGATAACGGCAGCGATTATCTGTTCGACGATGCGGACCAGGAGCCGCTGCCGTACATCATCATCATCATCGACGAGCTGGCCGACCTGATGATGCTGGACCGGGCGAATGTGGAGGAATCGATCACGCGGCTGGCGCAGATGGCGCGCGCGGTGGGCATCCACCTGGTGCTGGCGACGCAGCGGCCGTCGGTGGATGTGATCACGGGGTTGATCAAGGCGAATATTCCGACGCGCATCAGCTTCCGGCTGGCGACCAAGGTGGATTCGCGGACGATCATCGACTCGAACGGCGCGGAGAGCCTGCTGGGCAAGGGCGACATGCTGTACCTGCCGCCGGGGACCAGCCGGGTGCATCGGCTGCACGCACCATTTGTAACCGAAAAAGAAATCTCGGCGGTGACGGAGTTCTGGAAGCAGCAGGGCGAGGCGGAATACGTGCACGGCTTCCTGGAAGGGCCGAAGGACGAGGCCGGCAAAGAGACGGCGGGCGGCGACGGTGACGAAGCCGACGACGACCTGTTCGACGACGCGGTGCGGCTGGTGTTTGAGTTTGGCAAGGCGAGCACGAGTCTGCTACAGCGGCGGTTACGTATTGGCTACGGACGCGCGGCGCACCTGATCGACATGATGGAACGCGATGGGCTGGTGGGCCCGGCGGATGGATCGAAGCCGCGCGAGATTCTGAAGGCGCCGGATTATTACAAGGAAGTCGACACGGCGTTGCGGTAAGGGATTGCAAGGATGGTCCTGCCGGACGGGCGCCCTGCGGGCGGCGGGCGTTCGCACGCCTTTTTACTGCTTCGCGTGGTCCTCCCGTTGGGTCACTTCGTGACACGTATTGGGCTTCGCGGCGGCGCTCCCGATGGTCGCGAATGACGTTCCGTGGCGAGTGAGTGAGTGGCGAGGGAGTTATTTGCCGACGTTGCGGGCGGATTTGAGGGCGACGGCGCCGAGGGCGCAGATGGCGAGGATGAGGGCGATCCAGAGGACCTGGGGATGGCGCTCGGTGAAGGGGAGGGGCGCGACGGGCCGGGGGGTGAACTGGGGGTTGGGCTGCTCCGGGCCGAGCTGCGCGGCGAGGGGTTTGTCGGCGGCGACGAAGAGGCGCTCGTAGTCGTAGACCGGAGCGGCGAGGGCGGGATCGCCGTAATAGAGCGCGAGGGCCGCGCCATGGGCGGCGGCGTCGGCATCGAAGCAGAGCTCGCGCTGGCGCATTTCGAGGCGGACCGCAGCGATCGGGAGGGGCTGGTCGTCGCCGTTTTCGATGGCGACGTCGACTTTGGCGGAACGCTGGAGGTTGGCTCCGAGAATGGCGGGGATGGTGAGTTGCTCGGAATTAATTTCGCGGCCGGCCTGGTTGGCACGCACGCGGAGAATGGTTCCGGTAATGGTTTCCGGCAGAGGCGCGCGCTGGTCGTCCGCGATGTCGCCTTCGGCGGTAGAGGCGGGTCGATTGGCTGCGCCTTGGGGCGGCGCGTCGGCGGTGGCGGTGACGCGGAGGTCGCGGCTGAAGTTGGCTTTGAAGCCGGGCGCGAGCACGACTGCGACACGCTCGACGGGAACGCGGGCGGGGAGGGCGAAGGCGGCGTGGCTTTCGCGGCCGAGGGTGGTGATGGCGGCGGTTTCGGCGACGGTGGTGTAGAGGATTTGCTCCTCGCGGCTGGGCGGGACCTCGGCGCCCTGGACGATGGCCGGCGGAAACGCGGGTGAAGCGCCGGGCGCGGCACCGGGCGCGGGCGAGATGGAGAGGACGATGTGGAGGTAGCGGAAGGTGGATTCCTCGAGCGGCAGCGTGGTGGAACGGGAGAGGCGCTGGGAGGCGAGATCGAAGAGGGTGAAGGAGCCGAGCGCGGTGGATTTGGCGGCGCTGCCGGGCGCGTCCGAACCTGTAACCGTGGCGGTTGCAATAAAGTTGTGGACGGATGGGTCGAGGGTGAGCGAGACGGCGGTATAGGCGCGGTCGGGCATTTCGAGGTCGAAGGCGATGCGGCCGCCTTCGCTGCCGAGGTTGAGCAGGCGCGCCGGCTGGGTCTCCTCGGTGACGGCTTCGCTCATGGTGATGGCGTAGGGGACCTCGCGCGGGGCGGGGCCGGAGGGAAAGACGCGGAGGTCGATGAGGGAGGGCGCGGCGTGGGGAAAGATGGGCGCGTCCAGCACGGCGCAGGCCTGGCCAGTGCCGGGCGCGAGATGGAGCGCGCGGACGTAACGCAGATATTGGGGCTGCGCGACGGGCGGTTCGTTGGCCGGGGCGGCTTGCCAGAGGAAAGTGCGAGAAAGACCGCGGCCTTCATTTTGCGGCCCCGGAGCTGGTGTCCTGGGCCTGGCCGGCGGCGGGATTCGCATCCGGCTCACGCAGGTGCAGCCAGTCTTTCTGGTAGGCGAAGCTGATGGCCAGCAGCAGCGCGCCGAGGCCGAGGAAGCTGACGACGCGGTATCCCTGGCTGAGATTGCGCATGTCGTAGAGGAAGGTCTTGCAGATGGTGAAGAGCAGCAGCAGCAAGGCCTGCCAGCGGAGGAAGCTGCTGCGCTTCCAGAATCCGGCGGCGAGCAAAGCCGCGCCGTAGAGCATGAGGAAGGCGGAGATGGCGAGGGCCTGCTGCAGGCCGGCGTCGGGGGCGAGAGCGGTGGAGATGCCCCAGACGGCGATGATCTCGCGGACGCCGGTGAAGATGGCGATGAGGTTGAAGGCGATGGTGGAGAGCGCGGCGCAGTTGATCCAGAAGGACTCGGTGGTGCGCTGGCGGGCGATTTGCAGCGAGACGGCAACGACGCCGGCGAAGATGGCGAGGGCGAGCAAGGCCATGGCGAAGTCGGCGGATTGGAATGGGGGATGAGGGTAGGAGGAGTAGCCGCCGAACCAGGAGGCGCCGAGCTCGCGCAGGGTGAGCAGCAGGGCGGTCATGGCGATGAGGAGGAAGGCTCCCATGGCGGTGCGGCTCCAGGGGTTGTCGTGCTGGTACTTTGGGGCGTCGGGGGTGTCGATGGCGGCGCGCAGGGACAGCCAGGCTGCGGCGGCGAATAGGGCGATGGCGGTGAGCGCCGTGCCGGTGCCCTTGTTGAGGAAGGAGACGTCGAATTCCTGCGCGACGCCGAGGAGATGGACGGTGACGCCGCCGAAGCCGAGGGCGAGCGATGCGACGCCGAGCCAGCGCAGGGTTCGGGGGGCGTAGCCGGCGCCGAGGCGAGTGGCGACCCAGACGAGGGCGAGGCCTTCGACGAGCCAGGTGACGGTGATCCAATGGCCGCTGGCCTTAAGCGGGATGGCGATGGTGAGGAGAACGATGGCGAGCGAGAGGTGAATGGCGGAGGCCACGGCCGTCTGCGGCGCGCGCATCAGAGCCAGATACGCCGCGGCGAGCGCGACCATCAGCCACGGAAGCAGGGCGTGGTCGCCGGAGTACTGCAGCAAGCAATAGCCGGCGAGGGCGGCGAAGGCGGCGTTGGCGAGCGGCAGGAGGATGTCTTCGAGCAGGGTGCTGCGCGGGCGGGCGGGGGATGCGGATGGGTCCTCGTCCGCGGCTGGAGCCAGGGGAACGCCAGCGAAGGTTGCGGCAAAGAGAAGAAGGAAGGCGGAGGTGGGCGCGAGTTGATCGGGAGAATAGAACGACGCGTACCAGCCGGTGAAGTAGAGGACGGTGAGCGGGAACGCGCCGATGAGCAGACGCGGGAAGTGGCGCAGGCGCACGAGTGCAACGGTGGCGACGTCGATGGCCAGGAGATAGGTGAAGAGAAAAAGCTCGTGGTTGCCGCCGGAGGAGAGCAGCATGGGAGTGGCAAAGCCGCCGGCGAGAGCGTAGACGGCGAGCAGTTCGGAGTCCTGCGCCCAGGCCATGTAGGCGTTCCACGCGGTGACGAGGACCATGAGAGCGAGGGCGACGCTGGAGGGCAGCAGGCCATAGAGGTGGAACGCGGCCCAGAGCGAGAGATAGAGGACTCCGGAGCCGACCGCCTTGAGCGAGTAGGAAAAGGCGGCGAAGCCTTTGCTGCGGAAGCGCTCGGACCAGACGACCAGGGCGGCGCCGGCGATGAGGCCGAGGATGACGCGGCCGGTGGGACCGATCCAGCCGTGATCCACGCTCCACTTCATTCCGTAGGCGGTGCCGATGAGGAGCAGGACGATGGCAATGCGGTTGAAGAACTGCGAACCGAGACGGCTTTCGAGCGAGTCGCGCGATTCGGGAATGTGGGCGGGGATGGGGCGGACGGAAGCCCAGGCGTCGGAGGTGAGCGGCCGGGCAGCGGACGAAGATGCGGACGTGTCCGGCCGCGAAGGAATTGGCGGCGGCGGTGCTGCGGGGACGAGGGGTTCGGCGAGCTTGGGAGCGGCTGCCTGCGAGGCGACTTCGAGTTGCAGGCCGGCGAGCTCGCGCTCGAGGCGGGCAATGCGTTCCTCAAGGGCCGTCAACTGAGAGTTCGCCTGGTTTGTGCCTGGGCTGCCCAGAGGTTCCGGATCGTCCCCGATTGCCATGGCCACTACTGTAACGCCTGGGAGGCGGGAGGGCCATGGGAATCGGGCGGGTGGTGGCGCTGGTGGGGTTGGCTTGGTAGTCTTGCGGGGCAAGCATGAAGGCTGATTCCATCCCGGTGCGGGTGCTGGTGGTTGACGACGACGCGATGAGCCGCGAGTTGCTGGGGGTGTTGCTGGAGGCAGAAGGCTACGCGGTGGAGACGGCGGATTCCGGCGAGGCGGCGCTGGCGCTGATCCAGCAGGGCGGACCTGCGCCGGGGGTGGTGCTGGCCGACGTGCAGATGCCGGGGCTGAGCGGGGCGCGGCTGGCGGGAAAGCTGCGGCGCGCGTGCGGCAAGCGAACCCTGCTGCTGGCGATGAGCGGAAGCCAGCCGGCGGACAAGGCGGTTGCGAGCTTCGATGGATTCCTGCTGAAGCCGTTCAAGATAGAGGCGATTGCGGCGGCGCTGGCGGGGCGGAGCGAGCGAACGGCGGCGGCGGCTCCGGCCAAGCGGGAGAAGTGGGTGGTGGTGGCCGGCCCGGCGCGGACGGGGATGACGGGGGCGAAACTGGTGTCGATTGCTGCGTCCGTGCCAAATACGGCATCCAAGAAGGGTATGGACGACCAGGTCCAAGACGCGCCCGCTGGCGAATCTATCTCCGGGGTTCCGGTGCTGAACGAGAAGATTTATCGGCAACTGGCGGCGTCGATGCCTGCGCCACAGATGCAGGAGATGTACGCGATGTGCTTGAACGATGCGCGTTTGCGCATTGCAACGATGCGCAGGCTGGCGGACGAGCAGGATGCGGCGAAGTTTGTGCGCGAGGCGCATTCGATCAAAGGAAGCTGCGGCATGCTGGGCGCGGCCGAACTGCACGGGATGGCGGCGGAGCTGGAAAAGAAGGGCCTGGCAGGCGCTGCGGAGGTTAACCTCTAGATGAGTTGGCGGCTGCGTGCGACCGGCTTGAGCGTATGCTGGGGTCACGTGTCTGAAGCTCGATATCTCACAGCGGAGCTGTGCGAGGTTAGTCAGAATGAGTCAGCAAGCGCAAAAGAAGTCCGCCTCTACGTCCACCAGTGTGGCGCCCATCCGCATCGTCGTGGCCGACGATCATCCCGTCGTCCGTTTCGGCGTGCGCAACATGCTGCTGAACGAGCCCGGCTTTGAAGTGGTCGGCGAAGCGGAAGACGGCGACGACGCGATTACGCAGACGCTGGAACTGGAGCCGGATATTCTGCTGCTGGATGTGGCCATGCCGCGGCTGCCGGGCCTGGAGGCCATGCGGGCGATCATGACCAAGTCGCCGCGGGTGAAGATTGTGCTGCTGACGAGCACGATCACGTCGCAGCAGATTATCGAGGCGCTGCAGATCGGCGCGCGCGGGATTGTGCTGAAGGATTCGGTGGTGGGCGACCTGAGCAACGCGCTGCGCGCGGTGCTGGGCGGCGACTACTGGATTGGCGGCGAACGCGTGGCCAACCTGGTGAAGGCGCTGCAGGAGCTGATGGCGAAGGCGGCGGCGGTGCCCGAGCGCAAGACCTACGGGCTGACGCCACGGGAGCTGGAAGTGGTGACGTGCATCGTGGAAGGCTGCAGCAACCGCGACATCGCCAAACAGTTCTCGATCAGCGAGGAGACGGTGAAGCGGCACCTGTCGAATGTGTTCGACAAGACGGGTGTGTCGACGCGGCTGGAGCTGGCGCTGTTCTCGATCGCACACAAGCTGGTCGACCTGTAGGTTCAAGAGCTTCAGGCAGAGTCCTGCCGGACGGGCGCCCTGCGCGGGCGGCGGTCCCTTTGTGACTTGTGCCGAGCTTCGCGCGGTGCTCCCGCTGGCCGGTACGGAATTCGGCTGGCGGCTGCCGGCACGGAATTTCGTTTGGGTAGAATCGACCCATGGGCGACGGCGCGCACGCGGAACTTTCTTCAACTGAATCCACGAAATACGATTTGCTGGTGATCGGCGCGGGGCCGACGGGGATGGCGTGCGCGATTGAGGCGCAGCGGGCGGGGTTCAAGGCGGTGCTGGTGGACAAGGGCTGCCTGTGCAACTCGCTGTTTCACTATCCGGCGCACATGACGTTCTTCACCACGCCGGAGCTGCTGGAGATTGGCGACATGCCGTTTTCCAGCCCCAACCAGAAGCCGACGCGGAGTGAGGCGCTGGAATACTACCGCAAGGTGGCGGAGCACTACCGGCTGGACGTGCGCCAGTATGAGACGGTGGAGCGGGTGACCGGCGCGGATGGGGATTTTGCGGTGCACACGGTGGACCGGTTCGGACGGGCGATCGTGCATCGCGCGCGCAAGCTGGTGCTGGCGACGGGGTATTACGATCTGCCAAATTACCTGGAGATTCCCGGCGAAGAACTGAGCAAGGTGAAGCACTACTACCACGAGCCGCATCCGTACTTCGGGCTGGATGTGCTGGTGATCGGGGGGAAGAATTCGGCGGCGATTGCGGCGCTGGACCTGTGGCGGCACGGGGCGCGGGTGACGCTGGTGCATCGCGGGGCGGAGATGCACCGGCATGTGAAGTACTGGATCCTGCCGGACATCCACAACCGCATCAAGAACGGCGAGATCAAGGCGCACTTTTCGTCGACGGTTACCAATATCACCGAAGACGAGGTGACGCTGGCGACGCCGGAGGGCGCGGTGACGCTGGCGAATCATTTTGTGTTTGCGCTGACGGGATATCACCCGGACTTCGACTTTATCGAGCGGCTGGGGGTGCGGCTGGACGACTCGAACGACCGCTGCCCGGTGTGCGATCCGGCGACGCTGGAATCGAATGTGCCGGGGATTTATCTGGGTGGGGTGATTGTGGCGGGCGAGCGGACGAATGAGATTTTTATCGAGAACGGAAGGTTCCACGGGAAGCTGATCGCGGGGGATTTGCAGAGGAAGCTGGGGCGGTGAGGGGTCCGTTTTGCGTTGTCCGTTGTACGTTGTACGTTGTACGTTGTTCGTTGTTCGTTGTTCGTTGTTCGTTGTTCGTTGGAAGGCAAATACAGGGATTCTGACTCTTCGAGTCAGAATGACGCGCAACAAGAAGACGTGGACGCTGCAAACAAATTAGACCGTTGAACGAACAACTGAGAGCGTTGAAGGAACAACTTAGAGCGTTGAACGAACAACTGAGAGCGTTGAACGAACGACGTAGAGCGTAACACGTACAACTGCTTCACTTCTGGGTGGAGAAGGCGAAGATGGTTTCGGTGTGGAGGGTTTCGCCGGGCTTGAGCAGCGTGCTGGGGAAGGCGGGCTGGTTGGGCGAGTCGGGGAAGTGCTGGGTCTCCAGGCAGAGGCCGGAGTTCCGGGTGTAGGCGACGCCGGAGACGCCCTTGTAGGAGCCGTCGAGGAAGTTGCCGGTATAGAACTGGACGCCGGGCTGGGTGGTGGAGACGGTGAGGACGCGGCCGGATTTGGGATCGTAGAGGCGGGCGGCGAGCTTCAGGGTGCCGTTGGGGCCGTTGAGGACCCAGTTGTGGTCGTAGCCGCCGGCGATCTTGAGCTGCTGATTAGGCTGGTTGATGCGCGCGCCGATCTCGGTGGGCTTGCGGAAGTCGAAGGGCGTGCCGGCGACGGGTTGCGGGCCGCCGACGGGGATGAGGCCGGAGTCGACCGGGGTGTAGGCGTCGGCGTTGAGGGTGAGGATTTCGCCGAGGATGGTGCCGGAGCCTTCGCCGGAGAGGTTGAAGTAGGCGTGGTTGGTGAGGTTGGTGACGGTGGGCTTGTCGGTGGTGGCGGAGTAGTTGATGTGCAGGGCGGCGTCGGCCAGGGTGTAGCGGACGTGCACGGTGAGGGTTCCGGGGAAGCCCATGTCGCCGTCGGGCGAGATAAGGGACATTTCGACGCCGTTGGGGATCTCCTTGCCGGTCCAGAGCTGTTCGTCGAAGCCGTGCGGGCCGCCGTGGAGGGCGTTGCCGTTATTGTTCGGCGGGACCTGGTAGGCGTGGCCGTCGATGGAGAACTTGCCGGCGCGGATACGGTTGCCGTAGCGGCCGACGATGGAGCCGAAGTAGGTCTTGGAGCCGGCGGCTGCTTCGGCGACGTAGCCGTCGACGGAGCTGTAGCCGAGGACGACGTCGGCGACTTTGCCGTCGCGGTCCCTGGTTTTGAGGGAGACGATGCGCGCGCCGTAGGTGGCGATCCTGACTTCGAGGTCGGCGTTCTTGAGGGTGTACACCTCGGCGGCCCGGCCATCGGGCAGCTTGCCGAAATCGGCCCTGGTTACGGCAACCGCAGCTACTGCTCCCTGCACTCCCAACGTAGTCATCATGGATAGCACCATCACCTTCGCAAATCGCATCGTCATTGTTCCTCGTGGTTGTCCGTTCTCCGTGGTTCGTTGTCCGTTGCCGGGCGCGATTGTTGCCTGAGGCAAAGTCTTCGCGGGTGTCGTTGCAACGAAGAACGGAGAACGTACAACGGCCGGCGTGTGTTGTCCGCACCGCCCACTATACGTGAAGGGCGGCGGGGCACCCAAGCGCGGGCCCGCGGTTGGGCCAAAGCGGCGTAATATGGTGCGGCTGAAACTTTTTTCCGAGGTTAATTGACTCCTGTGAACCGATACGCGCGCGCCACCACACTGCCCAGCCTGATTCTGCTGTTCGCCCTCACCGCAACCTCACCCGCAGCCCCGAAGCCACCGGATCACTGGGTGGGCACGTGGGCGACGGCGCCCATGGCCGCGAACAATGGCCGGCCGATGCCGATCCTGACGGCTGCACCGGCACCCGGAGGCGCAGCGGCGGCGACGCCGGCTCCCGCAGCGGCTCCGGCTACGCCGCCCGCGGCCCCGGCTGCCGCCGTGCCTGGGCGTCCGCCGGCGTTCGTTTACGGCGTGACCGACACGACGGTGCGCGAGATTGTGCATCTGACCATCGGCGGGCCGGTGGTGCGGGTGGTGTTTACCAATGAGTTCGGCACGGAGCCGCTGACGATTGGCGCGGCGCATGTGGGGGTGAGCCAGGGCGGGAGCACGATCAATCTGGTGTCGGCCGCCGGGCTGACGTTTGGCGGGCGCACGCAGGTGATTATTCCTCCGGGCGCGCTGGTGGTGAGCGATCCGGCCACGGTGAGCGTGCCGGCGGAGAGCGACCTGGCGATCAGCTTCTTTCTGCCCGCGCAGACGATCACCCACCTCTCGCAGCATGGCGGGGCGGACCAGACCAGCTATACCGCGCCGGGCAACGTAGTGGGCGCGAAGACGCTGGACGATCCGACGGAGATCCGGTCGTGGCCGTTTGTGAAGGGGGTCGACGTGAAGGTGCCGGCGCAGGACGCGGCCGTGGTGGCGTTTGGCGACAGCATTACGGATGGCGCGTTTGCGGCGCTGAACCAGAATGCGCGCTGGCCGGATGAGCTGGCACGGCGGCTGGTCGCAAATCCGAAGACCGCGGGCATCGGTGTGCTGAATGAAGGGATTGGCGGAAACCGCATTCTGCACGACAACACCGGACCGAGTGCGCTGGCGCGATTCGATCGCGACGTGATTGCGCAGGCAGGCGTGAAGTACGTGATCATCCTGGAGGCCATCAACGACATTGGCCACGCGTATGCGCCGCGTAACGCGTATGACGTGGTCAGCGCCGACGACTTGATTGCCGGCTACGTGCAGATGGTGGAACGCGCGCACATGCACGGGATCAAGGTGTATATGGCGACGCTGACGCCGTACACGGGAGCAGGGTACATGTCGCCGGCGGGCGAAGAGGTGCGGCAGGCGCTGAACAAGTGGATTCGGACGAGTAGCCAGATCGATGGGTTTATCGACTTCGACAAGGCGACGCAGGACCCGGCCAATCCCGCGGTGTTCCTGCCCGCGTACGACCATGGCGACCATCTGCATCCGAGCGATCCGGGGTACAAGGCGATGGGGGACGCGATTGATCTGGGGCTGTTTGTGAAGTAGGGGCTGGTTCTCAGTTTTCAGTTCTCAGTTCTCAGTTCTCAGTTCTCAGAGTTGTCTCAGTTCTCAGTTCTCAGGTCTCAGGAAAGGCAGTATGGCACAGTCGTTTCGCGATTTGAAGGTTTGGAAGAAAGCCATCGAGCTTACGGTATCTATCTATGGATTCACGGTGGAGTTTCCAAAGGAAGAGACCTACGGCCTGACTGCACAGATGCGCCGCGCATCCGTTTCGGTCGCCAGCAACATCGCCGAAGGGTCTGCGCGCGGGACGAAGCGGGATTTTCGGCAGTTTGTGAAACTTGCTCGCGGAAGCAACTGCGAGTTACAAACGCAACTTGTGATTGCCCGGCAACTGGGGTTCGGGAACGGGGCGAAGTGCGACAAGCTGGAGGCGCTCTCTGAAGAGATAGGCAGGATGTTGAGCGCACTCGGGAGGTACCTGACCGACGAGATCAGGCGCGGCCTGCTGAAATCGGGTGCCCGGCAACTGAGAACTGAGAACTAAGAACTTCGTTGCCAGGGCTGGAGGATTTTGACGCTGGCCATGCCGGCGGCGGTGGCGGCGGCGACGCCCATGTCGGTGTCTTCGAAGACGAGGCAGGCGGAAGGGGCGACGCCGAGGCGGGCGGCAGCGGTGAGGAAGGGTTCGGGGTCGGGCTTGCTGCGGGTGTAATCGCCGGCGCAGACGAGGGTGTCGAAGCGGTCCTGGAGGCCGAGGATCTCGAGCGAGCGGGTGACCGAGTCGCGGGTGCTGCCGGAGACGACGGCCATGGGGAGACGGCTGCCGTTGCGGCTCCAGTTGAGGTTGATCTGCTCGAGGACTTCGGGGACGGGTTGGAGTTGCGGGAGAAGCTCGTAGTAGAGCAGCTCCTTGCGATGCGCGACCTCTTCGGCGGGCATCGCGATTCCCTGCTGCGCGCCGAGGGTGGCGACGATCTCGGCGGCGGGCATGCCACCCCAGGCGTAAAAGACGTCCTCGGGGAACACGCAGTTCCACTCGGCCAGCGCCTGCTTCCACGCGATGTAGTGCAGCGGCATGGAGTCGGCGATGGTGCCGTCGCAGTCGAACAGGAGGGCGCGGAAGGGGCCGGGGGGGAGGATGAGGGGCATAAGTTCAGTTGTCAGTTCTCAGTTGTCAGTTCTCAGTTGTCAGTTCTCAGTTGCGAGCGATTGCAAGTATCTTGTCGCCGAGCGGCTGCACGCAGATTCTCAGATGCTGAGCCGCCAGTTTTTCGACTGACAACTGAGAACTGAGCACTGAGAACTTACTTCAGTTCGATGCCGGCGAAGAAGTAGCCGATTTCGAAGGCGGCGGTGTCTTCGGCGTCGGAGCCGTGGATGGCGTTTTCGCCGATGGAGGCGGCGAACTTCTTGCGGATGGTGCCGGGCTCGGCCTTGGAGGGATCGGTGGCGCCCATCAGTTTGCGCAGGTCGGCGATGGCGTTTTCCTTTTCGAGGACCATGGGGAAGATGGGGCCGGAGCTCATGAACTCGGTGAGCTCGCCGAAGAAGGGGCGGGCGGCATGCACGTAGTAGAAGCCTTCGGCCTGGGCCTTCGAGATGGACATGCGCTTGATGGCGACGATCTTGAAGCCGGCCTTTTCAATGTCTGCGAGAATAGCGCCGGTGTGGCCGCTGCGGACGGCGTCGGGCTTGATGATGCTGAAGGTGCGCTGTGACAAAATCACTCTCCTGAGCGCGAAAGGCGCTATTTCCAGTGTACTAGGTCTTAGGAGCCGATAAAGACTGTCCTGCCGGTCACTTCGTGACGCGTATACCGCTTCGCGTGGTGCTCCCGATGGTCGCAAAGGAGTTCTGTGCCGACCAACGGGAGGAGTATGCGAAGCAGTAAAGGCGTGGGAACGCCTTCGCGTGGTGCTCCCGATAGTCGCAAAGGAGTTCTGTGCCGACCAACGGGAGGAGTATGCGAAGCAGTAAATGCGTGGGAACGCCTTCGCGTGGTGCTCCCGACGGTCGCGGACGGGATTCGTTGCCGAGCGTGGAGAGGCAAGACGGCGCCAGAGATACAATTGCACACCAGCAGGCGCATGTGAGGAGGCACGGTTGAATCTGGTCTGGCTGAAATATGTGAGTTACGGGTGCGTGGCGGGGGCGACGTACTTTTATTTCGCCATTCGACTGAATCGGACGGCTGTCTCGCGAAACGCTGCGCTGGCCCTGTATGCGGTGTGCCTGGTTGCGGCGTGCGGGACGTGGCATGTGCAGGAAAGCAATAGCGACCAGCACTCGCCGCGCCAGTTGGCGATGGGCACAGTGGTCTCGGTGAGGGCGAGCGCGCATAAGGGCGGAAGCATCGACGATGAGTTCCAGTTGAGGATGGAGGATGGAACGCTTTCGCCGAAGTTCTCCACCGACACGGTGGCCGCGAGCAGGTCGGAGCAGCCGATTCATGAGGGGGATACGCTGGGGGTGCTCTACCGGACGTGGGACGATGTGCCGGTGACGATCGATGAGTTGGAGGGGCAGCGCCCGGGATGGCACTATCGCCGCTACCGCGTGCTCGATCCGTACGTTTGGGCGGTGGGCGGGGCGGGCTTTTTTGCGTTCCTCGGCGCGTTCGCCTCCAGCCGCAGACGCGGCGCGGGAGCGACGGCCGGTGAGGCTGGTCTCGATCCGAGTGGAAGCTGAGAGCCGGCCTCCGCCACGAGGAAGGCAAGCGATGCGAAAGACGGCGTGGATTTGGTTCGTCGGATGTGCGGCGTGGTTTGCGGATGGGGTGTTCTGGATGCACCTGCGCGCGGTGGCGCATGCGGAGCTGGCGTTTATGCTGGCACTGCTGTTTCTGGTGGCGGGATGGTTTTACCGCAGGCAGGAACGATAAAAGCGTGGCGGCCGGAGTGGGGCGCCACGCGTGTGATTTTGAGTTACCAATCGAGTGAGGGCAGGCTCGACGAAGAGTATGGCCAACCCCTGGCGATTTGCGGCCGCACCTTATGTCGGGCCTACAGAGGGTGCGGAAAAAGCCGTTGCGGCATACGGACAATGACCCCAGCGGCTAAAGCCGCGATGATTCTGCGGCTTTTACGGCACGGATAAATCCGTGCCCTTAAGCAAAACGGAGTTTTTCAGCATCCGCTACAGCCCTCGGATTTTTCGGGGCTCGGAACCCAGGCCTACGGCCCAGGCTAGTATATGGCGCGCTTTCAGCGCTTGCGACCGTGATTGATTCAGCTTTATCGGCGTCCTATTACCTGGCGCTTACGACCGTGATTGATTCAGCTTTATCGGCGTCCCCCAGCTGCGCTCTTTCAACGCAAATGCAAACTGCACCCTCAGTGCGTGACGGCGTTCGCGAGTTGGATTGCGGTCCCTCTTCTCGATTTATGCTTTGCCGAGGACTTTGGCCATCATCTCGCCGATTTCGGCGGGGGATTTGACGACGTGGATGCCGGCAGCGGACATGGCTTCCATCTTGCTGGCGGCGGTGCCTTCGCCGCCGGAGATGATGGCGCCGGCGTGGCCCATGCGGCGGCCGGGAGGGGCGGTCTGGCCGGCGATGAAGCCGACGACGGGCTTCTTGACGTGGGCCTTGATGAACTCGGCGGCCTTCTCTTCGTTGGTGCCGCCGATCTCGCCGATCATGATGATGGCCTCGGTCTCGGGATCGTCGTTGAGCAGGCGGAGGGCGTCGATGTGGTTGGTGCCGACGATGGGATCGCCGCCGATGCCGATGGCGGTGGACTGGCCGATGCCGCGGGTGGTGAGTTGATAGACGGCCTCGTAGGTGAGGGTGCCGGAGCGGGAGACGATGCCGACCGAGCCTTCCTTGTGGATGCGGCCGGGCATGATGCCGATCTTGGCCTTGCCGGGCGAGATGACGCCGGGGCAGTTGGGGCCGATGAGGCGCGAGCTGGAGCGCTTGACGATCTCCCACGCCTTAACCATGTCGAGGGTGGGGATGCCTTCGGTGATGCAGACGACCAGGGGCAGGCCGGCGGCAACGGCTTCGAGAATGCCGTCGGCGGCGAAGGGCGGCGGGACAAAGATCATGGTCGCGTTGGCGCCGGTCTCGTTGACCGCTTCTTCGACGGTGTTGAAGACGGGCCAGCCTTCGTGGATGGTGCCGCCCTTGCCGGGGGTGACGCCGCCGACGACGCTTGGTTGCCGTATTCGGCGCAGCCCTTGGCGTGGAACGTGCCCTCGCGGCCGGTGATGCCTTGCACGATCAAGCGCGTATTCTTATCGACCAGAACTGACATTCCGTTCTCCCTTAAACCTCAAGCATCTAGTTCCGACGTTAACGTTGGGCGGACTCAGTCGTGATCCTTGGGTTTGATATGCGAGGTACCCGGGACATGCCGGCCACATTATGAAACCTCTTCATTGCGTCAAGAGTTCCGAATTCTTATCTCGGCATGACTAGACTAACTGCCGATTCGAATACTTCTCAACTTCTTCGTTTCGCAAGTAGCGTTGCGTCTGTAAGTTCGGAGTTGCTGCCGACGACGCAATCGCGATAACAACTTGCAATCCTTCGGCGTCCCTCGAATGCTCGAACCTTCTAGCTGATCGTTTTGCCTCAGCGATGGCGTAAGACCGCCGCCTGCTCATCTCAACGAAGTCCATAGACTCCTATCGGCCTTTGCGCGAAACTCAGTACGGTAATGCTCTACACTCTCGAGCGATTCAAATCCTCCATTGGTCGCTTGCCAGACTCCCGAAACTCAGAAAAGACTTTGTTCCATTCCACTCACGGCGTACGGTGCCAAATGTCGAGACAAGTCATCGCCCCACTCCCTAGGTCACGCCTTTCGCGGCGGCGACGGCGAGGTCGGCGGCTTCTTTCATGGTTGCGCCGACTTCGAACTTGAGGCCGGATTCGGCGAGGATTTTGCGGCCTTCTTCGACGTTGGTGCCTTCGAGGCGGAGGATGATGGGCAGCTTGACGTTGAGCTTCTTCGCCGCGGCGACGACTGCGGTCGCGAGCACGTCGACGCGGAGGATGCCGCCGAAGATGTTGATGAAGATGGCCTTGACGTGGGGGTCGCTGAGCAGGATGCCGAAGGCGTTCTCGATCTGCTCCTGGTTGGCGCCACCGCCGACGTCGAGGAAGTTGGCGGCTGAGCCGCCGGCGTAGGAGATGATGTCCATGGTGGCCATGGCCAGGCCGGCGCCGTTGACCATGCAGGCGATGGAGCCGTCGAGCTTGATGTAGTTGAGGTTGAACTTGGAGGCTTCGACTTCGAGCGGGTCTTCTTCGGCCAGGTCGCGGAGTTCCTTGAGGTCCTTGTGGCGGAACATGGCGTTGTCGTCGAAGTTGATCTTGCAGTCGAGCGCGAGCAGGTCGCCGTCCTTGGTGGTGATGAAGGGGTTGATCTCCATGAGGGTCGCGTCGGTTTCGATGAAGGCCTTGTAGAGGCCCATCATGAAGGCGACGGCGGAGTTGATCTGCTTGGGCGCGAGGCCGAGCTTGAACGCGAGCTTGCGCGCCTGGTAGGGCTGGAGGCCGATGGCGGGCTCGATGGCCTCCTTGTAGATGAGCTCGGGGGTGTCGTGGGCCACCTGCTCGATCTCCATGCCGCCGGCCTGCGAAGCCATGAAGACGATCTTGGCGGTGGCGCGGTCGAGCACCAGGCCGAGGTAGAGCTCGCGGTCGATGGCCGAACCGGCCTCGATGAGCAGGCGCTGGACCTTTTGTCCGGCGGGGCCGGTTTGGTGGGTGACGAGCTGCATGCCGAGGATGGCTTTGGAGGCTGCGTCGGCATCCGCGATGGATTTGGTGACCTTGACGCCGCCGCCCTTGCCGCGGCCGCCGGCGTGGATCTGCGCTTTAACGACGACGGCGGCGTTGCCCTTGCTGAACAGGTTCTTCGCCGCGGTGTCTGCTTCTTCCAAGGTGGTGGCCATCTCGCCGTCGGGTACGGGGACGCCGTACTTCCGCAGGATGTCTTTTGCCTGATACTCGTGAATCTTCATGTTTGTTTTTCCGGGCGCGGGGAAATTTCAAAAAAGCGCGCACGTTCGATACTAGCGGATTGGCGGAGGAGCGGCCAGGTTACAGGCCGATAATCGGATACTCAGTTCGATAGAGGGATCGTCCTGCCGGACGAGCCCACTGCGCGTGGGGCGGGCGCTTCGTGGCGCGTATACCGCTTCGCGTGGTCCTCCCGTTGGTCGGCACGAGAATCTGTTGGCGCAGGATGAGGGCGGCGTGGAGGGTTTTGATGTCTTTGCGCCAGACGGGCAGAAGCAGCGACATGACGAGGCCCTCCAGATCACAGGCGATGCCGAGCGCGAGCGACGCGGGGACGAGGAGGCTGGCGGGGGGCGAGGCGAAGGCGGCGATGACGGCGGCGGCCATGACCAGGCCCCAGGACCTGGCGAGCCAGGAGTGATAGCTGGAGGGTTTGCCGAATTTGGCGAAGTCGAGGCCGAAGCGGAGGGCCTCCAGCGAAAGCAGAGCGGCGAGCAGGCCGGCGTTGGCGCGGAAGAGATGAGGCTGGCCGATCCAGAGCGCGACGGCGACGCAGAGGTAGAAGAAGGTGTCGGCCATCGAGTCGAAGAGGCGGACGGCGGGAGTGTCGCAGCGCCAGCGGCGGGCGAGGATGCCGTCGAAGATGTCGGAGAGCAGCGCGGTGACGACGAGCCAGGCCAGCGCCAGGCCGCTCCAGTTGCAGGCTTCGCCGGCGATGAGGACGGGGCCGAGCAAGGCCCGGCCAGTGGCCATCGCCCAGGGAAGGTGTTGCTTGTTGATTTGCATCGCTTGCCTCCTGGCGCCAGTGCGCCGATGAGGTGAGCGTAGCGATTGCAAGGGCGCGAAACAGGCGGGTGAGGACAGTTTCGCGAGTGTCACAAGCAGCGAGTTGCCGGGTACGAGGGGCCCGGTGCCGGCTAACGGCGGAGGCGCAGGTCCTTCAGGCGCAGGTCCTTCAGGCGCATGTCCTTCAATCGAGGGGCGGTTCCTGGGAGTATTGGCGGAGTTCGGCGGCGGCGGTATCAGAGAGCAGGGGGAAGACGATGTGGAAGGGTTTTTCGGGCAGGGTGGGCAGGGTTGCGGTAGCGCTGTCGCAGAGGATGGCGGTGACCTGATCGAGGCCGCGGCGCCAGTTGGATTTGCGGGGGTCGCGGAAGAGGAGCGACTCGGGCGGCAGGCCGGCGGCGATGAGCATGGTGCGGGCGCCGTCGAGGAACTCGGGCCAGTGGGAGACCACGCCGACGAGATGGCCCTTGGGCGCGGGCAGCCAGGGACTGAGCCAGCCGGTGGGGGAGCGGATGGGGAGGGTGACCAGCTCGACGCCTTTGGGCAGGGCGGCGCGCACCAGAGCGGCCTTGCTGGGGCGGCACAGGGGGATTGCCGCGGTGAGGGTTTCCGGGTTGCTGCAGGTTTCGGGCGACGCCTCGGCGACGGGCCAGGCGGTGATCTGGCGCAGCTCGGCGAGCAGGATGCGGCGCAGGCCGGGGTCGGGATCGATGAGGACGAAGTGGCCGGGCGGGGGCGCGGCCAGCCACTCCAGCACGCGGGCGCGCACGGCGGCTTCGGGCAGGCCGAGTTCGCGGGCGGCGTGGAAGAAGCCGGCGATGTGGTGGTCGATGCGCTGCTCGGGGGTGGAGGGCGGCTCGGCGTTGGCACGGATGTAGATGCCGCTGCCGCGGCGGCGCTCGGTCCAGCCTTCCTTCTCCAGCTGGCGATAGCCGGCGCTGACGGTGTTGGGATGGAGCGCGAAGCGGCGGGCGAGTTCGCGGGTGCTGGGCAGGCGGTCGCCGGGGCGGAGATCGCCGGAGAGGATGGCGAGGACCACCTGGGTGACGAGCTGGCGGTAGATGGGGACTTCGGAGCTGTGAGCGAACCAGAGACGCATGGGAGTTGCCAGTTGCTAGTTGCTAGTTCTCCAGCGAAGGATACAACGCGAGGGGGTTCGTGCTGCTACGCTTAACTGTCGCGACGAGACTAGCACCTTTCCTGCACCTGGCAGCCTGGAAACTGCGGCTAGCGACTGGCAATTAGCAACTGAGAACTGGCAACTGAGAACTATCCTTATGGCGCAGCCGATATTGAAACGCATTCTGGAAGAGCGCGCGACGCTGAGCCGCGAGGAAGCGCGCGGGCTGATGGAGCTGGTTCTAGGCGGGCAGTTCACCGACCTGGAACTGGCGGCGCTGCTGGGCGCGATTACGGCGCGGGGGGAAGCGCCGGGCGAGCTGGCGGGATTTGTGGATGCGATGCGCGCTGCGGCTACGCCGGTCCCGCTGAACCACCAGGAACGCGGCCGGCTGGTGGATACATGCGGCACGGGCGGCGATGCCAGCGGGACGTTCAATATTTCGACGGCGGCGGCGCTGGTGGCGGCGGCGGCGGAGAACGCTCCGGAGTCGCTGCACCTGGTGGCCAAGCACGGCAATCGGGCGGTGACGTCCGAGTGCGGATCGGCGGATGTGCTGGAGGCGCTGGGGATTCCGGTGGCGTTGTCGCCGGAGGACGCGGCGGCGGCGATTCGCACCCATCGTTTTGCGTTTCTGCATGCGCCGGCGCTGCATCCGGCGATGAAGGCGGTGATGCCGGTGCGGCGGGCGCTGGGGGTGCGGACGGTGTTCAACGTGCTGGGACCGCTGACGAATCCGGCGGGCGCGCGGGCGCAGGTGATGGGCGTCTACTCGGCGCACCTGGTGCCGATTGTGGCGGAGGCGATGCGGCAGCTGGGGGTGCGGCACGCGTTTGTGGTGCATGGCAGCGCGGGGCCGCAGACGGCGAAAGGGATGGACGAACTGTCGATTTCCGGGCCAACGCAGCTGGCGGAGGTTTGCGGCGATGGAGTGAGTTTCGACACCATCACGCCGGAGCAGGTGGGGTTGAAGACTGCGCCGATTGAAGCGCTGCGGGGGGGAATGCAGCGGTAAATGCGGAGATTCTGCGAGCGATTTTCGCGGGCGAAGCGGGGCCGCGGCGGGAGGTGGTGCTGCTGAATGCGGCGGCGGTGCTGATTACCGCGGGAGCCGTGCCGGCGTCGCCCAACTTCCGGCACGAGGCGTTTCGCGCGGCGATCGACCTGGCGGCGAAGACGATTGATGCGGGGGCGGTGGTGGAGCTGGTTGCGAGGCTCGCGGGGCGTTGAGGGTTCTGCGTTGTACGTTGTACGTTGTACGTTCCAGGCGGTGAGGGCTCGGATGGGTGGACGGTACAGCGAAAAGCGGGCAACGTAGTACGCTCGCCATGGAACTTTCGCAATCCGCGGGGCGTACAATCCTTGCGACCACAGCTTAGTTCCGAAGGAGAACGTATGTCCGCATATCCCACCCCCAACCCGGCGTCAATCTCGATCCGTCCATGGTGACCACGGCGCTGGAGCTTCCCGGCTACAAGATTGTGCGCAACCTCGGGGTTGTGCGCGGCATTGTGGTGCGATCGCGCAACCTGTTTGCGACCATCGGCGCGGGACTGCAGACGCTGGTGGGCGGCAATATCACGCTCTACTCGCAGTTGTGCGAGAAGACGCGGCAGGACGCGTTTGTGATGATGATGGAGCACGCGGCGCAGCATGGCGCGAATGCGGTCATCATGGCTCGGTACGACGCGAATGAGCTGATGCAGGGCGTGACCGAGGTGCTGGCGTACGGCACGGCGGTGGTGGTGGAAAGGATATAGACATGGCGCGAGTCACCGGCATTGGCGGCGTCTTCCTGCGCGCGCGCGACCCCAAGGCGCTGAGCGCCTGGTATGCGCGGCACCTGGGCATTGCGCTGACGGAATGGGGCGGCGCGCAGTTTCTGTGGTCGGACGAGGTGCCGCCGAAGACGGGCAGCACGGCATGGTCGATCTTCCCGGCCGACACGGAGTATTTCGGGCCGGGGACGGCGGCGGGCCCGCAGGCTGCCATGATCAACTACCGCGTGGACGACCTGGATGCGCTGCTGGCGCAACTGGCCGCGGACGGCGTGACGATTGATCCGCACCGCGACGATCAGGGCTTTGGGAAGTTTGCGTGGATCACCGATCCGGAAGGCAACCGGGTGGAGTTGTGGCAGCCGCTGGCTGACTAGCCAGGCGGGTAGACGCCGGCCGCAGAGATAGTCAGCTGGCGGCGGCGAGGGCGGCCAGCTCGGGTTCGCCGGCGAGGCCGTAGGCGGAGTAGACGCGGGAGAAGACGGCGTCCCAGGAGCAGCCGAGGGCGTGGGCGCGGGCAGCGTGGCGCATTGCATCCAGGCGGGCGCGGTCGTGGACGAGGGTGGCAGCCGCGGCGGCGAAATCCTGGTCGGGAACGACGAAGCCGGTCTCGGTGTCGCGGACGACGAACTTGGGGCCGCCGTCGGGGGTGACGATGGCGGGCACGCCGCTGGCGAGGGCTTCGAGCACGACGTTGCCGAAGGTGTCGGTGTGGGAGGGGAAGACGAGGACGTCCATGTTGGCGTAGGCCTGGGCGAGCGCTTCGCCGCGCAGCACGCCGGCAAATTGCGCACTGCGCAGCTCGCGCCGCAACATCTCTTCTTCATCGCCGTGGCCGACGATGAGGAAACGGATGCCGGTAACGCCCATGGCCTCGAGATCGCGCTCGATGCGGACCAGCAGCGCGACGTTCTTCTCGATGGAGAGGCGGCCGACGTAGCCGAGGACGAACGCGTCGCCGCCGCCGCGCGTGCGCCGGGTGGGGGCGAAGAGGCCGGTATCGACGCCGCGCTGCATGAGGTGGCAGGGCTTGCCGGTGCGCTGCTCCAGCATGGCGCAGAGCTCCTGGTTGGGCGCGTAGAGCACCTTGGCCAGGCTGTAGAAGCGGGTGATGGCCTGGAGCGCGCCGGCTTCGACGGCGGATTCGAGGCAGTCTCCGGTGGCTTTGGGCAGGAGGCGGGTGAGCCAGGCGAGGCGGCGGGCGGAGTACTCGTGCAGGTTGGTGTGCCAACTGGCGGCGAGGCGGACACCGTGCTTCCAGGCGAAGTAGGCGCCGAAGATGCCCAGCTCGCTGGGGCCGGTGATGTGGATGATGTCGGGCTGGAAGGCGAGGAGCTGCCGCGAGATCTCTTCGCCGTGGCGCCAGAACAGGGGGTCGAACTGGAGGTCCTTCTCCATGCGGACGGAGATGGGGCTGCGGCGGAGGTCGAGGGTGCGGAGCTCGCCCGACTGCATGAATTCCCGGCGGGGAGTGCCGGCGCCGGCGCTGGCCCGCACGCAGAGGAAGGGCAGGCCGTGGCGGTCCGCGTAGGCGGCGAAGTTGCGGCTGGTGTGCGCAACTCCGTTGACCTCATGGAACGAGTCGGGAAAGTAGGCGATTCGTGGCACACTCATCGCGTTTAGCCAGGCTCCCTGAAGCTCGCGCGGTTGACCAAGCAATGGTCGAAAGAACGGCGGACGGTTTGACTAAGCCTTGCGTTCGGCCAGGGCGGAGCGCATTTCGCTGGCGTCGTTCCAGGCCAGCCGCAAGCCGCCGGATACCGGCGCCGCGCCCATGAGGCGGACGGCAGAGATGATCGCGTTGAGATAGCCGGGGGCGTGGCCGGCTGGCCAAAGCTCGGAGAGCGGCTGCATCCTGCCTTCGGCATCGGGGTGGAAGACGCGCTCGTCCCAGCGCCGCGAACCCTCGGGAAACTCGGGGTAGTTGCGGATGGCAGCCAGGGTGGAGTTGAGGATGCGGTGCTTCCAGGGTTCGGCGTACTGGGGCATGAAGAGGACGTGGCTCTGGCGGTCGCGGCGCAGCTCGTAGACGAAGTCGGTGAAGCTGGTGGCGCGGGTGAGGTTGAGGTTGGCGTTGGGCTCGATGCCATGGCGGTCGCCGCCGCTGATGAGGATCTGGTTCCACTTGGCGGCCAGGGCGGTGACGTCGCGGTTCTCGGACCAGTGGCGGAGGCCGTTCAGCTCGATGGCGTGGACGAACTGGCCGTTGACGGCGAGGAAGTCGTTGACCAGGAAGAGCTGATTCTCCTGGCCGATGCGGTAGAGGTCCCAGAGGGGGTGGTTGAAGACGATGAGGACGCCGGGGATCTCGTCGAGTTCGGCGAGCATGTCGGTGAGCATTTTGACCGGGCGCTCGGCGACGGGGATGGCAGTGAAGGCCTCCATGCGCTGCATCCATTCCTGCCCGGTGGCGCTGGGGAGGTTGTGAATGCCAAGGTGGAAGGCTCCCCTGCCGAAGGGGACGGTCCACTCGAGGGAGACGGGAATCTGGCGGGCGGAGGAGAGCGAGCGCAGCAGCATGGGCGCGCGGATGTCGTCGTGGTCGGTAATGGACACCATCGCCGGCATTTGCAGCTTATCTTCGATCTGGGTGCGTTCCAGGTCGAAGGCGAGCTTGGGGGTGAGGGGCGGGGTCCAGTAGCTGTGCGCGTAATCCGGCCGGATGCCGGAGGTACGGAGGCAACGCCGCTCCGCCCACCGCATCAATGGCTGCAGAACGCCCCAGTCGGTGGAGAGCTCGGCGATGAAGTCCAGTGTTTCCTTGGACTGGTTGGTATGGCTGTGGAGCGATACTCCGGCCGCGAAGCCGGCAGCGGCGTTGGGTTCGCGCCACAGGTAGGAAACGGACTGAGTCATACGAGCTGCCTCCGGCTTCGATGCGCGTTTCTGCATCCAGTGTCCCGAAGCGATGTGACGGAGATATGACTGCACCGAGAATTGTGCGAGAAGCGGTACCAAAATACACAACTTTCAAGGGAAAAGTGTGCTTCACTTGAGGAACATGCCACCGATTTCAGGCGGAGTTCAGCACTCGAACGGAATCCGGCAGGATGGGCGCAAACCTCACCAAAACCTAGGCGAGGCGCTGCGGGATCTGCTGCGCAAACCGGTTACCTCGCTGGTGGCGGGATTCAACTGGAAGACCGCGGCCATCAGCGCGCTGCTGCGGGCGATCATGTTCTTTTTCACCAACTTGAAAGCGGGGCACGCGCTGGCGCTGAAGGCGACGCTGGTGGAAGGCCTGTACGCGGTGATCACGATGGGGGTGTTCGGAGCGGCGACCGAACGCATCCGGCACGCGCGGCCGGCGTGGCTGACCGGGCTGGTGGTGTGGCTGGCGATCCCGGCCATGCTGCTGTGCGTGCAGTACCGCGTGCACCGCTTTTTCGGGACGCCGGAGCTGCGGCGGAGCATGATCGCGTCGTTCTGCTTTGCGGCGCTGGGCACGGGATTCAACTGGTTTGCGATGCGGCGCGGGGCGTTCCTGGTAGGCGACCCGCTGGTGGGCGGGCCGCACGGAGGCGGCAGAAAACAGACGTTTGTGGATGACCTGCGGGCGCTGCCGATTCTGCTGTGGGAGTTTGTGAGCGCGGGGCCGAAGGCGCTGCTAAGGTTCTGAATCAAAAAGGTGTTAGCGTTGTACGTTACTCCGATGGACAGAAGCGGTAGGCCCGGGGCTCCTCCGAAAGACGACAGGCCTCATCCATCCCATCATTTCCAACACCCACAGCAAGCGTCCAACACCCACAGCTAGCGGGTCTTGGCGATGTCGGGACCGAGCAGGGTCTGGGCGTCGGGCGCGGGCGCGGCGGGGACGCCTTCGGCCTGCGGCGGGAGGTGTTCTTTCTCCCAGGCGGCCTGGAGTTGCAGGTCTTCGGTGAGGCCGGCCTTGAGCAGATCGAACGCCTGCTGGGGGGTGTCGGCGAACTGGAAGAGTTCGAGGTCCTTGCGCGAGATGGCGCCCTTGTCGGCGAGGATGTCGAGGTCGATGACGCTCTTCCAGTAGCTGGAGCCGTAGATGAGCACGGTGATTTTCTTGGCGAGTTTCTGGGTCTGGGCGAGGGTGAGGAGCTCGAACATCTCGTCGAGGGTGCCGAAGCCGCCGGGAAAGACGACGAGCGCCTTGGCGAGGTAGGCGAACCAGAACTTGCGCATGAAGAAGTAGTGGAACTCGAAGTTGAGGTCGGGGGTGATGTAGGGGTTGGGCATCTGCTCGAAGGGGAGCTTGATGTTGAGGCCGATGGTTTTGGCGCCGGCCTCGTAGGCGCCGCGGTTGGCGGCTTCCATGATGCCGGGGCCACCGCCGGAGGTGATGACGTAGCGATGACGGCGGCCGGGGAGGGTCATGGACCAGCGGGAGAGCATGCCGGCGAGGGTGCGCGCGTCCTCGTAGTAGCGGGACATTTCGACGGCGGCCTCGGCCAGGCGGAGCTTCTGCGCGGAGGCTTCGCCGCGCTCGACCTCGTCGGGACGGGCGGGCTGCTCTTCGGCGGGCGCGGGCCGGGCCGAGCCGGTGTTTTCCAGCAGCTCGAGCTCGTGGCTGGCGACGTCGAGGGCGCGGAAACGGGCGGAGCCGAAGAAGACGACGGTGTCCTGGATGCGCTCGCGGCGGAAGCGCGTCATGGGCTCCTGGTACTCGGCCAGCATGCGGAAGACGCGGCCGTCGGGGGACTCGAGAAACTCCCTGTTTTCATAGGCCAGCGGGGCGGGATAGAGCGGGTCGGGACTTTTTCGGGGCATGGTGTTTTCTTCTTTACCGGCTGCGCGAGCTGTTGCGCAGCGCGAGGATTCCGCTACGGACGGTGGTCGCGGTAGTGTACCGCTTCCGAGATTCCAATCCATATATCGAGCACCCCGAGGCCGGAGATCAGGCCGCGCACCGCACCGGTGTGGAGGACGGCCGAGAGCGCGGGATGGGACTGGATGAGGAGATTGTGGTCCCAGACGCGCGTCCACCAGGGCAGAATCATGACCAGCACGCCGAGGTAGACGCAGAACAACACCAGGACAAACAAGGAGAGGCGCTGGAGCCAGATGGGCGCTGCGGCGCTGGCCTCGGGCTCGGGAAGCGGCTGCGCGGGCGCGGCTTCGGAGGGCGGCGGGCTGGGCGGTGCATCCGGACGTTCCGAAGAAACGCGTATCTCTGACGGCATCAGGCTCCCACCTTGACAGTAGCAGAGCCGGTTGCGTGTTTCTACTGCGCGGCGGCGGCGGCGGGGATTGGGTGCAGGGCACTAAGGATGCTGCGCGGGGACGGGCTTCGCGGGCTGCGCCGGCGAGGCAGGCGCGGAGTGCGCGAAGAGCTTGTCGAAGTCGAGATTGAGCTTGGGGGCGGAGCGGGTGCCGCTGATGCGGATGGGCACCTGCAAGCCCGCGCCGTTCTTTTTGAGCAGGCGATCGAAGGGCAGGGCGAGGAGGCTTTTCCATCCGGTAAGCATCTGGGAGGCGGTCGCCTCGGTGCGCACGGTGCCGGCGAAATCGAGGGCCTGGCTCTCGAGCTCGTACTTTCCGGTGAGATCCACCGTGGCCCCGGGCGTCTGGTAGTTGAGGGTGGGCAGGTTGAGGGTGGCGTCGGCGAAGGCGAAGGCGCCGCTCATGGCGGAGGTGACGGGCGGCGCGGTGGAGGGCTTTGCCTGTTCGGGATTGCCGCTGGCGCGAGCGCTGAGCTGATCGACCATTTGCTGCCACTGCGGACTGGTGAAGGTGACGCCGTGGATGGTGAAGGCGCCCTGGACGCGCAGCCGCTGGGAGACTCTGGCACGGCCGGGCGGGATAGTGACCCGGGCGCGCAGGGTGAGTGCGCCCAGCATCAGCGGCGGACTGGTCTTCGCGCCGAGGCGCAACAGGTCTTCGACGCGGGCCTGGTCGCCGGTGACGGAGAGGTCGATGAGGTGACCGGAGAGGTGGTTGGCAGCAGCGGATTGCGGTGGGGCGGGCAGGTCGCTGGCGCGGATGACTGAACCGGTCACCTCGAGCACGGTGTGCAGCAGGGTGGCGTGGATGTGGTTCAGGGTGGTGTCGCCGGTGGTGCCGTCGACGGTGGCGTTGAACTGGGTACGCAGGTCGACGGGATGCTGACTGAGGTCGAGCGCGAAGTCGGGGGTGTCGGTGGCGCCGGACACGCCGATCTGGCCCAGGGTGCCGCTGTATTGGCCGGTGGACGAGAGGGTTCCGGAGATTCCCTTGATGGTCGCGAGGTCGGCGTTGGTGAAGGAGTAGACGCCGTCCACGGGCGTATCGCGCGGCTGGTCGGTGCGCCACGGACCAAGGTGGCCGGTGGATTGGATGTCGCCGACCGGCTTGGGGTTGACCAGCGACGCTGCGAAGGGGAAGGCCTGGCCCGGGCCGACATCGTGCAGGGTGACGTTGTGAATGAGGAAGACCAGCGGCTGCTTGCCGGGATGGTTGGTCGCGATGGTGAGCGTGATGTCGCTGCAAACGATCTTGTCGAGCAGGATGCTGAGCTTGGCGTTGCCGGGGAATGGGTTGCGCGGGAACGGCGGGCGGTCCTGTTTGGGGGGGATGGTGAGCTGCATGCCATGGACGGTGACCGTGGAGATGCGCATCACCGGCTGAAAGAGGTCGCGGAGCCCGGTGTGAAAGGCGAAATCCTGGACCGAGAGCAGGGGTGGTGCGCCGGCCGGAGGCTGGTTGGGCGGACTGGCTTGGCCGAACGAGAAGATGCGCAGGCCGCTGCCGGAGACCTGGAGGCCGCGCAGCAGCGAGATGTGGAGGGCGTCCAGCTCGACGGGCGAGCGGAACCGGGCTTCGAGGCTGGCGATGACGCGCCGGCGCAGGATGGGCTCGGCGTTGTGAAGGACATAGGCGACTACGGCGGCGGCGGCCACGAGCAGCAGGAGCGCGGTCGCCGCCGGCCCACGCCAGCCAGGCGGGCAGCCGGCGGGGATGCGGAGGATGGGAACTGGAGGGCGCCGGACTGGGCCGGGCGCGGGGGTTGGATGGGATCACGCAGCTATTCTCACACCGGTTTGACGTATTCCGCTGAAACCATGAGATGCGATGTTTGCAAGGCCGGGATTTCCGTGGGACCAGGGGCTGGAAAGACTGCGGGTTGCGAATGGGGAACGGGGGGATCGAGGTGTGTCCGCCATCACAGTAGAGCTTCCGCGAAGGGACTAGTGTTCCATTCGGCAATGGAGGTCTCTATGCCAAGATTGATGACAGTCGTCCTGATGGCGGGTCTTGGATCCGCCGTATTTTTTGGATTTGCGCAACAACCAACCGCACCTTCCCCCAACATAAAACTGGTGCCCATGCAGCCAACTTCGCCCACATCCGGACAGCAGATGTATACCACCTACTGCGCGTCATGCCACGGAGCCGACGGCAGAGGCAACGGTCCGGCCGCGCCGGCCATGAAGGCGCGTCCGACGGATATTACCCTGCTGAGCCAGAAGAACAGCGGGGTTTTCCCGGCGGACCATATTCGGGCTGTGCTCCAGTTCGGGATTGGGAATCCCGCGCATGGCTCGGCGGACATGCCGATCTGGGCCGATCTGTTTCGCATTATGGATGGACCGACGGCAAACAGCGAGGCGCTGGTGAACCAGCGGGTGATTAACCTGACCAACTATCTGAAGCAGATCCAGAGAGTGCCGGGAAAGGAAGGGTTCTAGCACCTGCGATTTGACGGCGGCGGGAGAGCGGGGCGATGCCTGCCCGCCAGCAGCAGGGATTCTGCGGCGGGCGGGCTGCGTCGATTTCATTCGGCAATGAGAAAATAGAAGTCGATGCTCCAACTCTCCTCCGCCGGCAAACGCTTCGGCCAAAAACTCCTGTTTGAAGACGTCAACTGGCTGATCACGCCGGACGAACGCACCGGCCTGGTCGGCGGCAACGGCACGGGCAAATCGACGCTGCTGAAGGTGCTGGCCGGCCTGGAGACGCTGGACTACGGGCAACTGACGCGGGTGAAGGGCACGACCCTCGGCTACCTGCCGCAGGACGGGCTGGCACTGCGCGGCAAGACGGTGTTCGAGGAATGCCTGTCGGTGTTCGATCCGATCTTTGCGCTGGAGCGCGAGGCGGAAGAGATTACGCATACGCTGTCGACGGCGGACCCGAAGTCGCGCGAGTACCTGGCGGCGGCGGACCGCTACTCCGACATTGCCGACCAACTGCATGTGCACGACATCTACACGCTGGACTCGCAGGTGGGCGCGGTACTGGGCGGGCTGGGCTTCAGCAAGGAAGACTGGGAGCGCAAGACGGAGGAGTTCTCCGGCGGCTGGCAGATGCGGATTTCCCTGGCCAAGCTGCTGCTGCAGAAACCGAGCCTGCTGCTGCTGGACGAGCCGACGAATCATCTGGATCTGGAGAGCCGCAACTGGCTGGAGAACTACCTGCACGACTATCCGAACGCGTACATTCTGATCTCGCACGACCGTTACTTTCTGGACGTGACGGTGAATAAGACGGTGGAGATATGGAACAAGCACATGCACGTGTACCACGGGAACTATGAGAAGTACGTGCAGCAGAAGGAAGAGCGGCGGGCGACGCTGATGGCGGCGTACAAGAACCAGCGCGACCGGATCGAGGCGCTGGAGGCGTTCATCAACCGCTTCCGCTACCAGGCGACCAAGGCCAAGCAGGTGCAGTCGCGGATCAAGGAGCTGGAGAAGATCGAACGGATCGAGGTGCCGGAGGAAGAGGCGACGATCCACTTTACGATTCCGCAGCCGCCGGCGAGCGGGCGCACGGTGATCGAGGTATCGCACCTGAGCAAGGACTACCCGATGCCGGAGGTGGATGGGAAGCCGGGCGGGGTGAAGCATGTGCTGGAGGATGTGAGCTTCCAGATCGACCGCGGCGACCGGATTGCGCTGGTGGGAGCGAATGGCGCGGGCAAGTCGACGCTGATCCGCATGCTGAGCGGGCTGGAGGCGCCGACTTCTGGCACGGTGCGGCTGGGACACAATGTGCTGGCGGACTACTTTGCGCAGGACCAGTACAAGGTGCTGGACCCGGATGCGCAGATGCTGGACGACATTGCGGCGATTGCGCCGAAGGTCCCGGTGGTGGAGCTGCGGTCGCTGCTGGGCTGCTTCATGTTTTCGGGCGACGACGTGTTCAAGCGGCTGGGCGTGCTCTCGGGCGGCGAGCGGAACCGCTACGCGATGGCGAAGATGCTGGTGTCGCCGGCGAACATGCTGCTGCTGGATGAGCCGACCAATCACCTGGATCTGCGGGCGAAGGATGTGCTGCTGGAGGCGATTGCGAACTTTACCGGGACGGTGCTGTTTGTCTCGCACGACCGGTACTTTATCGACGGGCTGGCGACGCGGGTGTTCGAGGTGGAAGACCGGAGGGTGCACATCTACCCGGGCAACTACGAAGACTATCTGTGGCGGAAGTCGGGCGGGCCGGAGAAGACGACGGTAGCGCTGTCGGCGACCCTCAAGCCTGCGCCGGCCGCGGCCGCGCCTGAGCCGGTCGCCGAACTGCCGGCGCCGGAGGCGGTGCAATCCGCGGCGCCGGTGAAGCGGTTGAATCCGATCAAGCTGAAGCAGCTGGAAGAGCGGGTGGCGCTGATCGAAGGCGAACTCTCCGCCGTCGACGAGCGCATTGCCGCCACGGAAGAGCATCTGGGTCACTACACTTCGGCGGAAGACTCGCAGAGGACGGCGGCCGAGCTGGAAGAGCTGCGCAGCCTGCGCACGGCGCTGACGGCGGAGTGGGAAGAACTGGCAACCGCGCTGGAGGAGCAGTCGTCGCCGGCGTAAGAGGTCGAAAGGGAGATGGGGGTTTCCTGCAGTCTCGAACGGGGGCCCCGGTGCCCTTCCCTGCATTGCGCCGCTGAGCGCTCCGGCAGTCTTCGTACATGACCGCCCCCGAGCGTCGCCGCCGCAACGGGAACCACCAGGCTCCCCCCGCGGTTGGAATAGTACACATTGGGTGAAACGCTGTCGAGCAGAGAATGCGCGGGGAGATCGTGTATTCCACATGAAAATTGGCGGGGGAGTGGTTCGACCCGAGGCGCATCGGCATCTAGATTGGAGCCATGTACAACGTCAAAGCGTATTCCGCTGCCAGTGAGACATCGCCGCTTGCATCCACCACGATCGCGCGGCGCGATCCAACCGGGAAAGATGTGCAGATCGAGATTCTTTTCTGCGGGATATGCCACTCCGACCTGCACCAGGTGCGCAATGAATGGAGCGGGGCAATGCCCACCGTGTATCCGTGCGTGCCCGGCCACGAGATTGTGGGGCGGGTGACCAAGGTGGGTTCCGAGGTGACCAAGTTCAAGCCGGGCGACATTGGTGCGGTCGGCTGCATGGTGGACTCGGACCGCACCTGTCCGGAGTGCAAGGCGGGGCTGGAGCAGTTCTGCCCGAACTTTACACTGACCTACAACTTTCCTGACAAGCATACGGGCGGCGTGACCTACGGCGGCTACTCAGAGTCGATCGTGGTGGATGAGCACTTTGTGCTGAAGGTGCCGGCGAACCTGGATCTGGCCGGCGCGGCGCCGCTGCTGTGCGCGGGGATTACCACCTTTTCGCCGCTGCACCATTGGGGGGTGGGGCCGGGCAAGAAGGTGGGCATCGTGGGCCTGGGCGGACTGGGACACATGGGCCTGAAGTTCGCGCATGCGCTGGGGGCGCACACGGTGCTGTTCACCACTTCGCCGAACAAGAAGGACGATGCGCTGCGGCTGGGCGCGGATGAGGTGGTAATCTCGCGCAACGCGGACGAGATGGCGAAGCACGCTGGCAGCTTCGACTTTATTCTGGACGCCGTCTCCGCCGATCATGATGTCAACGCGCTGCTGGGCCTGCTGAAACGCGATGGCAACCTGACGCTGGTGGGCGCGCCGGAGAAGCCGACGCCCATCTCCTCGATCAGCCTGCTGATGGGACGGCGCAGCCTCTCCGGCTCGCTGATTGGCGGAATTGCCGAGACCCAGGAGATGCTGGATTTCTGCGGCAAGCACAACATCACCGCGGACGTGGAGGTCATCCCCATCCAGCAGGTGAACGAGGCGTACGACCGGCTGCTGAAACAGGATGTGAAGTATCGCTTCTCAATCGACATGGCTTCGCTGAAGGGCTAGCTTTCAAAGCATGTCCCGCCGGACGGGGTCACTTCGTGACGCGTATTGGGCTTCGGTCACTTCGTGACGCGTATACCGCTTCGCGTGGGTGCTCCCGATGGTCGCGAATGAAGTTCCGTGCCGACCGACGGGAGGGCCGCGCGGAGCTTAAAAAGGGCGTGCGAACGCCCTTCGCGTGGGTGCTCCCGATGGTCGCAAATGAAGTTTGTGCCGACCGACGGGAGGGCTGCTGGGCGAAGCGGCGAGGGAGTGGGAACGCTTAGCGGCCTTCGCGGAGGCGGGCGGCGAGGCGCTGGGGCAGGCGGGCCATGAGGATGCGGCCCTGGGCGCGGCGGAGGTCGTAGGGCACGCGGTGGTAGACGATCTCGCGGGCCTGGCTATCGTAGATGGCGAAGGCGGCGCGCCAGTCGTGGTCGCGGGGCTGGCCTACGGCTCCGGGATTGATGAGGTTGCGGGTCCCGGGCAGGATGGGGAAGGTCCAGGTATCGGCGTCGTTGCGGTTCTCGTAGCGGGGCCGGAGTTCGTGCCAGTCGTGTTCTTTCTGGGAGAAGCCGCCCTGGATGTGGGTGTGGCCGACGAAGGTGATGGCGGTGGACATCTGCTGCAAGGGCGCCCAGGCATCGCGCATGGTCATGATGTACTGGTCTTCGTTGAGGGGCGAGCCGTGGGCGAGGGTGACCAGCGGGTCGTCGGGCGAGCGCGGTTGCGGCTGCAGCGGACCCTGGGGAATGGAGCGCAGCCACAGGAGGTTTTCCGCGCTGAGGTGCTGCAGGGTCCAAGTTGCCGCGGCGCGGGCGGTGGGATTGAAGGCCAGCATGGAGCCGAGGCCGGCGCAGACGCGGTCGTGGTTGCCGCGCACGGTGAGCGTGGCGAGGGAGCGGATCTGGTCCAGCACCTGGTTGGGGCTGGCGCCGTAGCCCACCATGTCGCCGAGGTTCCACAACTCGTCCCACTCGCCGGCCGCGGCCAGCACGGCGTTGAGGGCTTCCAGATTGGCGTGGATGTCGGAAAGGACGAGGGCACGCATGCGGGCTCGATTCGCGCAGCAGGCACGAATCTCCAGTTTAGCGCAGGGGCCAGGCGCGTTGTCCGTTCTCCGTTGCTCGTTCGCTCTGGGGAACGAAGAAGGCAGCACGTAAAACCAACAACCTGACCGGGGATTGATATACTTTTATTGCTGTATATCCAAGGAGGGGCGATGCAGGTTTCAAAGTGGGGAAACAGTCTTGCGATTCGCTTGCCAGCGGTTGTGGTCGAAGCGCTGGAGCTGAAAGAGGGGGATCAGATCGAGGTGTGCGTCGCCGGCGCTCGGAAGTTCGAGGTCGACCGCGACCGGACTCGCGAGCAGGCGCTGGAGCGGCTGCGGAAGATGCGTTGGAAGCTGCCGGCGGGATTCAAGTTCGATCGGGAAGAGGCGAATGAGCGTTAGCGCATTCTTCGACACCAACCTTCTGATCGACGCGGTCTCCGCAGACGATGCTCGCGCGGCGCTCGCACAGAGGCTGATCGCGGGCGGTGGTCATATCAGCGTTCAGGTGTTAAATGAGTTTGCGGCGGTGGCGCGGCGCAAGCTGAAGAAATCCTGGGAGGAAATCTCCGCGGCCTTGGAGGACATTCGCAACTTGTGCGAGCCCGCCACGCCGCTGACCGTCGCGATCCATGAGGCCGCGGTCAAAATCGCCGCTCAGTACGGGTACAACATCTACGATGCTCTGATTCTTGCCGCGGCACTCGATGCCGGATGCGACACGGTCTATTCGGAAGACATGCAGGACAGACAGAGGATCGGCACGCTTACGATCCGCAATCCGTTCGCCTGAGTCACTTCGTGACGCGTATACCGCTTCGCGTGGTGCTCCCGCTGGGTCACTTCGCGACGCGTATACCGCTTCGCGTGGTGCTCCCGCTGGGTCACTTCGTGACGCGTATACCGCTTCGCGTGGTGCTCCCGCTGGTCGCAAGGGGAGCTCGTAAGGGGCAATGCCTCAGACTGCCAGGGGCTGGGTGCGGTCGGTGGCCATGGTGGGCGCGGAGGCGAGCAGACGGCGGGTGTAGGGGTGCTGCGGGTTGCGGAAGAGGTCGAGGGTGGGGGCCTGTTCGACGATGCGGCCGTGCTGCATGACGGCGATGCGGTCGCCGGGGTGGTCGCAGGCCTGGGCGACGACGGCGAGATCGTGCGAGATGAAGAGCATGGAGAGGCCGTGGGTGCGGCGGAGGTCCTGGAGCAGGGCTAGGATCTGGGCCTGCACGGTGACGTCGAGGGCGGTGGTGGGCTCGTCGGCGATGAGCAGGCGGGGGCGGTTGACGATGGCCATGGCGATGAGGATGCGCTGGCGCTGGCCACCGGAGAACTGGTGGGGATAATCGCGGGCGCGGCGTTCGGGGTCGGGCAGCGCGACCTCGTGCATGGCGTCGAGCACGAGGCGGTCGACCTGGCTGCGGGAGAGTTGCGGCTGGTGCGCGCGGACGGCTTCGGCGATCTGCGCACCGACGCGCATGACCGGGTTGAGCGCGGTCATGGGCTCCTGGAAGATCATGGCGATATCGCGGCCGCGGCGGAGACGCATGGCGGGTTCGGGCAGCACGAGGAGGTCGGTGGGGGAGTCTTTGCGGGTGTCGCCGGGCGCGGCCAGGAGGATCCTGCCGGAGACGCTGGCGGTGGGAGGAAGCAGGCGCAGCATGGCGAGGGCGGTTGCGGATTTTCCCGAGCCGGACTCGCCGACCAGGCCGAGGGTTTCGCCGGCGTCGATGGCGAAGGAGAGGTCGTGGACGGCTGGGCGCGCGCCGAAGCGGATGCACAGGTCCTCGACGCGAAGGATGGGCGCGGGACTGACGGCGGCAGGCGAAGTGCTCACGCGTACGATGGTAGCTGTTTGCGGGCGAGGAACGATACTCTGTGGGTGAGACGAGGAACGGCCGGACCGCGTCTAAGGAGAGCATGAGACCACGGACGAGGGAGCGCGGACTGCAGACGATGGCCGGCGCGCTGGCCGCGCTGGCGATGTGCGCCACGGCGTCCGCGCAGACGCATCGCGTCTCCAAGCCGGAGAACGTGGTGCGGGCCATCGGCGTGTACGAATGGACGGGCGACATGGCCAAGCCGACGGCCAGCCGCCTGATTCCGGTCTCGCTGTTTATCGACGACAAGTTCGAGGATGCGGATGTTTACCTGGCGCAGCCGGTGCCGTTTGCGCTGCTGACGGGAAACGTATACGAGCTGGACAAGTACGGCGTTCCGCTGGGAACGCTGCACCTGGAGTTTGCGCGCCACCTGGTGGCTCCGGAGACGGCGACGACGACCTATGACGATGGGTGGTTCGGGTACGGGAAGTTCTTCCCGCCGGCGCTGTCGAAGAAGTCGACGCTGAAGGGGTCGGCGGTAGCGGTGAGCCTGAACGGGCTGGATGAGGACGATTCCACGCCGCACTTCTCGGCACGATCGGCGAAGCCGGGATCCGGCGGCGCGGCGGCTCCGACGGGGAGCACCACGTCGGCAGCGGGCGACACGCCGGCAGACGATCCCGACCGGCCAACGCTGCATCGCACGGCGGGCAGCTCGGACCAGACGGGATCGGCGAGTACGACGGCGGACGATTCCAGCCGGCCGACGCTGCACCGGTCGGGGGACACGGGGGACCAGACAGCGTCGACGGGTTCGGGCAACACGCCTACGGACGATCCGGACCGGCCGACGCTGCGCCGCCGCACGCCTGAACAGGCGAAAGCAGCACAAGCCGACCATGCCGATGCGACGAACAACGGACTGAACAACGATCCGAACCGGCCGCTGCTGCACCGGGGCAAGCCGGAGGGCGAAGTGGCGGACCCGGAGATTGCCAAGCTGAGCGGGCTGCCGGGCGACCAGGACCTGCACCAGATGGTGGCGGTGTCGGACGCGGTGAACCGGCCGCCACACGATTTTTCGCGCACGTGGGAGGGCGACGACGAGCGGCAGGCGATCCTGACCAAGATGGAGACGGAAGCCCGCGCGCAGTTGAAGGCGTACGAGGCGGCCAACGCGGTTGCGCCCGCCACGCCGGCTCCGCCGCAGCCTGCGCGGACGGCCAACAGCAAGCTCCGCCACAGCACCGCCAAGGTGGCGCCACCGCCGCCACCCGAGCCGTTGCTGGATGAGCAATTGAGCGGCTACCTGCTGAGTTACGGCGGCTCGGCTACGTTCGTCTACCACGCGCATACCGACGGACTGGGGCCGACACTGCGCTTTGTGACGCTGGTGGCGCAGGTGAATATGCAGGGCGAGCCGGAGATTGCGCTGAAGAATGTGACCGACGCGGCGCACCTGGACCGCACGCCGCGGATGCGGCTGGTGGACGTGGTCGACGCGGACGCGTCCAACCGCGCGAGCCTGCTGTTCGAGCTGCGCGCGCAGAACTCGCGGCAGTTCGCGCTGTACCGCGTGATTGGCGGACAGGCGACGCAGATCTTCGTTACCGGATCGACGCAGTAGCGGGCGCGGCTAAATGCCGGGTGCGGGCGGGGCTGCGGCCGGCGGCGGTCCGGGCGGGCGGTTGCCCTCCTGACGCGGCGGCGGAACGAAGACGGATGGATACTTCTGACCGCGATGGCAGGTGCCGCAGGTAATGGGGTCCTTACTCTCCGGCTTGGCGATCTGGGTCAGGTACTTGTCGTTCAGGTCTTCGGTCATCTTAATCATGGTGCGCGCCGTGTCCTTCATGGGGTTGGCGTCGGAGGCGCGGTCGGCGCGGTGGGTGACGGGGTCGGGGGCGGTATGGCAGAACTCGCACTCGACGCCGAGGGCGCCCTCGAAGCTGCGCATTACGGTACGCAGGTCGGTGTTGTCGGGCAGCACCTTGAGGTTTTTCGGCACGTACGGGGCGCGAGCGCCGGGCTGGCCGGGCGCGGCGGCCGGCGGAGCTGCGGGTGCAGTCTGCGCGGGCGCGGAGTGGGCGAGGATGAAACCCGCACAGAGCACGGGCATGCAGCAGCGTAGAAGTCGATTCATGGATCCGGTGCCTCGATGGAGATTGGGAAAAAGACTGCCTACCTGAAAGGTCTACGGATGGGCGGCGCGGCTGTCAAGTGAGCGGGGCGTGCGGGCGCGGCTGGAGCAAGGCGGCTGGCGGCGGTGGAGGATCAATTGCGGGCTGTGACGATTAAACGTTGGCCTTCCCGACAGTTACCTTTTACTATTAGATTTCCATGTCATTTACAGATTCTTTATTTGGCAGACCCCTGGCCACGAGTGAGGAACGCGCCGAACATGTTGGCGTGGCCGCCGGAATACCCATTTTTGGCCTGGACGCACTGACCTCGGCCGCCTACGGACCGGAGACGGCGCTGTCGCTGCTGATCCCGCTGGGCATGGCGGGGATTGCGCATCTGCTGCCCATCGTGACGGTGGTGCTGATCCTATTGGGGATCGTGTTTTTCAGCTACCGGCAGACGATTGCGGCGTATCCCAGCGGCGGCGGATCGTACACCGTCGCCAGCGAGAACCTGGGCACGGGCGCGGGCCTGGTGGCGGCCGCGGCGCTGATGATCGACTACATCCTGACGGCGGCGGTGGGCATTGTGGCCGGGATTTCGGCCGTGGTATCGGACCAGCCCTGGCTGCAGCCGCACATGATGGCCCTGTGTATTTTGGTGCTGGTGTTCCTGGCAATGGTGAACCTGCGCGGCGTGAAGGATACCGGCGCGGCCTTCATCGCACCGACGTTTCTGTTTGTGGGTACGGTGCTGACCACGGTTGGGGTCGGCTTTTTTCGCGTGCTGGCGGCGCACGGACATCCGATAGCGCGAGCGGAGATGCCGCACCCGCTGCCGGCTACGATGGTGGGGCTGAGCGTGTGGCTGGCACTCAAGTCCTTCTCCAACGGCTGTGCGGCGATGACCGGCGTCGAGGCGGTCTCGAACGGGGTGATGGCGTTCCGGGAGCCGCGGGTGAAGAACGCGCAGATGGCGCTGACGGTGATCATGGGCACGCTGGTGATCATGCTGTTTGGCACGGCGTGGCTGGCCAAGATGTACGGCATCATGGCGATGAATCCCGGACCCGGCTACCAGAGCCTGCTGAGCCTGATCGTGATGGCGGTGTTCGGGCGGAGCTGGTTCTTCCACTTCACCATGTGGACCATCTTTCTGGCGCTGACGCTGAGCGCCAATACCGCGTTTGCGGACTTCCCGCGGGTGACGCGAGCGGTTGCGCTGAACGACTACCTGCCGCACGTGTTCACGCTGCGCGGACGGCGGCTGCTGTTTTCGGCCGGCGTGTATGCGCTGACGGCGCTGACGGCGGTCATCCTGTTCCTGTTCGGCAGCAATATCGACAACATCATCTCGCTGTACGCCATTGGCGCGTTCCTGGCGTTCACGCTGTCGCAGGCGGGGATGGTGGTGCACTGGAAGAAGCTGGGGGCCGAACACAAGGGGCGCTACTGGCACATGTTCGTGAATGGGACCGGCGCGGTTGCGACGGGCATCACGACGCTGATTGTGCTGGCTGCCAAGTTCACCTCGGGCGCATGGTTTGTGGCGCTGCTGATCCCCAGCATCATTTTGCTGATGGTGGCGGTGAAGCAGCATTACACGCGGGTGAAGGACGTGGTCGCGATGGGGCCACTGAACCTGAGCAACCTGCTGGAGCCGCTGGTGATCATTCCGATGGCGCGCTGGGACCGCATGACGGAGAAGGCGATGCGGTTTGGCGTGCTGTTGTCGAACGAGGTGAAGGTGATCAACGTGGAAGGGGCCGACGGCGAATCGTCGCTGGCCGCGGTGTGGGAAGAGAACGTGCTGAGGCCCATCCACGAAAAAGGGTTGCCGGAGCCGGAGCTGATCACGCTGCACTCGACCTACCGGCAGATCATTGCGCCGCTGATGGACTACATCCTGGAGCTGGAGCAGCAGAACCCCGATCGCAAGATCACGGTGCTGCTGCCGGAGCTGGTGGTGAACCACTGGTGGGAGAACCTGCTGCACAATCAGCGGGTGCAACTGCTGAAGCTGCTGCTGCTGGTGAAGGGCAAGCAGCGGATTATTGTGGTGGATATTCCCTGGTATCTGTAAAGACAGTTGCTAGTTGCTCGTTGCTAGTTGGACGGCGGCCGGGCTGGCGTTTGGGGAGAGCTCGCGCAGGCGGGCGACGGCGGCGGGGACCAGTTGGAGCGCGGCATCGACTTCGGCGGCGGTGGTGAGGCGGCTGAGGGAGAAGCGGACGCTGGCGCGGGCGCGGGCTTCCGAGAGACCCATAGCGGTGAGGACGTGGGAGGGCTCGGTGGCGCCGGACTGGCAGGCGGAGCCGCCAGAGATGGCGAGCCCTTTGAGATCGAGCGCGATGACCAGGGCTTCGGCTTCGACGCGATCGAAGTAAAGGTTGGTGGTGTTGGCGACGCGGGGGACCGGATCTCCGGTGGTGCGGGCGCCGTTGATTCCCGATTCCTCGACGGCGGCGAGAATTCCCTGCTCCAGGCGGTCGCGGAGGGCGGCGAGGGATTGCGGGCTGTCGGTAGGGGTGTTTGCGGCGAGCCAGGTGCGGGCGAGTTCGGCGGCCTTGCCCAGGCCGACGATGCCGGCGACATTCTCCGTGCCGGGACGGCGGCCGCGTTCGTGCAGGCCGCCGAAGAACATTGATTTGAGGCGCACGTTGCGGCGGACGAAGAGAGCGCCGATGCCCTGCGGCGCGTACATCTTGTGGCCGGAGATGGAGAGCAGATCGACGCCGAGGGCTTTGACGTCGAGGGGGAGCTTGCCGGCGGCCTGGATGGCGTCGGTGTGGAAGAGGGCGCCGGCGGCGTGGGCGCGTTCGGCGAGTTCGCGGATGGGCTGGAGGACGCCGGTCTCGTTGTTGGCGAGCATGACGCTGACGAGCTTGGTTCCAGGCCGCGGCGCTGTATTGGGGCGGAGCGCGGCTTCGAGCGCGGAGACTTCGATGAGGCCTTGCGGGGTGCAGGGCAGGAAGGTGACGTGGACGCCGCGGGATTGGAGTTCTTCGGCGGCGTGGAGGACGGCGTGGTGCTCGATGGCGGTGGTGATGAGGTGGTCGCCGGGGGCGAGCAGGCCGAAGATGGCCATGTTGTCGCTCTCGGTGCCGCCGGAGGTGAAGACGATTTCTGCGGCGCGGCAGTTGAGCAGGGCGGCGACCGACTCGCGGGCGCGGTCGACGGCGGCGCGGGCGCGCTGGCCGGGCTGGTGGATGGAGCTGGCGTTGCCGAAGTGCTCCGACCAGAAGGGACGCATGGCGTCGAGCACGCCGGGGAGGACGGGCGTGGTGGCGTTGGCGTCCATGTAGATGCGGCGCATGTTCTAAGGATAAGTTGTTCGTTCCCGGTTGTCAGTTCTCAGTTGAAAGACAGGTGAACCGATCGACCGGAAACTTACTCTGCCCATGCCCGCTGTGGGAGCCGGAAGAACGACGGCGCGGCGCCGCGGCGCTGGATCAATACTGAGAACTGGGAACTGGGAACTGCGAACTGCGAACTGCACTACGCGGTGTCGCCGGGTTTGGGCTTGGGGGTGTTGGGGTAGGGCTGGGTGGGGTAGGGCGGACCTTTGGATAGAACTTGCTGGAGCGCCTGGTCGTAGCCGTAGAGGTCGTCGAAGAAGTGGGTCTGGCCGTCTTCGGCGACGATGGCGGTGGCGTAGAAGATGACGATGGGGATGGGGGTTTTGAGGCTGACGGCGTAGTTGTTGGGGCCGGTGTTCATGGCGTCGTGGACGCGGTCGTTGTCCCAGGCGGACTTCCCTGCCCCGGAGGTTCCGCTGTTGGCGAGCACCCAGACGGCGAGGTCTTCGGGGTCCTGCACGCGGATGCAGCCGTGGGAGAAGTCGCGGCGGGAGCGGCTGAAGAGCTCCGGCTGGGGGGTGGAGTGGAGGTAGATGTCGTACTGGTTGGGGAACATGAACTTGACCAGGCCGAGGGAGTTTTTGGGGCCGGGCTTTTCGCGCACCTGGAGGCCGCCGTGCTCGATCTGCTGCGCGGTGAAGCTGGGGAGGACGGTGCCCTTGCTGTCGGTGACTTCGAAGTTGTGGCTGGCGAGGTAGCCGACGCCGCTGGCGCGGATGTGCGGCATCAGCTCCTTTTCGACGATGTCGTGGGGGACGCTCCAATAGGGACGGAAGACGAGGTAGCGCATCATGTGGGCGAAGACGGGGGTGTCGTGATCGCCGACGACCTTGCCGACGACGACGCGCATGGTGAAATCGAGCTGGTGCGAGGGCGAGTAGCCACGCAGGACGAACTCGGGCAGATTGACCATGAGCGGGGCGTTGACGTACTGGTTGGGCAGCCAGCGCCAGCGCTCAAGCGAGTCCTGCAACTGGATGACGCGGTCGGTGAGGGGGACGTTGAGCGACGCGATGGTTTCGGGGGTGAGCTTGCCGTCCTCGGCGAGGCCGTGGCGATGCTGGTAGCTTTTGACGGCGTTGGCGAGGGCGCGGGTATAGACGGGCGGGAGAACGGGCGGGGTGAAGGCGGGCGAGGCGGCCGGGCGCGCGCGGGCGGCGGAGGGGGTGGTGTGGGTGGGGCGGCCGGCCTGGCGGCGGAGGAAGTTCTGGGCGCGGGCGACGGTTTTGGATCCGAAGGGCGGCCGCGCGGGCGACGGCGGCGAGGATGGTTGGGTTGGAGCCGCGGCGGGAGGGTGGTAGGGATAGTCGCCGGGGGCGTCGCCTTCGAGCTGGAGGCGGGCGAGGAGCTGGCCGGCGGCGGGGTAGGAGTCGCCGGGAGCGAGGCCGGGGCTGGCGACGGCGGGCAGCGGCGGCGCGGCGGCGGCGGCCTGGAGGTGGGCGAGGGTGAGGTAGTGGGCGAGCGCGGCTTCGGTGGCGCGGTACTGGTCGGAGTCGGGCTCGACCTTGCGGATGAGGGCGGGGAGGTCGGTGGCATCGACGGCGTTGTCGGAGACGAATTCGGCGAGGTCGTACTGCTTGTCGGCGACGTCGATGTCGAAGTTGAAGTGCGAGGGGTTGACGCGGCCGATGCGGAGGTCGGAGATGTAGCGCATGACGCAGACGGTCATGGCGGTGTCGAACTGGGCGATGGTGTCGGCGGCGGTGTCGGAGTCGTCGTGCGCGGCGGCGATGCGGGCGATGGCGGCGAGGCGGTCGGGCCAGCGCCAGGCGTCGTAGTCGTCGGAGTTGAGGCCTTTGGCGCCGGCCTGCTGAAAGAGCTGGATGAAGGCGGTGGTTTCGGGGGTGGGCTTGAGGTCGCGCAGCCAGGCGAGCTCGTAGTCGCGGTCGTCGTAGAAGGTGGCGACGGCGGTGTGGTAGTCGGAGTAATTGGGCCAGCGGAGAGTGGCGAGCTGGGACTGGGCGAGGACGGTGTGGATGTTGTCGGCGTAGTCGTCGGTGTTGGGCGCGGAGGTGGAGCGGCGGTGGTGGCGGCAGCCGGCAAGCAGGGTGAGGAGGAGGAAGGCGGCGGCGGTGCGGCGAAGACTGCGGCGCGAACTGGGGGTCAAGCGGAGTTCCTCTCAGGGAACAACATGGGTTGACCATGAGAGTCCCACGAGCGGAGGAATTCCGCAAGGGTACTTCGGCACTTCGTGCGGTTCTCGACGCTTCGCGTGAAAGGCGGGTGCAAGCAGGGGCGGAAGCCCACCCTCGATTCGGCGCCGCCGTACGGCGGGACTGAAATCCCGCCCTTTCAAAGCAGTTGTATCCCTTGCGGTCTGCGTGTCCGCGTTGCTCTGGAAGGCGGTCCATGCAGAGCGGTTCGGAGTTGGATTAGGATACGGGCATGTCCAAGACGGAATCGGTGATGACGGAGTTGGGGACGGTGGCGCCGGAGTTTGCGCTGACCGACGTGGTGAGCGGGCGGGCGGTGGGACGCGACGATGCGGCCAACGAGCGCGGGCTGCTGGTGATGTTCCTCTGCGTGCACTGCCCGTATGTGCAGCACGTGGAGCAGGAGCTGGCACGGATTGGCGTGGATTACGCGGACAAGATCGGGATGGTCGCGATCTCGGCGAACGATGTGGCGGCGTATCCGGAGGACTCGCCGGAGAAGATGAAGGCGCAGGCGGAACGGCTGGGGTTCCGGTTTCCGTATCTCTACGACGAGACGCAGGAGGTGGCGCGGGAGTACCACGCGGCGTGCACGCCGGACTTCTTTCTGTACGACGCGGAGATGCGGCTGGTGTATCGCGGGCAACTGGACGACTCGCGGCCAAAGCGGCCGAGCGGGGGTGGGAACGATATTCCAGTGACGGGCAAGGACCTGCGCGCTGCGCTGGACGCGGTGGTCGCCGGCAAGCAGCCAGACACGAACCAGCGCAGCAGCATCGGATGCAACATCAAATGGGTCACTTCGTGACGCGTATACCGCTTCGCGTGGCGCTCCCGACGGTCGCAAGGAGAGATGGTTGGTTCTCAGTTGGTGCGGGTTGTGGGTGGGGGATGGGGACTGTCTTTGGGTATGATCTTGCGGGGAAGGCTTGTGGAATCAGTGGTTTGGAGGGGGTTAGGTATCTCCAAAGTATCCATTCCAAAGGGGTTACGGCTAAGATCGTCCAGTGATTGGGGTTAGGGGCGGGTGGGGACGGAACTCGGGAGCGAAGCGGCCGTCGGGGGTGCGGGGGGTGGCGGGTTTGGGCTGGGGGAGGGTCTGGTTGCCGCGGGGGTTGGGGGTGGGTTGCAGGGTGGGGAGTGGGGTTGGAGGACGGTTCTGCATGGGGTGCTCCTATGAGTGGGATGGGGAACGTGGGTTAAAAGCAGAAGGCCGCAACGCGCGAGGGCGGTGCGGCCTGCTTGTTTTTTATGCTTCCAGTTCTATTATAGCGGAGCGGGCAAAACTCATCTGCATCGACTTTTCGTTGAGGAATGAGGGAGTTAGGCGATTTGGGGGCTTGACAAGATTTTGGGGGTGGGGAGGGGTGGGACGGGGGAGTTGACCGACGAGGCGCGGGGCGCGGGGGCAGCGGCGGACGGATGCATAATGAGTATCGAGGGCATCCCTGGATGGCGCGGCGGTTCGCACGGTTATCGAAGCCGATGAGGCGGGCGGAGGCGGGACGGGCGGCGGCGTTTGCCGTGATGCTGGCGGCGGCTCTCGCGCTGGGGGGAGTGCGCGGAGGGTGCCAGGCGGTGACGGCGACCGATGTCGACGGGCACCGATTGAATCTGCCGGGGCAGGACGCGAAGGCGGCGGTGCTGTTCTTTGTGACCAACGATTGCCCGATTACCAACAGCTCTATGCCGGAGATCAACCGGCTGGTGGCGGCGTATGCGACGCGGGGGATTGGGTTCTACGCGGTGTACACCGATCCGACGGTTTCGGTGGCGGCGATCCGGAAGCATGCGCGGGAGTATGGGATGCATATGCCGCTGATCGACGATACGAAGCATGCCCTGGTGCACCGCGTGGGCGCGACCGTGACGCCCGAGGCGGCGTTGCTGGAACGGGATGGCAAGGTGGTGTATCTGGGGCGCATTGACGATTTGTATGTGGACCTGGGCGAACGGCGGGCGGCGGCGACGCAGCATTATTTGCGCGATGCGCTGGACGCGGTGTTGCAGGGAAGGCCGGTGGCGGTGGCGAAGGTGGAGCCGGTGGGATGTTTTATTTATCCGAATTGAGGGCCAGTGAAGGCGAGAGCGAAATGTGGGGGTCTCTCCACTTCGGCCTGCGGTCTTCGGTCGAGATGACGCTTCTTGAAAGTGGGGGTTATGGTTCGGTGGCTGGGCGTGGCGGCGATGGCGGGGGTGGTGACGCTGGGGATGCATGGGGTGGCGACGGCGGCTGGTGCTGCGCCGGCGCCGCCGGTGACGTTTTACAGGAACATTGCGCCGATTGTGTATACGCAGTGCGCGGTGTGCCATCGGCCGGGTGAGCCGGGGCCGTTTTCGCTGCTGACGTATGAGGATGTGCGCAAGCATGGGCAGCAGATTGTGTCGGTGACCAAGCGGCGGTTTATGCCGCCGTGGCTGCCGGAGCCGGGGCATGGGGACTTCGAAGGACAGCGGCGGCTGACCGATGACCAGATCCGCATGATCGAGACGTGGGTGCGGGAGGGGATGGCGGCGGGCAATCCAGCGGATGCGCCGGCGATGCCGAAGTTCGTAATGGGCTGGCAGCTGGGCAAGCCGGACCTGGTGATCGACGCGCCGGTGGCGTACCATCTGCGCGCGGACGGGCCGGACCAGTATTGGAACTTCGTGCTGCCGCTGAAGATGGCGGGGTCGCACTGGGTGAAGGCGATCGAGATCCGGCCGGGGAACCTGCGGGCGGTGCACCACGCGAATCTGCTGAAGGATGTGCACATCACCCAGAGCGGACTGGCGACGGGAGCGCAGCTGGTGAACGGGTTTCCGGGGATGGATTTGAGCTTCGGGCCGGCGACGCTGGCGAAGGATTCGGACAGCCATTTTCTTTTCTGGAAGCCGGGCGAGACGGCGTGGGTGCAGCCGGCGGGGATGGCATGGCGGGCGGACCCGGGCACCGACCTGATCCTGAACGTGCATATGCGGACGACGGGCAAGCCGGAGGTGATACAGCCGTCGGTGGGGCTGTACTTCACGAACGAACCGGCGACGAAGTTTCCGATGCTGCTGCCGCTGGAGCACGATGGGGCGCTGGATATACCGGCGGGCGCGAAGGACTTCCAGGTGAGCGACGACTTTGTGACGCCGGTGGATATGGATGTGATTGCGGTGTATCCGCACGCGCACTACCTGGGACACGTGCTGGAGGGGTACGCGACGCTGCCGGGCGGGGCGAAGCAATGGCTGGTGCGGATTCCGGACTGGGACCCGAGCTGGCAGGCGGTGTACCACTACGTGCAGCCGGTGTTTCTGCCCAAGGGAACGACGATTTCGATGCGCTACCACTACGACAATTCGGCTGGGAATGTGCGCAATCCGAACCAGCCGCCGAAGCGGGTGATGCATGGGAACCAGGCGACGGACGAGATGGCACACCTGTCGCTGCAGGTGCTGCCGCGCGGCGGCGACGATGGGCGGCAGGCGCTGGAGGAGGCGATCATGGCGCATCGCCTGCAGAAGTACCCGGGGGATTTTGTGGCGCAGTACAACCTGGGGATCATGATGCTGGGGCACAAGCGGAATGCGGACGCGGTGCGGTATCTGCGGGGCGCGGTGGCGGCGCAGCCGAACCAGCCGGGAGCGCTGGAGACGCTGGGCGAGGCGCTGGTGGCGGCGGGAAACGAGAATGACGCGGTGGGGTATTTCGAGCGGGCGCTCGCGGTGAATCCGCACCTGACGGGGGCACGCGAGGACCTGGGCGATGCGCTGATCCCAGCGGCAAAGCCGCCGAAGCTTCCCTTGCCTACAACA
>CAWBFL010000019.1:0-8278 GCA_963787905.1 uncultured Acidobacteriaceae bacterium | reverse complement strand
ATCGTTGATATCCCTAGGGTCGAAATCTAACGAACGGTCCTTCAGCTGTTTTCCAATTTCCGGCCCTCGCTCGAAGGACGGCCCTCACCCGTGTCGAGCAGAACAGTCAGTCTGACGCCTTTGTCATGACGGGCTCGGAAGATGCGAGTCATCTCGATCGCCCCGGATGTCGAAGCTGCCTTTCCACGCATCTGATGGCACTATCGTAGGGTCCGCGTGAATGGGCCGGCCGTTTGCTAGCAGCGCTCGATCTTGGCTCTTGCTATTCACGCGCAGTGACCCGTAACCAGCAAAGTAGAACACTACGGTGTCCCCCGCTTTGGGTAAATCTACGAGATAGTGCTTCATTGTGGCCAACAAGCCGTCGTGCGAAGTCTGGTCCGCAGCCAAGGTTGTGACCGGCAGAGAGGTCGGTGGCAGTTCGGGATTGGTCAGAGTAATGATGTTCTGTGCTTCGAAACCAAACTTGGGGCTATTGAGCAGGTCTCGCATCGCAAGAACGTCGTTCAGCGGCCCCTGAAGATTCTCGAACGTGGAGAAGTCCCAGCGACCTCCGCTCAGTCCCTCCGGGTGCCGAACCGTAGTTCCGGGCGGTTGGTATTGGCTTATTCCCACCAGCAGTGCCCGACGCACTGGAGTCGAGGCAGGCGGAGCCTGCGAACTCAGAGACAAAGGAATTAAGGCGCTAATAGTACGCCGATGTACCACAGAGGACAGCGCATAGGAGAATCGGCCCGTGATGCAGGATTTGCAATCAGCATACCCTAGCCCTACCCAAACGCAAGCATTTTCACCGGCTTGGAAACCGCCGAAACATATTACTAAAACGCGTCCAAGGGTTGCGAGCTATGGTACGAACTCAAGTCGACCGCTTCGGGACGGAGAGTTGAAGGGGAGCCGCGATCAAAAGGCTCACATTGCATTGCCTCGGGCACCTTTTGCCAGTAAACTTGTATTGGCTTTGCAGGCCGCCGCACTCTGGGTGGGATGCTCTGGCTACGAGTCCTTGGCAATGACGACGCGGGACACCAACCCCGCACCTGCTGCATATGGCAGCCGCCGTTGATAGGCTTGTGCTGTCCCTTACGGGAAACTGGCACCAGAACTGACACCAGTGCTTGGACCACCCCGTAAGTTGTTGAGCCGATGTAGCTCAGTTGGTAGAGCAACTGATTCGTAATCAGTAGGTCAACGGTTCAAATCCGTTCATCGGCTCCATTGAATCAATCAGTTACGATCTGCCCGGGAATCCCTGTTTGCTTGGGCGTGGACTTGCGCGTGCGATGGGCGGGGTACGCCGAACGCGGAGTAGCTGGGGCTTTTGGCGGAGCCGTGGGCTTGCCGTAAGCGGCACATGTCACGAAAGCGTGATTGACACTTGAATCTTCGTTCGGTAGATTCGTTCGCGAGGACGATCATGACCAAGCCATTCGAGCGATACCTGTGGGCTGCGCTGCTTCTCCTGGTTGCGGTTCCCCTGCATGCGCAGACGGGGTGCACGGATTCTCCGGAAAATCCGACCGTGGTGCTGGCGCTGGTGGGCTCGGCAGGTGCGTTGTTCTCGACGGCACGGGCCCGCTGGAAGGCTCGCCGCAATTCGTCTTCGCGATAGGGTCGGCGGTTCTCCGCCGCGACTCGCGTGAGCCCGACCCAGATCTGATTTGCCCCCTGTGCCATGCGTTCCCGATGCCCCGGCCCGTAGACCGACTTGCCATTTGAGGCAGCAGGAGCGACGTGCGTCTCGCGCGGAGCGAGTTGCATCGACTTCCGTGGAATGATGGTGGACAGCGCTGCTGCGGCCAGAGAATGCGTTCTTACGGATGCCGGGACCATGAGGGAAATGATCGAAAATCGAGTGAGCCGCCGGAGGTTCGTGGCGGGAGCCGCGGGAGCGCTGGCTACGGGGTGGGCTGGAGCGGCGGCGTGGGCAGCCGAGGACGCGTACTCGTTGGTCGCCGAGGTGGATCGCGCGCGGATTGTGCGCGCGGCCGAGCGGTATCTTGGCGAAGCGCCGGTGACGGTGACGGCGGCGCACAGCCAGCGCAGCCAAGGCGGAGCGCACGATTATTTTTCCGAGGGGGATTATTGGTGGCCCGACCTCAAGAATCCCGGCGGGCCATATATACGGCGGGACGGGTTTTCAAATCCCGACAACTTCAATGACCATCGCGAGGCGCTGATCCGCATGAGCGTGATGACGCCCGCGCTGGCGGCGGCGTGGCGCCTGACCAGGGACAAGCGCTACCTGGCGCAGTTTGTGCGACACTTGCGGGCGTGGTTTGTGGATCCGGCGACGAAGATGAATCCCAACCTGGAGTACGCGCAGGCGATCTTCGGCGTGAGCAAAGGCCGCGGGACTGGCATCATCGACACGCTGCACCTGGCCGAGGTGGTACGGGCCGCGCGGGTGCTGGAAGCGTCGGGTGGTTTGAGCACGGCGGAGGTCGAACCGATTCGCGCGTGGTTCGCGGCGTACGTGGATTGGATGGCGACCTCGCAGAACGGCAAGGACGAGGAGGCGGCCAAGAACAATCACGGCGCATGCTGGGTGCTGCAGGTCGCGGAGTTTTCGCAGTTTGCGAAGCGGCCGGACCTGACCGCGCTGTGCGCCGACCGCTTCCGGAACAATCTTGTGCCGGACCAGATTGCCAAGGACGGAAGCCTGCCGCTGGAGCTGGCGCGCACCAAGCCATACAGCTACAGCCTGTTTGACTGCGACGTGCTGTGCGGCATCTGCCAGTCGCTGCCGAATGCAGGGTTGTGGCAGTTCAAGGACCTGAATGGGGCGGGAGTGGGCAATGCAGTGGCGTTTTTGTTTCCGTATATCGCGGACAAGTCGAAGTGGCCGTATGCGAAGGATGTGGAGTACTTCGACGATCTGCCGGCGCGACGGCCCAGCCTGCTGTTTGCGGGCGAGGCGCTGGGGCGCCCGGAGTACATCGCGGTGTGGCGGCGGCTGGATGCGGACCCGACCGTGGCGGAGGTGATTCGCAACATGCCGATACGACAGCCGCTGCTGTGGGTGGACCCGGTACTGCGCAGCTGATCTGAGATGGCAGCGAATTCGAGTATCGGACATGCACAGAGGACTGGCGGAGGCCACGGTATTCTTGAGTGGGGGCGCCGGGCAAAATGCCGAAACATAGCGCAGGTCTTCTTCTCTACCGGCAGTCGAGCGGCTCGCTGGAGGTTTTCTTGATTCACCCGGGCGGACCGTACTGGGCGAAGAAGGACAAAGGCGCGTGGGCGATCCCGAAGGGTGAGTATGAGAAGGGCGAAGACCCGTTGGCCGCAGCGAAGCGCGAGTTTCAGGAAGAGACCGGTTTTACTGCGGAGGGAGAGTTTCTCGATCTCGGATCGATCCGGCAGGTGAGTGGAAAGATCGTGGCGGCGTGGGCCTTCGAGGGAAACTGCGACGCAGCCGCACTGGTGAGCAATACCTGCTCGATTGAGTGGCCGCCGCACTCCGGTCGCTCGCTGGAGATTCCGGAGGTCGACCAGGGGCAATGGTTCAGAATTACGAAAGCGCGCAAGTATATCCGCAGAGACCAGGAGTTGCTGCTGGACCGGCTGCAGGCGGCGCTGAGTTGAGTTGCGGACGCGTTGAGGCAGCGCTTGCGATAGGGAATCGCTAGTGTAGTTGGATGTGGAGCTCGGCTCCAGCGTACTCGATGCTCCGCGACGGTACCGGTGAGGGCGAGACTCCAACCGGATGCGCAGCGGAGACCAGGACGATCTGGAAGGTGCGGCGATCGAGCATACCGACGAAGGTTCCGGTGCGTTGGCCCAGGGTGAGCGTTCCGGTCTTGTCGTCCCAATGGATGGGAATTTCGGAGAAGGCGCCATGCTCGTAGTCGAAGGTGGTGCCCTGGTCCTCGTAGAGCACGAAGCTGCCGCTGGCTCCAGCGTAGACGAAGAGGGTGGTTGGGTCGCAGGGCTTCTCGCCGATGTACTGCATGGACGGCGCATAGGGGATGATTGACCCGGCGCGGACGAAGACGGGAATGCGCTCCAGCGGCGCGTCCGCTGTGATGTGACCCGAGGCAACCGGCTGGTGCGTCCAGAAGTCATACCAGACGGCGGAGGCGGGCAGGTAGACGGGCCGCGAGCGCTGCTGGTACTCGGTGATAGGGGCGACCAGCAGCGCGGGACCAAACATGTATTCGTCGCTCAGCTCGCGGGCAGTGTGGTCCGCGGGAAAGTCCATCACAAGTGGACGCATCATGGTGTAGTCGTTCTGGGTGGTCCAACCGGCCAGCGAATAAATATAGGGGAACATGGCGTAGCGCAGGCGGTCGGAGCTCAGCTCTGCGTTGAATGCGGGCGAGCCGTCGCCGAGGGTCCACATCTCGCGCGGGCGGAGCTCGCCATGGACGCGCAGGATGGGGGTGAAGGTGGAGTACTCGAACCAGCGGGCGTTGAGCTCGCGCCAGTCGTCCTGATTCGCGGGGGTCATCGGCTCCTGGGAGAACTTGCGCTGCATAGTGTAGCCGCCGGTGTCCATGGTCCAGTAGGGCAGGCCGGAGATGCTGGCGCCGAGGCCGGCCGGGATCTGCTTGGCCATGGCCGTCCAGGTGGAGGTGATGTCGCCGGACCAGGGCACGGCGGAGTAGCGCTGCTCCCCGGAGAAACCGGAGCGGGTGAGGATGAAGACGCGCTGGTTGGGGGCGGCCTGGCGCTGGCCGGTATAGACTCCCTCGCTATTGACCAGCGAGTAGCCATTCAACATACGCGATCCGCTGCCGAGAAAGGTTGGATTCATATGCGTCTGCTGGCCTTCGAGAGTGGGCGGCGAAGGTAGGATGTCGGGCTCAGTCGCGTCCATCCACCACGCGTCGATGCCCTTGGCGAAGAGCGCGGTGTCGATTTGCGACCAGAAGAGCTGGCGCGCGGCGGGATTGAAGGCGTCATAGAAGGTATAGGGCTGGCCAATCCAGTCGCGCATGTGCTCGGTGAGGTTGGGCTGATATAGGAAGCCCTTGGCGTTCATCTCCTTCGCGTTGTCGGTGTTGGGATTGAATTTGCCCCAGACGGAGATCATGAGGTGCGCGTGTTCGGCGTGGATGGCTTTGACCCAGGCGTCGGGATCGGGAAAGCGCGAGGAGTCGAACTGATGTGAGCCCCATGCATCGGGGCGCCAGTATTGCCAGTCCTGCACGATGTTGTCGAAGGGAATCTGGCGCTGGCGGAATTGCCGGACAACGTCCAGCGATTGATCGGCGGTCTCGTAGCGTTGGCGCGACTGCCACAGGCCGAAGGTCCAGTTGGGCAGCATGGGGGCGCGGCCGGTGAGGAAGCGATAGCCGGCAATGACCTGATCGATGGAAGGGCCATCAACGAAGTAGTAGTCGACGCCGTCGCCGACCTGCGACCAGAGTGAGGTGTCGGCGTCGGTAGGCGGAGTCTTCCAAAGGAAGGTCAGGGTCGACTGTTGCTCAGGGTCGTTCTCAATCCGGATGGGATATTTGTGCCCAGCCAGGAGATGCACGCGCACCTGATCGTTGGTCGGGTTCCAGTTCTGCCGCCAATGGTTCATTACGAGATTGCCGTCGAACCAAACCTGGATGCCTCCGTTGGAGAACGCCTGAAACTGGTAGTCGCCGGTGGCGGGCGCGAGGATTGATCCTTGCCAGCGCTGACGCTTGAGCGGAGCGGGACGGACGCCAGGCTGGGCCGCGCGATTCGCGAGCAGGTTGATGGAGATGTCGGCAGTTTGCCGAGCCGGCTCGGAGCCGTCGACGGGCGCGAGGGTGAGGCCGCCCGGGACACCAGCGGAGTCATAGAGCTGGGCTGCGGGAATAGCAGCAAAGGGGCGGAGATCGCCGAACCGGGTGAATGAGGTGTTGTCCCACAGAATGCCATAACCCCGCGAGGAGACGAGGAACGGTACGACCATGTTGGTGTTGTGCTGCCAGAGATCGAGGTCGTAGCCCTTGATGTCGGTGATGCCTAGTTGCATCGCGCCCAGGCCGTAGAGGGATTCGTCCGCTTGCGCCTTCCACTTCTGCTGGATGTGGAAGGTGCTCTCCCCCTGCACGGCGGCGGGCTCCAAGGAGCGGCTGCCCGATGCCTCCGCGAGGATGGGATGGCCTTGCGCGTCGGCGAAGGAAACGGCGCCGGTGTTGCGATCGATCGTCACTTGCAGCTTCATGGTCGACAGGATGAAGGCAGCAGGGCGCTCAGCGAGCTTCCACCCGGAGGCAATGGGCGCGTGGGGAATGACGTCGATGGATGCGTGAGTGAAGAAGCTGGGCGAGTGCGCGAAGGCGACGCGAACGACGGCGTCGGACAGAACCTGGATGCGGAGATCGCCGGAATCGAGATGGAGCGTGATGCCGTCGGGCTGGCGCTCCATTGTGGCCGGAGCCGCGAGCAGGGTTTGTGCGGAGAAGCTGAGCGAAGCTGCGAACAGGATTGCTTTCGTAAAACGCATACGGGAAGTGTACGGAGGATTATCCGAGAAGTGCGAGAAATTGCTGGAGCCAGGCGACGTGAGCGGTCCAGGCGGGGCCGGTGACGAAGTTGCCGTCGGTGACGGCGCCCTCGAAGGGGAGGGCGACGAACTCGCCGCCGGCAAGAGTCACCTCGGGAGCGCAGGCGGGATAAGCGCTGATCTTGCGGCCCTTGATGACGTCCGCCGCGGCGAGAATCTGCGCCGCATGGCAGATGGCGGCGATGGGCTTGCCGGCCTCGGCGAAATGGCGGACGAGGACCAGGACCTGGGGGTTGAGGCGGAGATACTCGGGCGCGCGGCCGCCGGGAATGGCGAGGGCGTCGTAATCGGCGGCCTTGATGTCCGCGAAGGTGGCGTTGAGGGTGAAGTTGTGACCACGCTTCTCGGTGTAGGTCTGGTCGCCCTCGAAGTCGTGGATGGCGGTGCGGACAATGTCCCCGGCTTTCTTGTCGGGACAGACGGCATGGACATGGTGGCCGGCGATCTGCAGCGCCTGAAAGGGGACCATGACTTCGTAATCTTCAACGAAATCCCCGACCAGCATGAGAATCTTCCTGGGCATTGCGAATTCCTCCGTGACGATATTGCGGCGGATATCGGGTGGAGTCAAGTTACACCGAATCAAATAGAAAAAGCCCCATCCGGGTGGATGGGGCTTTTCTGGTCGGGGTCCCCTGCAAGCTCCGCTTGCAGGGGTGAAATTATGCCGGCGATCACCTAATCTCCCACACACTTACGCGTGCAGTACCATCGGCCCAACGAGGCTTAACTTCCGTGTTCGGGATGGGAACGGGTGTGACCCTCGTGGCACCAAGGGGATAAGAATTCGAGCAACACAACTTGATTTTGGGTGCCGAAGAGAGATAATGATCCTTCCGTAAGAGGTTGATTTTGAAAATGTCTATTCGTCCGTCTCAATTGGTCCTTTTAGTATTAGTCGCATTCCTGACCCGATTCACGGTAACTGCTCAAAGTCCCAACTACCATCTGGAATATACTCCGATCGACGACCAATCCACGAGGATCGTTCTGGTGAATGATTCTCCGAATACCATCGAAGCCTTTCGCATGATTCAACAGTGCTCGCTTATTCAGAACCACATGAGCCAAGATGTTCTGTTTACCCCTGTAAACCTGGGTTCAATACGCGATGCCGAAGGAAAGACGGCGAAGAGTGTTGGCCCTGAGCATGGCGGAGCTTGGGACGTGATTGCTTTCCGAAATGCAGAAAAACCTGTGAATACAGGAGAATGCACACCCCGGTTCGACCTAATCCTGTTTGGAGACGGAAGTTACGAGGGCAAAGAGTCGGCGGCTCGCGCGGTGAAGGCGGAGAGAGACGGCATTGTGGCAGGGGTTACTGAGTGGCAGGAGCTTCTCCGTAAGAATGATGCCGACGGAGGCGATGTGAGTCAGTTGGCAGATATCGCCCGTCAGCGCGAAGACGAGGACCGCCAAAAGGTTCGAGAATCGTTCATGCTCGCATCGAGCCATCACGAGGACGAGGCTGCGGAACTGGCTAACGAGTATTGGTCCGGAAAAATGATCGCGGACAGCAACATCGCAGTCCGTCTCCATGGGAGTAATAATGGAGCATCCTCAGAACAGCTCCTCAGTCACACAAGAGATTTCGTCGAAACCTGGAAGAGTAAGATCGATGCGGATCCAGCAATGAAAAAGTTGAACGAGATATTTCCGCCATTCACGCCCGCTTAGGCGCTTAGGGCCCCAGAGCGAAATGTCCGCGGAAGGTCTCACTCGGCGAGGAATCGTAATAAGCAAAGTAACACGCCCCATCCTGGGTAGGATGGGGCGTTTGAATTA
>CAWBFL010000018.1:0-27867 GCA_963787905.1 uncultured Acidobacteriaceae bacterium | reverse complement strand
TTTTGAGTTTGAATAGTATTTCGTACTTTTAAATTATGCTCATTTTTGTAAGATTTAAGATATAATAATATAAATACAAATGTTATTATTAAGTAAGTTACTTTACTATTGAATATTATACCCAAAATATTTAAAATATTTTGGAGAAATGTTGTTCCTGTACTCATGGTTTTTATTTTTTATTAGTATATATAAATAAAAAAACCCCGTTCATACGAAAAAACGGGGTTTGGGAAAAAATTAAAAAAAAATTTTGTAATCAATACTCAACTATATATTAAAATCAAAAATTCATTTTTTACAAATTGGGGTTAAGATTATAAAAATCTTTTAATCGTTGTTGTTGTTGATTAGTGCTCAATTGTCTGATATATAATTCAGTAGTATTAATATTAGACTGCATCAGAATATCTTTTACATCCCATACTGATAACCCCTTTTGAATACAATCACTTGCTAACGTATGTCTTATTGTGTGGGAACTGATTTTATCCGTTTTTAATACAATTTTTGATAATTTTTTTAATCTATTATCTATAAATCCGGTTTTATATTTCGATTTTCTATATACATCATTATCATCATCTAATATATTATAATCAATGTATGGAAACAAAAATCTATCACCCATTTTTTCAGCATAATCATTTAAATCGGTGGTTTCAGGTAATTTATTTAACTGAATAATAATTTTTTTCAAACTATCTCTAACTTCAATAATACCTTGTTTTTCATTCTTACGTGTTTGATATTCAATATTATTACCTACAATATTTGACCACCTCATGGAGATCGCGTCGATGGTGAGCGTCGCGCCGACCGTAAGATCCAGGTTCTTGCGGTCGATCTTGCCATAGCGTCCCGCCGCCCAGGACCACTTCGTAGTGGCCCGACTGAAGAAAAGGCACCACGTAGGAGCCATCGGAGTTCGTCGTCACGGTGCGCGTGGCGCCGGTGTCCGTGTCCGTAATCTCCACCGTCGCGCCCGGCACGATGGCCCCGGATTTGTCGGTGACGGCGCCGCTGATCGAACCGGTCGCGGCGGTTTGGGCGCTCGATGGCATGGCCGCGGAAACGAACAGCACCGCGGCAGATGCGAGGGCAAGAAGCCGTTTTGAAAATAGATTGACCTTCATCGGAATTGGGAAACTCCTTCTGCGGTACCGCTCAAATGTGCGCGTTGAGTGAAGAAAACGTGATGAATTAACAGCTAGTTACACCCCCCAACAGGAGGGGTGTGTGGAAACGGAATCGTGCCCCGCTGAAGCCGTACACGGCGAAAGAACACGCAAACTCTGGATTGGAAGATTACTCTCAGCTTCTAGGACTACGCGGACGAAGTCAAGCACAAATCGCCGCCAGCGTCCGGTACTCGACCAAATTGACCGTTTTCTTCCCGGCCAACCCCATCCCACGCGACGTTCGGCCTCTCTTGCCGTAGCCTAGTAGGGAAGATGCCCCGCAAATCCGCCCAGCCCGAAATCGACATCCCCGCATGGCTCCGCGCCCTGCCCAAGGTCGAGCTCCACCTCCACCTCGAGGGTTCCACTGATCCCGAAACCCTGGTCGCCCTCTCCCAGCGCCACGACGCCCACCCCCTCACCCTCGCCGACGCCCGCGCCCTCTACACCTACCCCGACTTCCTCGGCTTCCTCGAAGCCTACAAGGCCATGAGCTCCCGCCTGCAAACCCCCGAAGACTACGAGCTCATCACCTACAACATGGTCCGCTCGCTCGCCGCCCAGGGCGTCGTCCACGCCGAGGTCTACATCTCCTTCGGCATCATCTATTACTGGAAGCAGACCGAGGTCGAGCCCTTCGTCGCCGCCATCGAGCGCGCCCGCATCCGCGCCGAAGCCGAAACCGGCACCACCATCTACTGGATCATCGACGCCGTCCGCAACTTCGGCCCCGAAGAAGCCGCCCGCGTCTTCCGCAAGGCCGCCGAGCTCCGCGCCCAGTACCCCTCCATCGTCGGCATCGGCATCGGCGGCGACGAAGCCCGCGGCCCCGCATCCCTCTTCAAGGAGCACTACGCCGAAGCCAAAGCCGCCGGCCTCCGCCTCACCGCCCACGCCGGCGAAACCGGCGGCCCCATCCACGGCCCCGCCAGCATCTGGGCCGCCATCAACATCGGCGCCGAACGCATCGGCCACGGCCTCGCCGCCCAGCACGACCCCGAACTCCTCGCCGTCCTCGCCGAAAAACAGATCCCCATCGAGATCAACGTCACCTCCAACATCCGCACCGGCTGCTGCCCCTCCTTCGACGCCCACCCCCTGCGCCAGTACTTCGACGCCGGCCTCATGGTCACCCTCAACTCCGACGACCCGCCCATGTTCGGCGCCAACCTCCTCGACGAATACATCCTCGCCTACGAAAAGTACGGCTTCACTCTCGACCAACTCCGCGAACTCGCCGCCAACGCCGTCGAAGCCAGCTTCCTCCCCCCACCCCGCAAACTCGCCCTCCTCGCCCAAATCGAGCAGTACCGGTAGCCAGCAGCACTGCTTCGCCCCATCCTCAAACCACCGCGGAGCTTGGGTGGGGCCATTGCCGGGTGCCCCATTCATGCGCAGCCCCATCGCGCATGAGTGGGGTCGAACCTCATTCCGTGACAACATCCGAACAGAAAGCATGGTCTTTTAACCGGCACAGCGCAGGGGCAATAACTACTTTGGCTAACCAATGTCGGATAGGTCGATTTTTTGGGCATCGCAAAAGACCGACACAAATCCGGGAACATTGATTCGCAGCCGTAAAAGCAAATCCTCAATCGAAATGGAGATGTTTTGAGCTTGTTCGGTTAGTTTCTGGGCCACGATGCCCGGTTCCAGGTCATATAGACCTATCAGGAATGTCGATGGCCCCTGGCATTCGATCCCGAACGGGCTCCGGCTTTCGGGCGGGAAATGCTTACCGTTGTAGGTCACGATCAGCTTGGTGCCACTCGCTACGCAAGCCGCCAGAATATGCTTATCTTTCGGATCGTTGCTCATTGCTGAAACCAGGGGCCTGTATCCCTCAACGAGAGCCTCTGGAAAGTGCTCTCGCATGGCATTTTCTCTTCTTGCGGCTTGCTCTGGGGACTTACCCCACCGCTGAATGATGTTCCGCGTCACCTCTTCCAAAATGTCATCCGACCATCTCGGGAGGTAGAGGCGAGGCGTTTCTGCCATGCGGAGCAGCGTATCCGCCAAGGGCATTGGCAGCAGTACGCATGCGTCCAGCATGACAGGGTAGTCAGATTTCATTCATCACTTCCGTCCTCTGGGATAGAAGTGCCTTCATACATGCTGTCTTTGAATTCTTCTTTGGCGAGGTCGTTGAGGGCCGCTCTTCGTTCGACATCCCTGTGCTTCCGATACGTCATTAGGTCCTTCATCAAGATCCTCCGATGCTGTCCAACTTTCTCGAACGGGATGGCACCCGAATCCAGAATCTTGACGAGATGGGGTCTGGAAAAGCCCAGAAAATTAGCGGCTGCTTGCGTAGTGAGTCTGTCGTTTTCAGGGGTAAGGACGATAACCCTGCCCCTCATCATATTTGCGACCACTTCTTTCAGCAGGTGATAGACCGAATCTGGAAGGTTGAGCCGCTCCTCTGCTGGTCCCACGAGTGCGGGCGCGCCGAGATTAAGCATACGGTGAAGTTCACGTATTTCACCTTCCTCGGATGGTTGCATGGTGATTGTCTCTCTCATCCATCCCCCCCTTGTCGCTTTATCCAGCGACAAAATAGCTTACCACCATTAGACGCAATAAACGAAATAAGCGAAACAAATGTTTTGACCGCGGCCTGCAACCCTTCACTAACCCAGAGCACCAAGTTTAGCCAAGGTAGTTGGTGTCAAGCTTTTTCGCAAAACAATCGATAACCCCAATCCACAGGCCACTTACCCGGCAGCTCCCTGACCTGGGAGTTAGGTTCAAACAGCTATACTGAATAAAGAGGGGCAAGAGAAGGAACGCGTCGGCGCGTCTCCGCAGCGCAGTCGAGCTCGATCCGGTCTTCCCGCGACTGGTCGGGAGCCGCACCAAGCGCCGTTCCGATCAGCTCCAAGCTACTGATTCTGGCTATTTTGCGGGTAACCCCATTCGAAGCAATACTTTGGCGACGCCGATGGCCGGCAACCCGCACATTCGAAGGACTTTTCCCCCAGGATCATACCCAATAGGGTGTACCCCGGGGACCGGGTGGCCAGGCGGCGGCGACCAGCTCCCGTCCCCCGGGACGGCAAATCGACCCCTGGCCGGCGCCCGCCGCTAATTCCGCAGCCGCGCCCGCACCCCCCGCATATTCGGGTCGGCCGTACGCAGCAGCGCTTCCAGATTGCGGACCTGCGCTTCCAGTTGTCCCGCGTACAGCCCCAGCAACCCCATATCGTCGTTCGAATGGATGACATACGTCAGCCCATCGACCGCGGCGGACAGGCTGTTTCCATTCCCGGCGAAGTCCTCGGCATCGACCAACCTGTTCTCTTGGAAAGCCGCCATACTCCCTCCTCGATCCCGCCCGGCCGCCAGACTGGCGCCGGCACGCAACTGGCAATTGCACGCGCCGTGCCAACCTTCCGATTGCCGCCACTCCCGCAATTCGCCGCTTGGATTGAGGCAGTTGGACCAAGAACGCCCGCCAACCCGGCCGGCCCTTAGCCGCCAGTTCCGTGCCGAAGGTGACGGTGTTTCGTCACCCCGGCGATATCCAGTCACAGGAGACCCCGGGCCTCGCTCCTGCGGCCGGGCATCGCGCCGCCAGCGCCCGGGGTTACGATCAAGCGCCGCCCCACCACGCATCAACCTGGCCTCGCCAGCGGCGCGCTGGCATCGCCTCTCGACCCGCCGTCCCAGTGGACCAGCAGCCGGCAAGTCCGGACTTAATATATTTATTTGCAATACTTTATCAAAATTTGGACCAGGTCGGCTGCGGTCCCGTCCCAGGTATCCGGACCACCACCGCATCGGCTCATCGCACAGCCGCCTCCCGGCCTGTGTTGCATCGTCAAGTACCGGGCGTATAATCCCGGCGCATTGGAACCGTACCGCTCCACCCCCCGGCGTAAGGACGCATCCTCTGGTCCGGAATCGAGCAACCATGCCTTATCGAGCGGAAGCCATCCTCTCGGCCCTGATCGAGAGCACCGAAGATTTTGTCTGGTCGGTCGACCGCAGCTTCGGTTTGCTCACGTTCAACCGTGCCTTGCGCCAGCACAACGAGGCCAGCTTCGGCATCACTCCGCAGGTGGGCATGAGCCCGGAGCAACTGCTGCCGCCGCAAATCGCCGCCAACTGGCCACCGCTGTACGCCCGCGCCATGGCGGAAGGCACCATCCGCACCGACTATCGCTTCGTCAACGGCCGCATCCTGGAACTCACCCTCGCCCCCATCCTGATCAATGGCAAGCCCACCGGCGTCTCCGTCTTCGGTAAGGACGTCACCGAGAAGAGAATCGCCGAGCGCGCCCTGCTCGAGGCGGAAAAGCGAAACCGCGAAGTTTTCGATCAGGCGCTTGAAGGGATGCTTCAAACCACCCCGCAGGGCAAGTACCTCAGCGTCAACCCCGCCCTTGCCCGCATGCTCGGCTACGACTCTCCCGCCGACCTCGTCGCCCATGTCACCGATTCAGCCCGCGATGTGTGGCTCGATCCGGAAGAGCGCGCGGCCTATGTGGGCCTGATTGAAAAGCAGGGCAGCGTCCGCGCCTTCGAATGCCGCCTCAAGCGCAAGGACGGCTCCGTCCTTTGGGCGTCATTCAACTGCCAGAAGGTCTATGCCGCCGATGGCAGCACCCGCTATTACGAGGGCTTCGTCGACGACATTTCCGCGCGCAAGCGGGCCCAGGCCGAGATCCGCAACAGCGAGGAGCGTTATCGCTCGACCTTCGAGCAGGCCGCGGTCGGCATCCTCCATGTCTCCTTCGACGGCCGGGTCCTCGGCTGCAATCCGCGATTCGCCGACATCATCGGGTACCCCAGCGAGGAAGTTCCCGGAAAGAACCTCTCGGACCTCACCCCGCCCGAGTATCTCCCGGAGACCTTGGAACGTGTCCGGCAGATTGCTATGGGCGTCGCCGGCAGTTCCAGTTGGGAGAAGCCGTACTTGCGCAAAGACCGCAGCCTCACCTGGGTCCGGCTCACCGCCTCGGTCCAATACGACGGCGAGGGCCGACCCCTGCACCACATCGTCTTCGTCGAAGACATCAACCAGCGCAAAGCCGCGGAAGACCGGCTCAACGACACCGTCAAGGCGTTGCAGACCAGTGAGGAGCGATATCGCACCCTCTTCCAGACCAGCCTCGACGCGATCAGCGTCAGCCATCTCGCCGACGGCCGCTATATCGATGTCAACCAGGCCTACCTCGACATGATCGGCATGAAGCGCGAAGACGTAATGGGCAAGACTTCCGTGGAACTCGGTCTCTTTGTTAATCCGGAAGATCGCGAAGATATGGTGCAGGCCCTACGCCAGGTTTCCAGCTTCCGCGATCGCAAGCTTCGGTTCAAGCGCAAAGACGGCAGCTTCTATTCCGTGCTGTTGTCGGCGTCCACCATTGAGATCGATGGGGTCACCTGTCTGGTCGGCGTGCTCCGCGATCTTTCCGAGGCCGAGGCTGCCGAGGACGAGATCAGAAACCTCGCCTTTTACGACCCGCTCACCCGGCTGCCGAATCGTCGCCTGTTGATGGACCGGCTGCATCAGAGCATCGCCGAGAACGCCCGAACCAGCCGTGAGAAGGCGCTGCTGCTGCTCGACCTCGACGACTTCAAGAACCTGAACGATTCGCTCGGCGATCCCATCGGCGACCTCTATCTGCAGGAAGTTGCCCGCCGCCTGCCCACCTGCGTTTCCGCAACCGACACGGTTGCCCGCTTCAGCGGCGACGGCTTCGCCGTGCTGCTCGAAGACCTCAGCCAGGTCCCGGAAGATGCCGCCGCCCAGGCTCGCACGGTTGGCGACAAGATCCTCGCCGCCCTGTCGGAGCCCTTCCTTGCCGCCGGCAGAGTTTGCCGCAGCTCTGCCGGCATCGGCATCACGGTGTTCGGCAGCAACCCGGAAAGCGCGCACGAGCTGGTGCAAAAGGCCGACATCGCCCTGCATCAGGCCAAGCTCGCGGGCCGCAGCGTCATTCGCTTCTTCTCGCCCGCGCTGCAGGCCGCAGTCAACACCCGCGCAGCCCTGGAAGAAGATCTCCGCCGCGCCATTGCCGGAGATCAGTTCGTGCTCTTCTTCCAGCCTCAGGTCGATTCCTCCAGACTGGTCGGCGCCGAGGCCCTCATCCGCTGGAACCATCCCCAGCGCGGCACTCTCAGCCCCAGCGAGTTCATCCCGCTGGCCGAGGAGACCGGCCTCATTCTCCCCATCGGAGCATGGGTCGTCGAAGCTGCCTGCCTGCAGATCGTCGCCTGGGCCAGCCGTCCCGAGTCAGCCGCCATCCAGGTTGCCGTCAACATCAGCGCCCGCCAGTTCCGCAAGCCCGACTTTGTCCACCAGATCCTCGACATCCTCGACCGCACCGGGGCCAACCCCGCGAACCTCAAGCTCGAACTCACCGAGAGCATGCTGGCGGACGACCTCGACGACCTCATCGCCCAAATGTCTGTGCTGAAGTCCCGCGGCATCAAGTTTCTCCCTCGATGACTTCGGCACCGGCTACTCGTCGCTCTCCTACCTCAAACGCCTGCCCCTCGACCAGCTCAAGATCGACCGCGCCTTCGTCCGCGACATCCTCTCCGACGTGGCCAGCGGCGCCATCGCGGAGACCATCGTCTCGCTCGGCCGCGCCATGGGCCTCTCCGTTATCGCCGAAGGAGTTGAAACCCTGGAACAGCGCGACTTCCTCGCCAACCTCGGCTGTCACGTATACCAGGGCTATCTCATCAGCCCTCCGGTGCTCCCGCAGGAGTTCGAGAGTTGGCTGCGGTCCCGCTCCACGCTTGCATCAGGCGAAGGCCGCTAAACCGTCGTCGGCACAAAAGAAAAGCCGGCCCGGAACGATTCTCCGGGCCGGCTTGGTTGTCCCACTTCAGCTTTGCGAATGGCCGCCGGCTACTCCGCCGCCGTTACCAGAGCCTGCAGCAGCCCTGCGTTCGGGCTGCCCCATCCGGTCACCAGGTCGTATCCCGTCACCGCCGAGTAGCTGCCTGATTTCCCGCTCAGGATGTCGTGGAAGTCGGTGTCGTAAACCGAGGTCACGTTCTGCGCATAGATGGTCGGATTCAGGAAGCCGATCGGAGCATGGCCGTTCTCCGCCAACTGCTGGTTCACCAGCGCGATGTACGCCGCCCACATGGGGGTCGCAAAGCTGGTGCCGCCGTATTCGTTGGCCAGGCATGCTTCCTGGTCGGCGCAGGTGTAGAAGGTGAAGTTCGCATTCGCCGAGACGTCCGGCCCGTTGCGCAGCGTCGTCGAACCGTGATTGCTGGAGTTGATCACGCCCGCCAGTTGCTGCCACGACGGAATCGCAATGCTGTCCGGCGAGATGCCGCCGCCGCTGTCCACCCACGCCGTCTCCGATTTCCACGCCCCCGCCGCGCTTGCCGTGGTCAGGTCCGTGCCGCCGACTGAAACCACATGCGCATCGTCCGCCGGCCACGCCTCGTTCCGCTTGGACCAGGTCGAGTCGTCGCCCGAAGCGGCAAAGAAGTTCTGCCCCTGCGCCGCCATCCTCTCGAAGTACGGGTCCAGCGTGGTCGGGTCAGCCGGCGTCCAGCCCCACGAGCAGCCGATCGTCGTCGGCAGCGGACTGTGCGTCGTCATCGCGCTGATGATCGCTGTGTCCGTCGACCCGATATACATCACCAGGCTGGCCAGCCCCGGCGCCATCCCGATCGCCTGGGTCATGTCCAGCGTCTGTTCGGTGTCGTCGCAGCGCCCGCCCGCCCGCGTGTCCAGGCACGACGTGCTGGTTCCGTCCGTCGACAGCAGCGTGATTGGCACGTTGTTGGTCTGTCCCACGTTCTTGAAATACGTCGTCAGGTCGGCCAGGTCGGTGCCGTAATACTCCAGCAGCCCGAGGTTCTGTCCCGCTCCGGTCAGCGGCCCGCTGCCGTAGTACGCGGCGCGCATGTCGCTGCCCAGGAACGAAGCCGAAGGCCCCGACCCGGTCGTCGCGTGGCTCACCACCTCGTCAGCCGACATCCCGTGCGCCGCGGCATACGCGTTCCGGTCCACCAGCTGCGGCTTCGGAATGGAGTAGTTGTCCAGACCCGATACATGCCACAGGTTGAAAGGCAGGTCGACCACCGGCTCCGTGTCCGGTCCATAGAAGATGCGGTTCTCCGTGGGATGCTGGTACGTGTGCAGCGTAACGCGGAACGCATACTCCACCGCCGACACCGGCCCCGTCACCTGCACATCCATGCCGTCGCGGCTGCCGCCGGTCACCGTCAGTCCGTTTGCCGTAGCAAACTGCACTACCGCGTCGTAATCCGCCTGCGTCGGCCCGAACGCCGCTGTAAACTCCGGCACCGTCAGGTAATGATGGAAGGCTGGGCTGGTGCGATCGTTCAGCGCGGTCAGAAAGCTCTCGAGCCCTGCCGGATCGCGCAGCGGCAGCACAATATCGAGGCTCAGCGTCTGATCCGCGGGCAGGCGTCCCACCAGCTGTGCCTCGCCATCGCGGACCACATCCCGCACGTGATGGGTCATTACGGACTGCGCTTGAGCAGGAAACTCGGCAAGTGGCACAAACGCGACGATTGCAGCCAACAGCAATCCAAATCTGCGCATATAAGTTTTCCCTCGGGGTGGAAACGTCTGCATACAGCGGAAACGTCTGGCTAGTGTAGCCACACCCACCCACACCTGGGAAGCTCAAAACCGCATTAACCAACTCAATTCCGGCACCGGTTACCCCGGTAACTAAAAGGTGAACCGCGCCGACAACTGCATCAGCCGCGGCGGCGACGCCGTCTGGATCTGTCCGAAGTTCGCGCTGGAAATGTTCCCATTCACCGCATTCGGCCCGAAGAACTGCCCGTGGTTGAACACATTGAACGCCTCCACCCGGAGCTCCAGCGCCTTGCCTTCTGCCAGCGCGGTCTTCTTCGCAACGGCCAGATCGGTATTGTTCTCGCCCGGCCCATAGAAGAATCGCCGGCGCGCATTGCCCAGCGTGCCCAGTGCCGGCAGCCCAAACAGCGCCGTGTTGAACTCGCTCGCGCCCGGCCGATGCTGAATCTCCAGATTCCCGCCGGCAAACTCCGGCTCATCAATGCCGTTGTTATTGATTCCGTTCGGGGCCGTGCCCAGCAGCGAAGTATCGTTGTTGTTCACCAGCGTCACCGGCAGTCCCGTGCCCAGGCGCGTCAGCCCGGAGATCTGCCAGCCCTGGCTCAGCCTGGGACTCCCGTGCACCAGCCGTTCCAGCGGAAGCTCATAGCGGTAGGTTGCCGAGAAGTTATGCGTCATATCGAATGCCGACAGCGCCCGGCTCAACCCCGCGTCTCCTGGATATACCGCCTCGGCCAGGCTGGACGACTCATCGATCGACCGGCTCCAGGTGTACGCCAACTGCACGTAAGCGGTGTGGCTCGCGTGCCGCAGATTCAGCTCGAGCGCGTTGTCGTGCGAGTTCGCAATCGTCTTCTGCAGATTCACGCTGCCGAATGCGCTCGAGAACGCGGAGCGCGTGCCGTTGACCGTCTCGCCGGCCGCCGTCACAAACGTGCTGCTCTCGTTGAACGGCCCGCACGTCGCTGATCCCGGAGCAACATCCTCCGGCTGACTCAGCGCCAGGCACAGCGCCGGATTCCCAGGATTCACCTCCTGGATCACCAGCAGATGGTGCGCCTGGGTTCCCACAAAGCTCGCGCTCGCCGTCGTCTGCGCACCAATCTGCCGCTCCACGGAGAGCGTGTAATTCTCCGCATACGGCTGGGTATTGTTCTTTGCGAAGGCTGGAATCCCGGTCAGCGGCTCAAAGTCCGCCCAGTCCACATTCGCATCCGGGTGCGCGGCGGTTGCGCCAAAGGGAACCGCCGGAAGGGGAAATCTCTGTCCCACGCTCACCCCGGTCGCTGCCGTCACAAACGGCTGATCGAACAGCGTCGGCGCCGCGCTCGTATCCGTAAACCCATACGGCGGATTCCCGCTCATGATCCCCGCCGACAACCCCTCGAACGCGCCATAGTAAACGCCGTAACCTCCACGCACCACCGTTCTTGCATTGGCCGACCACGCCAGCGCAACCCGCGGCGCAAAGTTCGTATACTTCGTCTGCGAGAGCGTGTTCGGCACGCCCGGATCGCCCGGAAACAGAATCCCCTGCGGAGCCGTCGGGAATACCACCGACTGCTCGTTCGGATCCAGCGTCAGCAGTTGGTTGTACTTCTCGCGCCACGGCGGCAGCACGTCCCAGCGCAGCCCATAGTTCACCGTCAACGTCGGCCGCGCCCGCCAGCTATCCTGCGCATACAGCCCAATGTAGTGGTTGCGGTTGTAAAAGTTCCTGCCCTCGCCCTGCGTGTAGCTGGTGTCCACGCCCAGCAGAAAATCCGCGAAGTCCAGCCCTGTCTCGCTCCCGGTAAAGCTGAAGCTGCCGTTGTCGTACACATCGGGATGCGTGTTGATCTGGTCCGCGTGGAGGCTCGCTCCAAAGGAGAGCGTGTGCGTGCCCAGCGTGCGGCTGAAGTCGTCCATTGCCTCGCCAATGTTCTCCGCCTGGAACAGGCCCGTCACCGTTGTTCCCATCGTAAAGCTGTTGAAGACGACATTCTCCACGCCCTCGATCGCTGGCTCCAGCGGCACAATGCCCGAAGTATTCTCGCCCGTTACAAATCCCTGTGAAGCGATCGGGGTGCCCAGTCCGCCCACCGGCTGGCCGACCGTTGCGGCGTTGCGCATATAGCTCATATGCGCTTGATTCACCGCTTTCGCGCCCAGCGGAGTCGTCAGGTTCACCGCATACAACTGGGCTCGGCCATTATTCCGCGCGCTCTCTCCCGGTACGCTCGCGCCTCCCTGTTCCGTCGGGTAAGGATCCACGACCGAATACCCATCCGCAAACCCGTACAGCGAAAGCGCACCCAACCGCGTCTGCGCATCCAGCCGCAGCGCGCCCTTGTCGTCCCGTATCGACTCGGCCTGGCTGGCGGTTGAGAAGAATCCCGAGCCTTGATTCGGTGCCGGAATATACGCGAGCAGCGCCTTCGCCGGAGCCGACCACGCGCTCACAGGAATCACGCCGTTCGGAAACACCTGCGCATACGGCTCGCCCTGCGTCACCGTGTAGCCAAGCCGCTGGCTTAGCTGCTGTGCCCAGTAACCTCCGCTCACGGTCCCGGCCAGCGAAGCCAGCTCATCGCTCAGGTTCCCCGCGCGGTCTGCCATCGTCGGAACCGGGATCAGCTCGGTGTCGATCCCTTCGGTCTGCCGCGTGCCCTGATAGTCGAGGAAGAAGAAGGCGCCCTTCCAGGGCATCGGTCCGCCGAGCGTGCCGCCGAACTGATTCTGATGAAATCCGGCTCGCGTCGACGAGAAATAGCTGCGCGCATCCAGCGCGGTGTTGCGGAAGTAGTCGTACGCGCTGCCGTGCAGCTGATCCGTCCCGCTCCTGGTCGTCAACTGGATATGTCCGCCGCTCTGATTGCCGAGCTTCGCGTCGAAACTGCCGGTCAGCACGCTCAACTCGGCAATCGAGTCCAGCGTCGGCACCACCGCGACCCCCATATTCACGTCTTCCTGCACATTCGCCCCATTGACCCGGAACGCGTTTGCCGTCTCCCGCTGGCCGCTCACCGAAAGCGCCCCGACATCCAGATCGCCGGACGGCGGCGTGCTCGCCACTCCGCTCATCACCACCGCGTTCGACTGCGCCGAGCTCACCGGCACCACCCCGCTGCCGATTGCCAGCAGGTCGGTAAAGCTGCGCCCGTTCAGTGGCACATTTGCCACCTGGCTCTGGCTCAGCATCAACCCGCCCTGGGTCTCCTGCGGGTCGATCGTCGCCGCGCCCGTTCCTTTCACGGTCACCAGCTCTGCGACGCTCGCCAGCCTCAGTTGGATCGGAGCCAGCGCTTGTCCCCCGGTGACGGTCTCGGCAAACGGAGCAAATCCGTCGGCACGCACCTGCACGGTGTAGGTGTGTCCCGCTTCCAGTGCCAGCCGAAAACCGCCTCGGTCGTCGCACTGACTCTCGGCATGCGTGCCGTCGGCCCCTACCTCGTCCAGTACGATTGTTGCGTGCGCGATCGCCGCCCCCTGCGGGTCCAGCACCGTAGAACTCACCGCTGCGGTGGCAGCAGCTTCTCCTTGCACCGTGGTGCCGCTGAACGGCAAGAACATCAGGGCCACGAGTGCCCACCTTGGAAGAACAAAACGCATCTGCAACCAACCTTCAATTCGCATGGATATAGGACTGAGTCAGTCCTCTATCCAATATAAGACTTTTTCAGTCCACGATCCAACCTACGACTGATTTGGTCCTTCATGCTGTGACGATCATCACGCTGCCCCTGTGCCGACCGACGCCAGCGACGCGGCTGTGCCCACCAGGCTGGCGCGAAGGCAAGTCTTCCACACAACTAAAACTAAATAAAACACTTACGTCAGAGGATGTCAGTGGATTATTGCCGGACTGGGGGTCGTGCCAACCTATTGCGGGACGCATACCGAGCGGCACACCGAGAGCGGCGTTCGAGTTGCCTCCAATCCACTCCATCGTTTCGCCGCAGCCTATCGTCCAGTGCCGAACCGCCAGGAGATCGACCCGCCCAGCCACGACACCATGCGGATGCCAACGCTTCGCTCTGTCGCTCCCGGTTGCGCCCCGCAGTCGAAGTCATTCGTCTCGCCGCTTGGCCCCGACCCCGCCGCGCAGTACGGAAGCGTGCCCACCTGCCAGCCCGGATCGAAGGTCTCAGTCGTCTGCCCGGTGTAGCCGCGAGCCAGCATCCCATCTGCGCCCAGTTCCAGCCGGTTGTTCAGGAACGAGCGCACCAGCGCCAGCCGTGTCTCGCCGACGGGAATCGCTTCGAAACCTCCCAGGTCCAGTTGCTTGTGGCCCACGTACTCATACTCGACGCGTGCCCGCAGGCCTAGCGGCAGCCGGTCCAATGTCGCCAGCGCGTCGAAGAGGGTGCGCGGAGCCTCCGGGGTAATTTGCGCAGGGATGTCGCCGATGCCCTCAAGCCGTGCATCCGCCTTGGAGAGCACTGTCTGCAGTGTGCCGTAGCTCCCGAATTTATGGCGCACGCTTGCGGTCAGGAACTTCAACGTGCCCGGCCCCAGGTCCTCGGCCGTGCCGTTGTCCGGATCGATCTTGCCCGAGGTGGCCGTGGTCGTCGTCCGGCCACGGTTAACCGCACATCGGTTGCCGCGACCTCCTTCTCCAGCACCAGTTGCTCCGAGTGGGAGCGCTCGAACGGAGAGGCCAGCGAGGCTGCTCCCGTTGCGGCGGAGAATGCAACCGCGGCACGCGGGTCCTCGGTGAAGAACGCCTGCCCGATACTGAGCGAAGCCGAGGGCAGCCAGCCCGCAGGTCGGTCACCCGGTGTCCACGCCAGCGTGGCCTTGGGGCTCAGGATGGTCCGCCACTCGTCGAACGAGTCGGCAGGCTTCATCCGGTCCACATTGTCGATCTCCACCAGGTCCGGACGCAGTCCAGCGTAGAAGCGCACATGCCGGCCCAGGTCTCCGCGCAGGGCCGCGAAGGGAGTCAGATCGCGGAGGGTGACATTATTCGACAGTACCTTCAGGAATGGACCATAGAGCTGTGCATTGTCGCTGAGGTAGTGGTCCAGATTGTCGCGGCGAATGTCGTCTTCGTGGTAATCGACGCCGGCCATTGCCTGCAGCCAGGGCGCAAACGCATGAGTCTCGCGCGCCTCTGCACCCTCCACGGTGCGGAACTCACTTTGCCGGATCAGCCCCTCGCCGAAGTTGGAGTAAAGCGCGAGGTTGTAAGTGCGGAAGAATCCCGAGAACGCCAGCTGGTCGCTGGGCCGCACCTTCCATACATCGTCGGCCGCGAGGATCGAGGAGTGGGTCTGGTCGAACTGGCGTGGGTCGACGGTGTCATTCACCTCGAGCCCCAGTCCCACCGGAACCAGATTCCCCTCGTGCGAGACTCCCCAGTAGCCGATGCTGAAGAGTGTAATCTCGTGCTTGCCAGGATCGAAGACCTTCAGCGCGTTCCACTTGAACTGCTTGCGGTGTTCGAGCCGCTGCAGCAGGCCGTTGCCGTAATTGGCTTCGATGGCGACCCACTCCTTCTTCGTGGAATCCGCAGGCGCAAAGCCAGCGGTCAGGTCGGCATCGCGAGCGTCGCCGGTCAGCGTCAGGAAGCGGCTAAGCCGCGGGCGCAGGCTGTAAGTCGCAGCTAGGTTGAGCGCGTGATTGCCCTCCAGCACATTAAACGCGCCGCCGTCGGACTCGACACTGCCCAGCGCGCCTGAAACATAGATATTCGGGTCGGCATAGCCGTTGCCGTGCGCGTTGGCGGAGAGGTTGTTCGTCACCAGGTATCCGCCCACCGCGATGTACTGCGCGATGGGCTCGCCGTGATCGCCGGCCACGCCGGGCGCAAAGTACTGCGGCGCCTTGATGCCGCCCGACGCGGTTTCAATCGGCAGGCCGGGAATCGAGATGGGCGCGCCTGGCCTGCCGGGATTGGCGTCCAGCAGTTCTTCGCGCACCATCACTTTTTGCGAGGGATCGGGAGACGCGACGTCGATCTCGCTGATGTCGGTCGAGACGATTACCTCCTGGGCAACCCCGGCCACCTTCTCCAGCTGCAAGGTCAGTTTCGGTGTCGCAGCATTCACGTCGGCCTGGCGCGTCACCGCGGCAAATCCTGCAGCATCGACGCTCACTGTATAGCTGCCCCGCGCCGGCAGTGCAATTGTGAATTCTCCATCCTGTCCCGTGGTGCCGGTCCGCCGCGTTCCGGATGCGGTATCGAATTCGACGCGCGCTCCGGCCACCAGTCTGCCGGTTGGGTCAAGCACCGTTCCGGAGATGTCGACCGGCCCGGCCTCGGCGGCTGCGCTCCCGCCGGCAACAAGAATCAGCAGGAGAATTCGAGTTATCCCTTTCGCGCTGCGATCTCCCATAGCTACTTCCTTGTTTGCCAGTTGCGATCCAACCACGGAACCCGCCTGCGAGCAGGTCTGCGCTGCCACCTGGGTGTGCAATGCATTCCAATGGGTAACACAATTCTTAGATTCGTATGCGTGACGATCGTCACCTATGAAAATCTCGGGGTTTTCGCGGCCTTCCTCGAGAAAATGCCTCTCGGTTCCCAACGGCGAGTATGGTATCGTCGCAGTCATCCTTCATCGCATTGCCCGTTCCAGCCGCACGACCTGCACAAGCTGAGCCGCACCCGTGTCTTTGCATCCTTGGTTGAGACAGGGCAAAGCTGTCGATGGAGTCTTTTGAACGTCAACCGCAAGCCGGGGGTATGTGCATGGCCGAAACCTACGCTGCAACCAACGCCAATCATGTCTTGACGATGGAGGAGATCACCAACCTCACCCAGGAGGGTGGTAAGCCGGCCGACACGCTGATGAACGTCGTTGCCCTCATTGCCATGCGTTTCCACACGGACGTCTGTTCCGCCTATCTGCTGGAGCCGGACCGTTCGAACCTTGTTCTGGCGGCAACCCTGGGTCTGCATCCGCGCTGCATCGGCGCCCTACGCATGCCCATCAGCGAGGGACTTGCCGGCTTGGTCGCCGAGCAGGTGTTGCCCGTGGCCGTTACCGATGTAAAGAACCACCCCCGCTTCAAGTACTTCAAGGAGTCCGGCGAGGAGGAGTACAAGTCGTTTCTCGGCGTGCCGCTGATCGATCGCGGAATTCTGCAGGGCGTTCTCATCGTGCAGACCAAGGACCCGCGGACCTATCGCGAGGATGAGATTCGCATGCTGGTCGAAGCCGCCGCCGAAGTCGCTCCCGTGGTCAGCGAGGCGCGCACCCTCGACCGCTTCATCGGGCCTGCGCAGGAGCGACTCTGGGCGCTGGCGCGCAACCTGTGGTGGAGCTGGGACCAGGACACCGTCTCGCTGTTCCGCGATCTCAATCCCACGCGCTGGCGTCAGCTGAACCAGAATCCGATTTCGCTGCTCAGCGAGATGTCGCTGGAGGAACTGGAGCGCCGCGCCACTGAACTCGTCCTGCACAGCCGCATCAATTACTGTTATCGCCGCCAGCGCGAGTACCTCGGCTCCGACCGCACCTGGGGCGCAGCCAACGCGGGTGTCCTGCGGCCCCGTCCCGTCGGCTACTTTTCCGCGGAGTTCGGCCTGCACGAGTCCCTGCCCATTTACTCCGGCGGTCTGGGCGTGCTGGCCGGCGATCACGTCAAGAGCGCCTCTGACCTGGATATCCCGCTGGTCGGCGTCGGTCTTTTTTATGGTCAAGGCTACTTCCTGCAGCGCCTCGACACGACTGGCTGGCAAAAGGAGGAGTACATCCAGACCGACGTGAACCAGCTCCCCATGCAGCCGGCCATCGGCGCCAACGGCGAGCCGGTCGCGGTTGAGATTCAGACCCGCGGTGGATCGATCCGCGCCAAGGTCTGGCGGGTCAACGTCGGCCGCATCGACCTGCTGCTGCTCGACTCCAACGTCGAGGGCAACGCGCCCGAAGACCGCGAGCTCACCTCGCGCCTCTATGGCGGTGACGGCCGCACCCGCATTCGCCAGGAGCTGCTGCTGGGCGTCGGAGGATTTCGCGCGCTCAAGGCCATGGGCATCTCCCCAGGTGTTCTGCATCTGAACGAAGGCCACAGCGGCTTTGCGGTCTTCGAGGCCATCCGTAACCGCATGGAGGAGGAAGGCATCGACTTTACCACCGCCGCCATGCAGGTTCCCCGCGAAGTCATCTTCACCACGCATACACCCGTGCCTGCCGGCCACGACCGTTTCTCCGCCGACCTCATCGAGGAGCACCTGGGCCCTATGCGCGACCAGCTGGGCATCTCCCATGAAAACCTGATGGGCTTTGGCCGCGTGCATCCCACTGACTACCAGGAAACCTTCTGCATGACCGTGCTCGGCCTGAAGCTCTCGCGCCGCGCCAACGCTGTCTCCGCATTGCACGGCGAAGTCTCGCGTGAGATGTGGTGGTCGCTCTATCCCGGCAAGCCTGCGGACGCGGTCCCCATCGGCCATATCACGAACGGAGTCCATGTCCCGTCCTGGCTTGCGCCGCAGATGGGCCGGCTTTACGATCGCCACCTGGGCGTCGGCTGGAACTTCTCGGGCGCGGGCGCCGCGCGCAACATGGACGAAGTGGAAAACATCGACGACGGCGAACTGTGGGAGACCCACCTCAGCCTCAAGTCGCAGCTCATCGACTTCGTCCGCCGCCGCGCCCGCGAGCAGTCCGAGCGCCGGCGCGAACCCGCCGAGTATCTGCAGCGGCTCAGCAAAGTGCTGTCGCCCGACGCCCTCACCATTGGCTTCGCCCGGCGCTTCGCGACCTACAAGCGCGCCAACCTGCTGCTTGCTGACATACAGCGCCTCGCCGCCATGCTCAACGATCCCAAGCGGCCCGTGCAGTTCCTCTTCGCCGGCAAAGCTCACCCCCACGACGAGCCCGGCAAGCGCGTACTGCAACAGATCGCCGAAATGATGCACTCGACCGAACTTGGCGATAAGTTTGTCTTTATCGAGGACTATGACATCAACGTCGGGCGCCATCTGGTGCAGGGCGTCGACGTGTGGCTCAACAACCCGCGCCGTCCGCTGGAAGCCTCCGGCACCAGCGGGCAGAAGGTGATCCTCAACGGCGGCCTCAACTTCTCCGTGCTCGACGGCTGGTGGGCCGAAGCCTACGACGGCGTCAACGGCTTTGCCATCGGCCAGGGACGTATCCACTCCGACCACGACGTCCACGACAGCCGCGATGGCGAAGACCTCTATCGCGTCCTCCACGACGACCTGATCCCGCTGTTCTACCAGCGCGACAAGGACGGCCTGCCGAGGGGCTGGATCAAACGCATGAAGCGGACCATTCGGACACTGGGATGGCGCTTCTCCGCCGACCGCATGGTGATGGACTACACCCAGAAGTGCTACATCCCGGCCGCCGGCGGAACTTCCAGCGAAATCCGGCCGCCCTGCTAGTCCTTGCAGCAGCGTCGGGGCTGCAAGCTGTATGATTGCTTCCGCCATGACCGATGACGGATCCATCTCGCGCAGAAACTTTGTCAAAGCTGCCTCTTTGACGGCAACCGCAATTACCACCGGCCTCGCTCTGAAGCCGATCAGTGGATTCGCCGCTCCCACCGAAGCGCAGGCCGCGCCGGCGAAACCGGTTCCAATGATCGGGTTTCAGGTCGAGGTGACGTATCTGCTGGAATATGGCATTGCGCGCTTTCTCGACGACGTCCAGACCCGCGCCAGCGTCAACACGCTGATGCTGCACGGCAACCCGTTCGAGGCTTCATGGGCCGGCCTGGACCGCGCCTCGAATCCCCTGGGCAACTTCGCCACCGCGCATCCGCAGTACTACCGCGACATCAAAATGCAGCCTCAGCCCCTGAGCCCGGGCGACTTCAACCTTCCCGATGCGATGGAGAAGATCACTGCCGAAACCAAGAAGCGCGGCGTCAAGATTATCCCGTGGATGGAGGAAGACAACCGCGCGCGGCCGCCGATCAAGGGCATGGACGAGCTCTACGAAGTCGACCTCTACGGCCGCCGCACCGTCGGCCATCCCGGCGGGCCGTGCCTGAACAATCCCTACTTCCGCAATCTCATCGCTGCGCAGGTCGAGGACTTCATCCGCTCCTACGATGTCGACGGCCTGCAGCGCGGATCGGAACGGCAGGGGCCGATGAGCAACGCGCTGGGCGCATGGCACCATGGCGCCAAAAGCGATCCTGGCCACACCTCCTGCTTCTGCGAGTATTGCGCTGCCAAGGCCGCCAAGCAGGGCATCGATTTCGAGCGTGTCAAGCGGGCGTTCCTCGCGCTCGAGCCCTACATCCGCGACGGGCGCGCGGGCAAGCGTCCGCTGGATGGCTACTATGTCGAGTTCTGGCGCATCCTGCTGCGCCATCCTGAACTGCTGGTGTGGCAAACCTTTTGGTCCGACAGCATGCGCGAGATGCAGCGCGAGTTTTCCTCCCGCGCTAAAGCCATCAAGCCGGGGATTCCCATCGGTTACCACATCTGGCAGAACATCTCGTTCAATCCGGTCTACCGGGCAGAGCAGGATTACCATCCCTACACGGAGTACGCCGATTTTCTGAAGCCGGCGCTGTACGACAATCCCGCCGGCGAGCGGATGGCGTCGTTCGTGGACAGCCTCACTCAGAATGTCTTCGGCGATCTCAGCAAGCAGCAGATGCTCGACTTCGAATACAGCGTGATGGACCTCAAGGAAAAATCGTATGCGGAGCTGATTGGACGCTCTGAAGCCGATTACCAGGCCCAGCTGAAAGCACAGCCCATCAATGGAACTCCGGCCGGGCAGTTTGAGCGCTTCTCCAGCGATTATGTTTACCGCGAGACCAAGCGCGCGGTGGAGGGTGTCGCCGGCTCCAGCACCAGCATTTGCGCCGGCCTCGGTATCGACGTGCAACTGAAGAACAGCACCCCGGAAAGCGTTCGTGATGCGGTGGAGGCCGTCTTCCGGGCGGGAGGCAGCGGCCTGGTGCTCTCGACCAGCCACGCCGCCATGCGGCCGGAAAACCTCAGCGCGGTCGGCGCAACTCTGCGCGAACTCAAATTGGCCTGATATTCCCGCTCGCTGAACCTGGCTTGCCCCACGCCGGGATGCACTCGTCCCGCGCTCAGGTTGGGACACTTCAGAAACTGTCCCAACCCGACCCTCGTCCGCCCAGCAGGGCGTAGTCTTCTCTCGTGATTCGGCGGAGCACGATACTGCGCTCGCTTTAACGGCATCCTCTCCGTCCGGTCAGGAGTATGCCATGAAGATCCCACTTGTTGTCGTTCTGATGTGCGCCCTGGCGGTTCCAAGCGGCGCTGCGACCCCCGACATCTACCGAAAACACCTGCCCCATCCCACCGAAATCCAAGGCTACCCCTGCGCAAAGGATTACGCATGGTTTTTCTCAGATGGCCACTTGAACCGATGCTTCCTCTCGCGGGACACCGACATTGGTAAAGCTCACATTCCCAGAGGGTCAATCGTCGAGCTTTTCCGGGATGGCAGGCTCAGCTACGTCATGCTGAATCACGACACCGTAATCGGCAGTGTTCGCTGCTCCGGCGGCGGACTGCTCGGTCCGGCAGAGGGCGCTATGACAGCGCTTTACCCGAGCGGACAAGTCAGGAGCTGCTTTCTTCCTGCAGACGAGGCGGTTCAAGGCGTTCCTTGCGCCCGTGCAACCTTCTGGACGGCGATCATGGGGCACGATGAGGCAGTTGAGTTTTACGAAGACGGCCGTCTGCGTTCCTGCGGGCTCGCGGAGGATTTCGGCGGCCAGAAGAAGAACATGGTCTGGAAGTCGGCTGCAAAATAGGCGGCCAATTTGGGGCTCGCAGCAGAGAACCGTGCCTACCGCCCCGCGCAGTCCTGCTTTACAAACCCAGGGTCTGGTAGATCTGCCGCGTCGCATCGGACTTGTTGAGGGTGTAGAAGTGGATGCCCCGTACCTGGTTGTCCAGCAGGTCGCGGCTCTGCTCCGTGGCCCAGTGGATGCCGACGCGCTTGACCGCTTCGGGATCGCCTTCCGCGCGGCCGAGCGCGCGCAGCAGCTTGGCGGGAATGTGATGGCCGAGGGCAAGCTGGGCCATGCGCTTCATGCCGGCGATGCTGGTGATGGGCATGATGCCGGCGATGATGGGCACGTGGATGCCGGCAATCTCGCAGCGCTCGCGGAAGTCGTAGAAATCGTGGTTGTCGAAGAAGAGCTGGGTACAGATATAGTCGGCGCCGGCGTCGACCTTGGCTTTGAGAAAGTCCATCTCGTCGAGGCGGTTGGGCGTGGCGGGATGGCCTTCGGGAAATCCGGCGACGCCGATGCCGAAGCCACGTGAGTCGGGATGGACGCTGCTCTCGTTAAAGCGGCGGATGAAGGTGACCAGCTGGGCGGCATACTGGAAGGCGTCGCTCTTGCGATCGTAGTTGGGCATGCCGCGGGGCGGATCGCCTCCCAGCGCCAGCGTGTTGCTGACGCCGGCCTGGGCGTACTTGGTGAGGATCTCGCCAATCTCCTGCTCGCTCTGGCAGACGCAGGTGAGATGCGGAATGGGGTCGAGCGTGGTGGTCTGCTTGAGCCGGACGACCAGATCGTGGGTGAGCTGGCGAGTGGAACCGCCCGCCCCATAGGTGACGGAGACGAAAGAAGGCTTTAGCGTTTCCAGCCGGGCGATGTTGTCGAAGAGGGCCTCTGCATCTGCCGCCGTCCTGGGCGGAGAGAACTCAAAGGAAAGGGTGGTCGGATGGGCCGCGAAAATATCACGAATGTGCATTCAAGGCCAATATTACCCGATGCCCGCCAACACTTCACTCGAAGGGAGCATAGCCGTCGGATGAGATCTGCTGTTGGTTGCCTGCGCGCGAAGCGCCGGGGACAGCACAAAGTGCCGCCGAAAACAGGGCGAAGTACCTATCTGCCATCGGGCGCGGGAACCATGACGGCGTTTGGATCGACCTTGGGAATGCCGAAGTGCCCGCCCAGGTGGATCAGGTCGAGCGGACGCAGGTCGCCAGCCACCTGCACCAGGCTCATCTCCCGCGTCGACCGCACCAGCACCGTCACCTGATCGATGTCCGGCCCGGTAAAGTGCAGCCACACATCCGTGATCGCCGTGCGCGGCTGCGCCATGTTGGCCGGAGTCTGATTGCCGTCCACCAGGTGCTTCCAGCCTGCCCGGTGGAAGCCCTGGATGATCGCTGCCATCGTCTCGGGGGTATAGAACGCGGGCTCCTTGTACCGGTAGGTGTCGAAGCTGATGCTGTTCAACGCTGCCGCGGCGCGATCGGCATCCAGCCCTCCCTGCTGCAGCAACCCCTGCGCGATCTGCATCATGGAGCGGTCGAAGGTAACGCCAGTGTGGGTGGCGGGCTGGTCAGCCAGCGTGCTCAGGCTTTCGGCGATTCCCGGCGGCATCTGGGGGACTGCCCCCGCCGCCAGGGCGACCGGCGCGAGCCCGATCAGGACCGCCGCAGCCGACAACACAACCGAAAACATGCGCAGGCGCAAAGGAAGATGCATGGCAGAGTCTCCTTGCCTAGTTGGACACGCATTCCGCGCAGGAGTTACCCCGGACCACAAGGTTTTTGACTATTTGAAAAGAGCCCTCAGACCGGGATCAGTGCGCGGGGGCGGTCACTTCGTGACGCACACTGGGCCTTTGCTTGGTGCTTCCGATGCTCGCAGACAAATTTCGGAGCCGACCAAGGGAAGGATCACGCGAAGCAGCGAAAGGGCGTGGGAACGCCTACTCGGCGGCTTTGGGTGCGAAGTACCCGGTATGCGCCCGCACGTGGTAGCGCCGGTCGTTCGCCCGCAGCAAGATGGTGCGGAAGGCGCCATCCTGTTTGAAGTCCGCCGGTCGGTACTCAAGCAGGTATTGACTGCGCAGTTCTTCCTCGATGCTGGCGAAGCCGGAGGCCACATCCTCGATGCGCGTGGGAAAGAACGCGCGCCCGCCGGTAGCTTCCGCAATGGCGCTCAGCACGTAATCGCCCTTGTCCTTGCTCGGGCTCACGTCGGTGCTGATGGCGTACACCGTGGTGTCGGCGCGCTGGCACTCTTTGATAGCGTCCGACTCCAGCGCGCGGCTGTAGTTGTCGTCTCCATCCGACACCAGGATGATGGTTTTGCGTACCGCGCCGCTCTCCTGCAGGGTCAGCATCTGGTCCTTGCAGGTCGAATAAAGCGCATCGAACAGCGCCGTGCCGCCGCCGGGACGCAGCTTGTGGATTCCCTGGTCCAGCAGGTCGACATTATTGGTAAATCCCTGCGCGACCTCGGTTGAGGTATCGAAGCCCTCCACGAACGCGCGGTCGTTCCGGTGCAGTACCTGCAGCAGAAAGTCAATTGCCGACTGCTGCTCAAACTGAAACCGCTGGCGGATCGAGTTGCTGGTGTCCAGCATGATGCCCACGCGCAACGGCAGGTTCGTCTGCTGGTAGAAGTGCAGCACTGCCTCCGGTGGACGGCCGTTATCCAGCAGCCCAAAATTCGACTGGTCCAGGTGCGGAACAAATCGCCCCTTGTCGTCTGTAACCGTAAACACGAGGTCAACCTCGTTCACCTGAACCTTATAGACGGGCGCTTCCAAATCCTGTGAGGAGTTCTGTGTCGCCGCTGGCGTTGACGATGCCGCTGGAGCCACTGCAGCCGGACCTGCCGGCGGCTGGGTCTGCGCCGCTGCGCTCGACTGCCCCTGCGCGGGCAGGGTCGGGACGGCCAAGGCAATCAGGGAGAAGGCTGCAGCAGCTCCGGCTATGCGAAGCGCGACCGTGCGCGGGGTGCGGAACAATTCAATCACTCTCATGATTCTACCCAACCGGCTCACGCTGCGCCCTCAGCCATCGAAGAAACTCCTCAAGTTCCGGTGGCAGCGGAGCATCAATCGACAATACCTTGCCGGTCTGCGGATGCGCGAACTCGAGGTGCGCGGCATGCAGAAAGTTCCGCTCCAGCCCCACCGCCTGCTCCTCCGTTGGACGCGGATTTCCCCCTTTGGGTAATGCAGGCACGATCACGCGCGGCGCACCATACAGCGTATCTCCCACCACTGGATGGCCGAGCGACTGCAAATGTACGCGAATCTGGTGGGTTCGCCCGGTCTCAATCCGCACCTCCACCAGCGTGAACGCGCCATACCGCGTCGCCTGCCGCTGCAGCACTTTGATGTGCGACACCGCCTTGCGCCCATCCGCGCGCCGCGTCGTCATGCGCGTCCGCCGCACCAGGTCGCGCGCGATCGGCAGGTCCACTGTGAGGTTGTCTTTTGCGAGATTTCCGTGCACCAGTGCGACGTATGTCTTCGCGATACGCCGCGTCGAGAACATCTCGCCCAGCTTGCGGTGGGTCGCATCGTCCTTCGCCACCACAATCGCCCCGCTGGTCTGCTTGTCCAACCGGTGCACGATCCCCGGCCGCAGCTCGCCGCCCACGTCCGAGAGCTTTGCCATGTGGTGCAGCAGCGCGTTGACGAGGGTGCCGCGATTGCGGGCGTCGTCGGTTGATCCGGCGCCCGCATGCACCATCATCCCCGCCGGCTTGTTCACCACGGCGAGGTACTGGTCCTCATACAAAATGTCCAGCGGAATATCTTCCGGAGTCGCGTGGAGTGGCTCGGGATGCGGCTCGCCCTCGATTTCAATCGCTTCGCCGCCGCGCAGTTTCACCTTCGCCTTGGCTTCGGCTCCATCTACCCGCACCTGCCCGGCCTCGATCAGCAACTGCACCCGCGCCCGGCTGATGTCCGGAATTGCCTGCGCCAGATATGCGTCCAGCCGCATTCCGGCCGCGGCCGCGTCGGCCACGAACGACCGCACGCCGTCCTCGAGTTCCGTGTCCTCGTCCAGGTCCAGCAGCGGAACGGCAACCTCGGGTTCGGGTTTGGCACCGCGCGTCGCCCGGTACTCGGCCCGTACCGATTGGCGCCGGTGACCTTTGGGCAGCATGTTCTTAGATGGCATCGTCGTGTGCCGGAGGAAAGGCAAAAACCGACCCGCGGGGCCGTGAGGCGAAGCGCTGGTGAACCCGTCCTAAGACGGCGGGATCCGGCCGTGGCTCTTTAGGCATTCCGGACTGGCGGACAGCACACCGAGCCATGTATACGAGCTAGATCCCTGTTCAATGAATGTTGGTTCAACCAGCGTTGTTCCCCCGCACCTGCTTAGCAGGCCGGTTCTTAGCTTGGATGCTAACCGGGCTGCCTCGGATTGGCAAGCGGAGGCCCCGCAAGACGACGCGAAGAAGGCCGCAGGGAAGTTGTCCCGGCGGCCTTCGCACCCTGGGGAGGGCTTTCGATCTTCAAAGCTGCTCGAATCCGACCGAGACTCTAGTGCTTGTCGCGATAGATGCGGTGCGATTCAACATTCTGCTGGTGGTTGAGGGTTCTGCGGTCCTGCGCGGTCAGGTGGCCGTTGTCCTGGGCACGCATGCCGCGCTCTTCCTTGTTGATGCCGGCTTCCTGATGTTCCAGCCGCGCGGTCTGGCCGGGCTTGAGTTCGCCGCTCCTCACACCCTGCGCAATGCGGTCCTGCTGGTCAACTTTGCGCTGGTTGATGGTGGGGTCGGGATGGTTGGGGGCCGCCTGGGCAAAAATAACGGCCGGCGTGACGGCAAGCGTAGCAGCAAGTGCAAACGATGCAAGTTTCATGGCAAGACTCCTGGGTCATCCGCGCCTGGCTTCGATCATGCTGCCAGCGCTTACGAACAGTAGGAACATGTCTCCTTTCAGCGGGTTGCCGAAGCCACGAAAACTATATTTTGCTGCGATGGCGCGACTTTGCCGGAATTTTCGGGTCGGCCGCCTTCGGCTCAGGCCCTTGGCATGAATGCCCCATCCCTGGTGCAGACGCGTCCCCGCAGCACCCCTAACGGCCCTACGTTCCACAGGATCTCCACAATATCCGCCTTGCTGCGACCGATGTGGGCTGATACTCTGATTTGGCTGTCGTCGGGCACGCAGTTGTTTTGTGGCAGTTGCCAGCCCGGCTGAAACATTGTATTGTTAGTGAGTAACAGAAGTACTGCTTCGCACCTCGGCAGGATTGGGTGGCTTCCAGCGGGATCGATAGGATTCCGGGAGCTGCTGGCTAAGGGAACGACGGAGCGCAGTCCAAGTGTTTGATCGCGGTCGAGCCTGAATTCGAGGCAAGCCTGGAAGCAAGGGCAGACCGGAACCCAAACCCAAGCCACTGCAGTCGAATTGAGATGTTCAGGAGCTGAGTGCTCCGCGTCCGCGACCCGGGCGTCTGGTTATTTTGATATTTGCGCTGCGCGAACAGGTTGAGGCCATGGCCGCGTCCCGGAAAAGGGGATTCCGCCGATGGCCGATTCAAAGGGCCTGCAAGAGAGAGAGTCCTGAAAAAGATTGCAATTTTGCTTGACAGGCGACGTGATTTTGGATAACCTTGAAAAGTTCGCGCAAAACGTCACTCGCTTCTGAGTGGCCCTCGAAAGCCGAAGCTGAACTCGAACGGAATGTTGAGTTTGGCTCCAGGCGGCAAGAAATAATCGAGAGCCGGCCTTCTGGCATCAGTAAGCAAGCAGGGTTTCAACAATCCTAAAGACGAAAACACAGCGCCATTAAGTTCGAGGACACATATTCGGCTTCGGCCGGGTAAGTCCTTGATCCAAAACTGCCCGCTTAGGCGGCACGCAGTCCGGATCTTTGACAACATAGTTGAACGTGCCAGTCGTGAGATGATGCCGAATTTGGTTTAGTCATTCTCACTAGTTATAACCATCGCTCCTTTCGAGCGAGCGGTGGCGCCTGACCCATCCCGACCCCTGTCGCGGATGGCGGGCAAACCAAGATTAAACGAGAGTTTGATCCTGGCTCAGAATCAACGCTGGCGGCGTGCCTAACACATGCAAGTCGCACGAGAAAGTGGAGCAATCCATGAGTACAGTGGCGCACGGGTGAGTAACACGTGAATGATCTACCTCCGAGTGGGGAATAACTGAGAGAAATCTTAGCTAATACCGCATAATACCCACGGGTCAAAGCAGCAATGCGCTTGGAGAGGAGTTCGCGGCCGATTAGTTAGTTGGCGGGGTAATGGCCCACCAAGACGATGATCGGTATCCGGCCTGAGAGGGCGCACGGACACACTGGAACTGAAACACGGTCCAGACTCCTACGGGAGGCAGCAGTGGGGAATTTTGCGCAATGGGGGAAACCCTGACGCAGCAACGCCGCGTGGAGGATGAAATCCCTTGGGATGTAAACTCCTTTCGATAGGGAAGATTATGACG
>CAWBFL010000017.1:0-18209 GCA_963787905.1 uncultured Acidobacteriaceae bacterium | reverse complement strand
CCGACCGACATATCATCATGGTCGACAAGGACCGCTGCATGCTGATGGAACTGTACAACGTGCGGCGGCAGACGGACGTGTTCTGGAAGGCTGGAGCGGGGATCAAGATGGACCTGACCAGCAACGCGCTGCGCCCCGACTCCTACACCTCGGCGGACGCGGCCGGGCTGGCGATCCTGCCGGGCCTGGTGCGTTACGACGAAGTGGCCTCCGGTGAGATCCGGCATGCGCTTCGGTTCACGGTTCCCAAGACGCAGAGGTCGTATGTGTGGCCGGCGCGGCACTTTGCCTCGAGCATAACCGACCTGAGGTTCCCGCCGATGGGGGTTCGTTTCCGGCTGCGTCCCGACTACGACATCTCCGGTTTCTCCAAGCCGGACCAAGTGATTCTGACGGCGCTGAAACATTATGGAATGATTCTTGCGGACAACGGGGGCGCGTGGTTTGTGAGCGGAGTGCCCGACCCGCGCTGGAACGAAGACGACCTGCGCAACCTGAATCGAGTGAAAGGCAGCGATTTCGAGGCGGTCGATGAGTCGGACTGGCAGTTCATGGGCGACTCGGCCCGTGTCGATCCGGTTGCCGTGAAGTAGCCAGGGAACGATCTGGAGTGGGACGCGCGCCAGCGTGGGCGGCTGAACGTCGAACCGGATACGACGGTTTGGGCGCGTTCCCCATCCGTTCTGCGATACCCTTGGGGGAAGACTACACGGAGAATTCCGCGCGCAGCCGACGGCGGGGAAGGATGCGGAATTGAGCCGCATGGAAGCTTCGCGTGGGTTGAGCAGGGGAAGCCCGGATGGTGGAATCGGCAGACACAGCGGACTTAAATCCGCAGACCTTAACCGGTCGTGGGGGTTCAAGTCCCCCTCCGGGCACCATGATTATCAGTAACTTACTCTCTGCATCGGACTACGACAGCTCCTCACCGAGATGGGCTGGTGCCTGTTTTGGTGCATGTTGCTCAACGCGAAGATGCCTTCCCTGCTTTCGGGACTTTGGGCTTTCTGACGATGCGCTCCACGACAGAGAGTTTGTGAGCCGGAGAGAGATGCGCATAGCGCGCCGCCATTGTGATCGTCTTGTGCCCAGCTGCCTCCTGGATCTCCTTGATGGTCGCTCCTGCCATTGCAAGCCAACTGCAGAAGGTGTGCCGGTTGGTGTGCCAAACGCCGTCAGTGATCTTTGCCTTCACGAGAGAGGGCTCAAGCCAGGATCTGTTATCGAAGTTGCCGCTCACGGTATGCCGCCGAAACACACGATCTCCAGCACTCGGCTTGCGAGGCATGACGGATCGAATCGCCTCAACAGCTGTGTCGTTAAGATGAACCGTGCGCTGGTGGCCGTTCTTCGTTTTTGTGAGCTCGATTGCTTTGCGATCGAGATGTACCTGCGACCACTCACAGCTGTACTGCTCGGATACCGAACTACTCCGGCAAGGTAATCGAAAACTGATCGACGCGATGCGTCTTTCGTTCTTCGACCGTTATGATCCGGAAACCGGGGCCGCACTTTACCCCGAAGAATGATCGAGGCGGGTTCAGCTTGCCCGATCCCCGTTCCTGGGGATCAGAACCCTCTAATAGCCTTTTGAAACACTGTTAAGAGGCCTTCCTCTTTCGGGGCGCAGGGCGGACTTGGCCACTCAACTTGGACAGATTCCTGGGGAGGTCGTCAGCCAGGGTCCGGATGACCTCCGACTCCGCACGGCGCAGGGAGACGGCCGCGTCTGCTCTTAGACTGCTGTACCAGCGGGCGAGCACCGGTCCGGCGGCCGTATCCTCTTGCTCGAGCCTGGTAAGTGATGCCTTCTTATTCGCTGATCTACGAAGATACTCAACCGCTCCGCGGCGATCTCGCCCGACGGCTAGTGCCAGCAGTGCTACACGAAGATCCGCATCGAGATCGCCGGTCGGTTCCGCGTCGACCAGGGCTCGCCAGCCCGTCTTCAGCATTTTCCGCCCTGGGAGGGTGATCTGGTGAGCGGTGCGCCCGCGCGATCCCGCTTTCTTCGGACGAACGAAACGACAATCTATGAGCCGCCGAAGGACGGGGATCGAGGCCCCCTGCGAGATTCCGGCAAACTTCTGGAGGTCGTAGGGGGTCGATATCCCGCTCTCGATGAGCGCAAGGACGAATAAGTCAAGATCGGACCGGCGGCGCTTGTCAGCAGTCTCAGACATGTGCAGCCAGTATACGGATAAGGCGGCCCGAGAATGCCTGGATAGTTCAGGCTGCTGGCTTCTGCCGGATTACGGCGGAGCGCTGCGCGGCCGGCAGGCTTGCAGCCAGATAATCCTCGATAAGGTGGGTGAGCCGAGCCAAAGACACGACTCTCAGATAGAGATGGAGGCCCGATCGAATTTCCGACCATTGAGAACTTCGGCATGCGCGGAAATCACTTTGCCGGAGGTGTAACGTCAGTCACCGGCAAGTCCCAGTGGGCGAGCAGTATCTCAAAGCGCCGCTGCTCTTCGCGCTTATACGTAGCCTGATCAGGATAGAGTTGGTGGATGAAGGCGTCTTCGTCGGGATTTGCGGTGGTCGCGAGCGCCGAGTTCTTGTACGTGATCGTAACCCGGTAACCTTCGCATATATGCTCCGGATGTTGAAATCTTGCAGCGATTATGCCTTGGCTTCCATCGCAAACCGCAGCGAATTATCCATGCTGCGATACAGCGCCTCGACCGCCTCCAGCAACGCGAATACTTCATCCTCAAACTGAGTCAGAGCGTCTCCGCCCTGCTGCTGCGCTGCCGCGATCACTGGCTCAAAGCGATTGCCGATCAGCCCGGCCTGGATGAAGTGTTTGCGGAAGTTGTCGAACACGGCACTGTCCGTCGGCGCTTCAATACCGCGCGTGATCAGCAGTGCCCTGGCGCTGCGCAGGGTGATCGCGTAGAGGGCATCCTCATCCTGCGAGTCGCCGGAGCGCAGCTCTTCGCGAAGTTGCCGCGCGCTCTTCAGGTCGACCTCAATCAGGTCGAACAGCCCTGCGGAGCACTCGCCCAAGCCTTTGCCAACCAGCGAGAAGGTCTCCCTGGCTCCCCAATCGTAGTAGTAGGTCTGGTCGACGCTGAATTCAGGGATGGTGCGGAAGCGGTCTGCGATGGCACGAATATCCTGCGCGCCTTCTCCATCCACGTAGGTGGCGAAGGAGGTGAAGCTGTCCTTCTTCGCGAGCCACAGTTTGAGGACTTCGTGGACGAATTCGGGCAGGTCGCGTGCGCTGACGCGATCGATTTGGCGCGCCAGTCGCGCCTTGCCTTCGCCGATCTCCGCACCGGCGACAACCATGTAGGCGGGGAACATTTGCTGGTCCTTGCGACCGACGTTGCCGAAGAAGCCAAGGTCGGCGAGCATGTGCTGGCCACAGGTATTTGGGCAGCCGGAGAGATTCAGCCGGAATTCGGGAATCTGGTTCAGATCCAGGTCGGAGTTCTGCAGGCGGTCGGCGGTTGCGGCGAGTGCGCCTTTGGAGAGGCAGATGCCCAGCTTGCAGGTATCGGCGCCGGTGCAGGAGATGGAATTTCCGAGCAGGCGCGGGCTGGAGGCTAGCCCGGTGATTTCTCGAACTACATGGAAGACGTTGGGCAGGTAGGCCTCGGGGAGGTTACGCAGGCGGAGGTTCTGGCCGAATGCGGCGCGCACCACGTAGTTTCCGAAAGGCTCGAGGAAATCCGCCAGCAGAATGGCATCCTCATTCTTCAGATTGCCCAGAAAGATCGGCACCAGGACCGAAAACAGCCCGGGCTGCTTTTGGGGCTCAACGAACCGCTGCTTCCATTGAGCAAACTCGAGGGTGTCATCTACCTCGGAGGCAGAGGCCGGAATCGCACTGGACTGTGGCACTTCTTCAATCTGCAACTTCGCTGGCTTCTCCGCGCGTACCAGTTGCAATTCCTCCTCGTATAGCTCGCGGAAGCGGTCCTCCCCGAGCGTCTTCCACAGGAAGCGCAGCCGCGCCGCATGGCGGTTCTTGCGATTGCCATACTTGTCGAAGAGGCGCTTAATCGCAGTAGTGACGACATAGATATCGGCTACCGGGATGAAGTCGTGAAGCAGATGCCCTACCTCAGGTTTAGTGCCGAGGCCGCCTGCAGCGAACACGCGGAATCCCTTCTCGTCGTCGCGCAACTGTGCCACGAAGCCTAGGTCGTTGAACTCCGCGTACGAGGTATCCGCGGCGGAGTTGGAGAAGGCGATTTTGAACTTACGCGGCAGCATCCACGAGTCGGGCTCGGCGATCAGCCTGGTCGTCAGCGCAAACGCATAAGGGCTGGGATCGAAGATCTCGTCGAGCCCTACGCCGGCGTCCGGCGATACCAGCACGTTGCGCACCGTATTTCCGCCACCGCCCCGCGCCGCTAAACCCACCTGCAGCAGCTCGCGCATCACCGGAAGGATATTCTCCAGCGCAATGTCGTGGACCTGGAACTCCTGCCGCGTGGTGATGTGGATGGCCGGATTGCCGTAGCGCGCGGAGATCTGCGCGACGGTGCGCAGCTGCCGCGGGGTGAGTGCCCCACCGGTGGTCCGAATCCGCACCATGTAGGTGCCATCGGTGCGCTGCTCATAGCAGCCGAAGGGAACGCGGCGGACCTTCAACGTGGCAGCGTCGATCTCGCCGCTGCGATAGCGCCCTATATATGAGTCGAGCTCTTCCAGCTCAGACGCGAGGTTTTCCGGAACCTTGTAGAACATGGTTTCTCCCATCCGCGATTCACATGAGCCCAAAGATAAGACAGCGTGTGCCGATCAGCAGCCCGGCATCCAGACGCCATCGAATCGTACTAAGAGACTAGGGGAACTCATCTTCCACGGAGAGTGACGAAGATCACAGCAGAAATGCATCGAATCTTTCAAAAGGGATGGGGCCACCTTCAAGCTAGCCAAGCCGCGTTCCGTGACTTTTTTTCATGATTTGAACGGGTTCTAGAAGCTGAACTTTGCGGCCACTTGAACGAGTCGCGGAGGGGCAGCGCTGACGATGTGGCCGAAGTTTGAGTCTTCGACTTGGCCGTCGACGGCGGCTGGTCCATAGAATTGGGTGTGGTTGAATGTATTGAAGCTCTCGATGCGAAGGTCCAGCGATCTTCCTTCGTTCAGACGAAGGTTCTTCTGCAGCGTCAGATCGAAGTTATCGATGCCCGGGCCGTAGAACATCCGCCGCTTTGCGTTTCCTAGTAGCCCCGGATTCTCTTCCTGGAAGAGTGCTGTATTGAACGCGGGCGTGACGTTGCGGCCATTGGTGTTGATGCGAAGGGGTCCCTTGACGAACTGGGGCGTGTCGAGCAGATAGTTGTTGGCTCCGTTGCCCAGCGTGCCGAGCAGGGAGTTATCGGAGTTGTCGAAGAGCGTAACGGGAAAACCAGTGGCGAAGCGGGTGGTACCGGAAAGGCTCCATCCGGCAACGATGCGATGCGGCGCGTGGACGTAACGAGCGATGGGCAGAGCAAGCGTGTAGCTGGCGACGAAGTCGTGCTTCATATCCCAGGCAGAGATGGTGCGGCTCTGGCGTGCATTGAATGGGTTGAGTTGTTCGCCTAGACTCGAGCCCTGATCGATGGACTTGGCGTAGGTATAGCTGAGCAGAAACTGCGAGCCGTTATGGTCGTAGCGCAGGGTCGATTCGAGCGCGTTGTAGTTCGAGTTGGCAATCGAGCGGTCGGCAGTATTCTCGCCATAGTTCTCGGTGCCCGGCGCAACGAATGTGTCTCCACCCTGCCCAACCCGCGTACCGAGATACGTTTTCCCAGTGGTCGAGGTGTAGGTGTTGTCCTCGCCGAAGGGGCCGCACCCAACGCTGGCGAGCGAGAGGCAGAGAGCCGGGTTGCCAGGGTTGGCGGAGACCAGTGCGAGTTCGCGGTGGCCTTGATTGCCGACGTAGCTCACGGTCAACAGGAAGTCACGCCGCAGCTGGCGCTGGATGGAAAGCATGGTGTCGGCGATGTAGGGCACACGATTGCGGCGGTCGAAAAAGGGGTCGGCGGAGAGCGGCGCGAAATTGGCCCATTGGATCGCATTCTCCGGATGCGCAGCCGACACGTTGTGCGATGGAGACGCGAACGGAAAGCGCTGCCCGTTGTTAGTGCCATCACCGGCGTTGATAAACGGCGTACTTAGCAGTGGAGGCGCGGGACTGAGGTAGTTGTAGCCGAACGGCGGCACCGCATACATGATTCCTGTAGCCAATCCGGGAAATGCAGTGTAGAAGATGCCGAAGCTGGCGCGAATGCTGGATTGGCCGCTGCTGCCGAAGATCTTCCTGCCGATTCCAGCGGCGAACGAGGGTGCGTAGGCGATCCCAATGCGTGGCGCGAAGTTGCCGTAGGTGGTGGGCGCGATGGTGCGCGGAACGCCGGGATCGCCGGCCACCAGCAGCCCGGGAGGCGCGCCAGGATAGAGCGTAGATTGCGCTCCCGCAACCCAGGTCTGCAGTTGGTTGTACTTCTCCCACCACGGCATAATCACGTCCCAGCGCAGGCCGGCGTTGAGAGTGAGGCTGCTGGACACGCGCCAACTATCCTGCGCATACAGACCCAGATACCGATCGCGCAGATAGAAAGGCTGGCCGGAAGACTGCGTAAAGTTGCTGGCAATTCCCAGCAAGAAATCCGCGTAGGCTGAGCCGGTCTCGGTACCGTCGATGTTGAAAGTACCATTGAACGTGGCATTGGGATGCTCGTTGACCTGATCGGCGTGGAACTGTGCGCCCATCTTCAACGTGTGCGCGCGAATCACGCGCGACAGACCGTCGCTGGCGAAGATGGTGTCGTTGACCTGAGTCTCGTTGGTGATGGGAACGCCCATGACGAAGGTGGGGAAGGTTATATTCTCCACGCCTTCGAATTGCGGCGCCTGCACATAGATCCCGTCCGGCCCGGTGGAGAATCCCTGCGCAGCCAGACTAACTCCGAGGCCGCCGCGCGGCCGTCCAATAACATTGGCGTTGCGCAGATAGCCGAGGTGGAGTTCGTTGACAGTATCGGCGCCAAAGACCTTAGTATCGCCCAGCGAATAGAGTTGAGCGCGCCCGGAATAGAGTGCGTCGAAATCCGGGAATGCTCGCCCCCGCAACCGACCCGGGGTAGGGATTGTCCAGGTTGTAATCGTCGATAAAGTAGTAGGCGGAGATCTGCCCCATGCCGTGGTTGATGTCGACGCGCACAGACCCCTTGTCGTCGCTGACCGTCTGGGAGTTAGCGGCGCTGGAGAAAGTGTCGTAGCTGGAATTCGGCGCGGGAATATATTGCAGCAGATTCCTCGCTGGCGAGGACCACGCGGAATTTGGAATAGCACCAGTCGGGAACACACTGCTGTACGGCTCACCCGAGGCCACGGCATAGCCAAGTTCTTGCGAAAGAATCTGCGCAAAATAGGGGCCGCTGACGCTGCCGCTGAGATCTCCCTGAAAGTTGCCGCCTCGCTCGGCCAGCGTGGGGACGGTGATGTTTCCCGTCTCAACCCCTTGCGTGGTGCGCGTGCCTTGATAATCGGCGAAGAAGAAAACCTGATCGCGCTTGATCGGCCCACCCAGAGTGCCGCCAAACTGATTCTGGCTAAACGCCGCCTTGGTGGGGTCGAAGTAACCCTTGGCGTCGAGTGCGGTATTGCGAAAGAACTCGAACATGTTGCCATGGAAGCTGTTGCTGCCGGACTTGCTGATCACAGTCACCATGCCGCCGTTGTAGTTCCCGTACTCAGGATCGAAGTTATTGGTCAACACGCGAAACTGTTCGATGGAATCGAGGTTGGGAATGATCGATGTCCCGCCGTTCATGTGCTCCTGCACATCAATGCCATTGACCATGAAGCCGTTGGACGACTCGCGCTGACCGTTGATCGAGAGGTTTCCTGGGTTGGCGTCGCCCGATGGATCAATACTTCCCGTAACTCCCGCCATGATGACCGAGCTGGGCAGCAGAGTCGACGCCGGCGCTACTCCGGGCTGGATAGCCAGCAGATCCGTGTAGCTGCGCCCGTTCAGCGGGATAGCTGTCATCTGCGTGGCGGAGACCACCTGGCCGAGATGGGTCGCGAGGGTATCGACCTGGGTTGCAGGGACGACACCGCTGACACTGACCGACTCGGATTGCGCTCCCATGTCGAGCGAGACATCGACACGCAGCGCCGAGTCGCTATCGACCGCGAGATTCAGCCTGCGCTGGGTTGCGAATCCAGGCGCCGCGACGGTGAGGGTGTAGTGGCCAACGGGAAGGTTGGGAAAGTTGTAGAGTCCCTGCTTGTCCGAGAGCAGCTGGTGGGTGATGCGCTGAGTATCGTTGACGAGCGCGACGGTAGCCGACGGAATGCATGCGCCAACTGGGTCAGTGACCACGCCCGTGATGCTGCCTCCAGTCGCGGCCCACGCAGAACCCGTCGCAAAAACAATAGGCAGGAATGCTAGAAGGCGTATCTTTGTTCTCCGAATAAGCAACATCTATGGCCCACAGTCTTAATGCGGCGAACTTGCGATTCGAGTGCGCGGCTGAGGAGTCAAAACGTCTTCGCGTTTATCCGGGCAGGGCTTGATGGTGCAGACCAATTCGTTGGTGGGGGTCGTCCTGGTGTAGTTGTGGAAGAAGTCGGCGTCGCCGGGAACTGTATACAGAATCACCTTGCGGCCCAGTGCGAATTCATCGGTGGTTGGAATGATCCTGGTCGGATCGACTCCCAGCCATTGAGTTAGATAAGCCTTGGTGTTAACCGCGCGATACGCCGCGACGTCGGTGTAGCGAATGTCCGCCCCGCTCATGTCTTCGCCCTCGCGTTCCATGCCTTTTTCTGCCTCGGAGTGGTCGTACAATGGGTGCGAAACACCCACCAGGACCAGCTTGATGTTGGGCGTATCTTTCAGAATTTTCGCCGCCTGCTCCAGGCAGGGCAGCGCCGAATCCTCCACGCGTGCGGGCAGCTTCTCATCCTTGGTGAACTCAATGGCGCACACCTGCTTGACGCCGGAAGCCAGCGGCAGGCGCTGCGCTTGTAGCTGTGTGGCCGATGCTCCGAATAGAAGCAGTGCCGCCATCGCGGCTGAAATTCCAGGTTTTCCGTCGTACATGTCATTCCTTCTTTCTTGCCGGAAATGAAGTGGGAAGGCTGCCGTGCGTCAGCAGCCTTCCGGTTGTGAAGACGCTAGTTGATGGGCGCTAATCCGGGCACATCGTTGCCACCGGGAATCAGGCCTTCGTGGCAAGCTTCTTCCCAAAGTTCCCACTTGGCCTGGGTTTCTTCGGTTATCTCGCCGCCGTTGGGAACGCCACCGTCGCCGCCGAAGTAGCCGCGGTGCTCATCAAAACCGAAGGTCCATGGACGGGCATAGACAGTGGGATCGTCGAACGTCGCTTCATACTTGAAGTGGTTCGCATCGGTGAAGATGAACTTCTCAACGTGGTGAACGTTATCGCTGGAGAAGTCTCCGGCGCGGCTCAGTCGCCCCTTTGCGTTGTTGCTGGTGGTGTCGACCACCAGGGTGGTTCCCTCCCAATGGCCGCGAGAGTCACCCATCCACAGCTTCAGGTCGTTGCTTACGTGCGGACGGTTATCCAGATAGATGATCCGGTAAACCTGCGAGCCCGAGTAGATCATCAGAATGTAGCCCGGATATTGCTCAAAGGTGACATCGTGCCAGGTGAATTGCCGGACCGCGCCCAGAGGCCAGCAACGCTGCTGTGGATCGATGTCGCCGTAGCGCGTTGGCTCGTAGTAGTGGGCGAACAGGTCCTTCTGATGCGCCGCGCCGGCCTCGTTATACGGGATGTCGTGGTTGTCGGTGTCGATGATGCGGCTGGGCGCATTGCGCGCAACCCGAGGAGCCCGCGCGCGCTGGCCCGTCCCAACCGCGGCACCAGTAGCGCCCGCACCCGGGGCAACCGGAGCACCGCCCGCCGCGACCTGCTGCCCGCCGTAGCCACCACCCCCACCCCGCTGTCCACTGCCCCCACCCCGAGCATCGGGAGTTGGCTGACCATCGACGATGCTCGGCGGGTTGCCGTTGCCCCGCTGCCCCAGCACATGTCCGCTCGCGTCGGGCGGAGGAGGCCCGCCAGCATTCGCGGTTCCCGCAGCCGGCCGCGGTCCCGGAGGAGGCACGCAATTGACGTCACCGTTAGTCGGGTTGGTCAAGCAGCCCATACCGTAGTAAGTCGTTGTCCACGTGCCTTCAATATCAGGCTGGCCATCGCTCAATAGCTTCGGCTTCCACGGCTTGGCGGGTGCGTCCGCCTTCGCCCCAGCCTGGGTGCCGGTTTGGCTTTTTGGTTGTGCCGATTGAGCAGACGCCGGGACACAGATTGCAGCCCCCAGCGCCATGCCCATCAACAGCTTCAATATGTAACTCACATAGTTCGTGTTCATCGCAAACTCTCCGATCTGAATCCGGTTTCTTTCGCACTCGCCGCGTTACGGGTAATACTTGTCGATGGGGAACGCATAGGCGTAGTAGTCCAGTAGTTGGAAGTTCTTCTCCACGCGCCGGTACAGGGTCAAGTCAATGTGCCATGGCCTTGAGAAGGTCTTCGCGTCATCAATCTCCACCTGATAGTCGATGTGGTCCGCATCCAGCAGCTTGTAGCGCTCGACGACATGAAGATCCTGGCTGTGAAAGTCCCCGGCGTGATCGAACCAGGTGTCGTCCAGGAAATCGACTGAATCAACGACGAGCGTGTCCCCATCCCACTTGGCGCGAGAGTCACCCAGCCACCAATTGATGTGCCCCGGCGGATGGTCGGTCCCGTTGGTGTAGAAAAAGCGGTGTGCCCCCGCATACTCGTAGAGCACTGTGATCTTGTCACCCTTCGGCTTTTGGAATATCTGGAACGGCAGATTGTGCGCATACGTGATGCGCGGCACGCCCGGCAGGTCACCCTGCGCCGTCTCCGTATCCGCCGTCTCCCGCTTCTCGAAGTTTGCCTGGCGCTGCTTCAACGCGTCGGGAAGATACGGAATTGTGTGCTCCTCCACTACGCTCTGCGCGCCCGGGGCGTACGCATTCGCCGCGTGGTCCTGCAGGTCAACATCGGCGCCACTCATCGACTGCCAGATTCCGTTGAAGTTCGGCTTACCATCCGCAAGCCGCGGAATCGCCGCAGGACGGGCAGTGGCCGCCGGCTTGGCTGGCTGCCCAACTGCAGAGGCAACCAGCACCACGCCGGCGATTAAAGGAATGCAACTGGTCTTGCAGAAATTCATGGTTCTCCCTTTCTAAGGTGGAGGATCTAACGTCCTAGTTATCGCCGCCCGGATCACCCGGCGCGCCGGTGCCTACCGAACCGGTAAAGAGACTGCGGCCGTCAGGGAGTTTCACTGAAGTTCCGTTGATGATCTTCTGACCGTTCTTGGCCAGGTAGCCATTCACCGTCAACTCGATGCCCAGCGGAAAGTCGGTCTCGCGCAGGCCGCGGCGCAGCAGCGCATTGGGGCCGCCAAACTCCACGGCCCAGTTAGTCGTGGTGCCGTCCTGATTCTTGACGTCGACATAGATCCATCCGTGAGGATTCACCCACGACAGTTTCGTCAGCCTGCCATGCAGCGTAATGGGCTTGCTTGCGTCGTACTCTGCAGCAAACGCGTGATGGGCGAACGCCGGCTTGGCCGCTGCAGCTAAACCAACCGCGAGGACAGTACCAAATAACAGCTTCTTCATGAGAGGTTCTCCTTTATACGTTCAGTAATTCAGGTGCTAAGAAAGCAATGCCGCCTAGCTGCTCTCCGCCCTTGGGTTACACATAGCCAATTGCCCGGCCAGCCAGACCAATCGCGAACCACAGCGCCAGAGAAACGGCTGCGCCCAGCTTGAGCCAAATGGAATCACGAGTAACTCCGGACGTTTGCCGGGAAACTTTGATCTGGAGGAAGAAATGGAATACCAGAGCAACGATAAACAGCAGCATTTTTAAGCGGAATGCGGGGTTGTGGTAATAGCGCATGGAGCCGCCCATAAATAAAAGAAAGCCCGAGATGAACATTGCGACTACTCCGCCGCCTGTGAGCGGGAGGAAATCCCGGGCTACCTGTGAAGTCGGCTGCAACTTGAAAGCGACTCCCAGAAAACGTAGATTTACAAGCAAGATGGCTCCGCCAAACACTGCCAGCGCCAGCAAATGGAAGATCTCCACCACCGCGAACGCATAGGTGGAATTGCGCATGAATAAACCAAGATGCGTCCTCCCGATCCAATGGCAAAACTTCAGTAACGACATAACCCCGTGCAACCTTTCGCGCTATCCATCAGCGGCTCACTTCGCCAGTTACATATTCACGTAAGCAATCAGCCTGCCCGCGACGATAATGCCGGCCCATAGTACGAGCGAACACACCGCAGCAGCCCGGGCGCGACCAGGAGTAACGGTGGCAAGGTCCCACGAATTCACTTTTCGATACACCGTGAGATGGAAGATCAAAGGATTTACTCCCACCAGGACGAGAAGGATTAGCTTCACGCGAAACGCCCAGTTGAAGTAGTTCGTCGCCGATTCCGCGATCGATAGCAGCAGCCCGGTAACGAACATGATTGAGAAGCCCACCCAGGTCCAGGGCAGTACTTGGCGTGCGACTTTGGAAACCGGCTCGCGCTTCATAATGACGCCAAGTAAGCGCAGATCGAGCACTGCGACCGTCCCAACGACTGCAGTAATTCCAAGAGTATGAATACCTTCAATGATCGGAAACCAGGTCGGAGACTCGCGAATCCCGGTAGACAATCGTGTGGCGTAAACCCACTGGCAAAGGTGAAGAATGGACGGCATCGAGATATTCCTTTGTTCGGTCGCAGAATGCGGACTACACGTTTAAGGAAGAGGACGCACCATCTGGCAACGCCAGACAGCATGCTCACTTCAGAGGTGGTAAAAGTGGTCTGCTCCGTACACCAGACCTAGTGTGATCAATGCGATTACTATCTCGCCCACCGCGCCCACTACGAAAGGCCGGATGCCTTGCTTGCCCAGCTCCTTGAGATTGGTGCGCAGTCCCACCCCGGCAAAGGTGAGCAGAAACGCCCAGCGCGAGGCGTTCCCCAGCGCGAGAACTTCTGGCTTGCTAAAGAAGGCGACACTGGCCAGGAGTGATATCAAGAGAAACCCAAGGATGAACTTGGGGAACTTACGCCATAGAAACGCGGCTTTGTTCTGCACCACTGCAGCCTGACCTTTTGAGGCCCAGTAGATTGCATAGCCCAGTACGACAAAGCCGATGGTGGCGTTGCGGCACGTCTTCGCCAGCACCGCAACTTTGCCCGCGGCATCCGAGTAAAGTGCGCCTGCAGCTGTGGCTTCAGCGGTGTTATCAACCGCCAGTCCGGTCCACAGACCATAAGCGCGGTCGCTCAAGTGCAGCGCATGCCCAATCAAAGGGAACGTGAACAGGGAGATCGCACCCAACGCTAGAATTGCGGCAATCGCGTAGGATGAATCCTCTTCATCCGCTTCGATTGCACCCTGCGCCGCTATGATCGCGGAGACACCGCAGATGGAAGAGCCGATCGCCAGAAGGCTGACCAACTTCGGCTTCAGTTTGAAAGCGCGTCCCAGAAAGGTCATGAACGTGAGCGCCAGGGCAAGCTCGATCACAATAAGGCCCAGGGACAATCCGCCGAGCCGGGTCACATCTCCTATCAGGAAGCGCGCACCCAGCAAGACGATGCCGACCTTCAACCAAAACTCATAAGTGGCCACGCCGGAGCGGAAGATGGACGGAACCCCAACTGTGTTTGAAATGATCAGGCCAAAGAGGATGGCCCACAAAACGTACTCGATGTTCGGCAGCACCAGATGGTGCGCCTTGCCGTAGGTTGCGATGAAATGCTCAACGAACTTACCGGCGTAGCCAACGACGATGAGCAGGATTAGCCCGGGAATCAGGCCAAACACATTGCGCGGACGCGATGTGGGTGCCAGTGCGAATTCCTGTGTCTCGTCAACCGTAACTGGAAGTGCCATGTTAGTTCCTCTTTCTGAACTGCGTCGTCTTGGTTACCAGGGAATTGTCTTGACGATGCCGACGCGGATCACGATGGCGACGGCGAGAGCTAGAAGCACGGCCCACGTATCGAGAGATACATGACTACCGGATTGTGGTTGCGACATAGGATTTATTCCTTTGGGTTGAATGAAATCTAAGAAACCTTGTGTTGGCGACGACGGACTAGTTCGCCGTCCCTGGACCGGCGTGAGCTTCTCCACCTGCGGCACCCTGAGCTCCAGCCGGGGCAGGAGGCGGAACCGGAATCTTAATGGCAAGCTTTCCGCCGGCCTTCTGGTAAGTGTCTGCACCGATCGCTCCAATCACCTTGAAGCCGGCATCCGAAAGCGTATCGGCGGCGGAGCCCGCGCGCGCAGCATGATTCGAAACCGTAATGATCGGCCGGTCACGCGGAATCTCGTTTAAATGAGCCTTGAGGTCTTTGATCTGCACGCTGAGATAAACCGGAAAGCCGCCGATCGTGCTCACCTCGTCCGGGCGGCGCACATCGACCAACAGCACCTGCTCCGGATGCGCGAGATACGCGTCAAACTCTTCGTTGGTAAGGGTCTTGGCTCGCACTGGAGTGCGCGGCGCGCGCGCTCCATTCGCCCCCGCGACCGGAGGAGCCGCATTCTGCGCAAGCACGGAAGTCGTCAGCATAATAGTCATTACAGCGATCTTCTTCAGCATCGGGTAAGTCCTCTCTGGTTGAGAATGCATCGTTTTCAAGAGCGTGTCGGATTGCCGTCACGCGAGTGTAGAGTTCCGATTCCTCGCGACGCTCAGTCTTAGTCGGCGTAAAGTACCTGCGCCAGAGTTGGCACAAGCGCCGAGATATAAGCGGGGGCAACGAGGGATGATGTGATTTGGAAAGGGAGTTTCTGACTTAGAGCGCAAGCCCGACTCCCAGAACTTATCGGGAATCGGCCGCATTGAGCACGAATTCGCTCTAAGCTACGGACACACACTTACCCGTACAGCTAGCACTGTACGACAACAACCATTGAGGCGAGGCTGATAAGAGTGATCCATATCGAATGTTCTTACTCTAAGTGACGGTATCGAATTTCGGCACTGAGTAGTCAGGTGGTTCTATCAACAAATTCAACTGGCCCCACGCTATTCGCGAAGTTGCCGAACTCGCCCGTGGCCGTCATCGCTTATTCCGCTGTTCCCATGCCACCTGCGCCAACAAGCGTATCCCGGGTTCAATCAATTTCCGGTCGATCGCGGAATAGGCCAGCCTCGCGAACTGTTGCGGCGGTTGCGGGGCATGGAAGAAGCTTTCGCCGCTTTCAATCAAGACCCCCTTCTTGCGAGTCTCTAGTTCCAGGTCCGCCATATTGCACTCGACCGGAACCTGTACCCATAAAGCTGATCCCCCGGTTGGCTCACGAAACTGCCACGGCGGGAGGTACCGGCGAATAGCCTCAGAGAGTTCATGAGCTCTCTCGTGCAATAGCGACCGATAGCGGACTGCCAGTCGCTCATAATGTCCACGTGAGAGAAAGAGCGCCAGCGCACGTTGGTTATTGCCAGGTGCATGCCGAATCATTAGCCGCCGCAGATGCCGAGCCCGGGCGATCAGGGTTCGGTCCGCCACCATGTAACCCATGCGCAGACCTGGCGCGAACATCTTCGAGAAGCTGCCAAGATGAATGACATGACCCGAACTGTCCATAGCCTTCAACGCGGCTATTGGGGTATTGCCGAACTGCGCCTGCCCGTCATAATCATCCTCAATAATCAACGACTCATTCTGACGCGCAAGATTGAGGAACGCGATGCGCCGTTCGGATGTAAGGGTTGCGCCGGTGGGGCATTGATGGCCCGGGGTCAAGTAGATCGTGGAGAATGCCGCGATGCTGTCTGGGGGAATCGCTCCATGTTCATCCACTTTCATTGGCAGGATATCGGCCCCGCGCCGCAAGAAGAGATTGCGCGCCTCCGTATATCCCGGATCTTCGAGTGCCACCGTCGTTCCGGGGCGCACCAGTAACTCCGAGAGGAGGAACGCGCCCATCTGCGATCCAATCGTGATCAGCACTTCATCCGGCGACGCGGTAATTCCGCGCTTCGGCAACACGTTGCTGCACAGCTGCTCGACTAGAAATCGATCATCCCCATCAACTGAGTCATAGGACCAATGGCCACTTTCAGGTGCCGCCTGCGCGAGCCGGCTGCATTCCCGCCAGTCCGCCAGCGGAAACAAATCCTGATCCACCTTCCCATAAACAAAAGGATATCGATACTTGTGCCACTGCTGCGGCTTCTCGGCCCGCTTCTGATTTTCGGGAAGCGCAGGGAGATGCGACGCCCATACCGGTCGCTCATCCAGTTGAGTCGACTCTCGCTTCGCCGGCTCGTGCTCGCCACCCAGTCCCTTGGCAACAAAGTGTCCGCTCCGTTCCCGCACAACGATAAGGCCTTGCACCTCGAGTGCGTCATAAGCCATCGCGACCGTGACACGAGCTACCTTGAGCAACGATGACAAAGCGCGCGTCGAGGGCAGACGGGTGCCCTCGGGTATGCGGCCCTCCAATATCGCTTCGCGCAGATTTGTCCTCAGCAAACCCTGTAGGGATGGGCTATCGGGTTCAGTTGATCGAAGGAGGTCGTGCCAGGCTATCTCTAACGGAGATTCCGCAGACGCTTGCACCGGCTTCGCCTCTGGGGGCGCAGCCATACCTACGCCTTGAAGTAAGGAGCTGGGTGCTGGGTCTTGATCATGCAATGGCTGTGTTTGTCCCATACCTGGTCGCTAAACTGCGCTCGTCTGCCACAGGACTGCAATTCCCCGCGGGCGACGCGGGGTCGTATCTGCTGCAACGGCTACACGCCGAGGTAAAGAGGCGAGTTGAGGAATTGTTGGTAAGTAAAGGGACTCTTACCGCGATGACGGAAAGCCCGAGGAGGAGCGTTCCGGGAAGCGGCGGCCGTTACGGGGCCAATTAGCCCGCAACTCGGTGCACACGCCTACCGGACCCAGCTGGCGCTGAGCAACAACAAGGGCGAAGATTCGTGCAGCCGTATCCCATAAGATACCCTTTACTCTAAGGCCGTTTGCAGAAGAAGCAATCCTGCTGGGCCCTTGGTTCTATCAAAAACTCCGATTGGCCTTAACTATTCGCCGAGGTCTCCGTCCGTACAGAACGTGCTTTGCAGCAAATGACAAATATCAGCGGGTCCTGGCGTCTTGCGGCGGCACAAATAGAACAGCCCACCTGCCAGGCACTTCTGGCGGTGGGCTAACAAACTCCTTGGTCAAGCTATGGCTTTCGACGAACTTGCCTAGCTTCCCCATGCCAGAGGACACCTGCGCGCGCGAACACAGCAACACAAGGAATTAATCAACGTCCTCTGATGGCTCATCAACATATGTCGAAGGTTATCGAACTGCCTATCTGGTGTCAAGCTATGAGCGAACCTCGGTGAGGCGCTGGGGACAATTGGGTTTTGCCGCCCCACCCTTCCGCATGAAAACGTGGAAGGATGGGGCGACGTGTTGTTGTTGATCCCTCAACATTAACGTACCGGCTTGCTAAAACGAGTACTTTGCGGCGAGCTGAATCTCCCGTGAGATACGTTGCAGGGTTACAGGCGAACCTGCGGAGGTGATGGTCCCAAAGCCGCCCCCGACGGTGGCATTGGGGTTGTTGAACTGCGGAGTGTTGAAGAGATTGAAGAATTCGCTGCGAAGTTGCAGTCTCGATTTCCCTTCGGTCAGCCTGATGTTCTTGAAGACCGAGAAGTCTGCATTCTTGGTACCGGGCCCCTGTAGAATATCGACGCCCGAGTTCCCCCACTGTTGCGGGCCGGGGTTGGCAAACGCCGCAGTGTTGAACCACTGGCTCACCGTGCGCTTGCTGGATGGCAACGAGCCATTGCCGAAGCCGGGAAGCAGGTTTGCCCTCGATGTAGCGCCGTTATAAAGCGTGTTCGAACCCGCCGTCACCGAGAACGGAGTGCCGTCGGAGTAGACCAGGATGGCGTTGAACTGCCATCCCCCTATGGCCGGACGCAGCCATCCACTCGCCTCGAACGGCAGCGCGTAGGTCACGCTCCCGACAAAGCGGTTGGGAATGTCGTAGCTCGAATCCCCGTAGTCGGATTGCGGGTTGTAATAGTTCTGATTGGGTGTCGCGGCCAACGCGTGGCTGTAAGTGTAAGAGAACTGAAAGTCCAGACTCTTGGTGCGACGGTCCGCCGCGATCTGCAGGCTGTTGTAGCTCGAAGATTGGCTG
>CAWBFL010000016.1:0-41156 GCA_963787905.1 uncultured Acidobacteriaceae bacterium | reverse complement strand
TCCGTCCGATCTCGTTGCCGTCCTGCCTGTTTCTAGGAGTCTCCTCGGCTGCGGTGACCACAGCATGATTCAGACGATAGAAACCCCCGGCCTCCCGGATGATGTAGTCGCACGCAATCAGGGTCCGCAGAATCCGGTAAATCGTGCTCCGCGAGTATCCGTTCATGCTGCGAAAATCTTCCACGCGCAATCCCGTCCGCGACTCACGGAGCGCCTCGATCATGCGGACTGCCTTGAACACGCACGGCACCAGATAGCTCGAATTCCTGGGAAGGTTCGATCTGCGGGAGCATGCCGTCCACCCCCCCGCGCCCCCATCCACCACGTGAGCCGGATTCATACCCTACGCCTCCACAAAAACTCCGGGCGGCAAATGAACCTCTTGCCCGGTCTCCCGCGCCTCGACCGCTGCCGCCACCTGTGCCGGAGGCTCGCGGTTCTCTTGCGGGGCGGCGGTGTATAAAGCCCGGATGCGGTGGCGTCGACGACGCGAACAGCATCCGGGCCAAATCTGCACCAGCCAGTTAGAAGGTCCAGCGTCCCGTGAACTCGAACGCGCGGATGGCGCCTAAGAGTTGCCGACCTCGCCGAAGGTGGTCGAGCCTACTGCCCAGCCTCCGTTGGGTCCGCCCCACGTCTGTTTGTTCCAGACATTGAAGCAATCCGCTTGGAACGAGAAAGCCGCCTTCTCGGTAATCGGGAAAGTACGCCGAACCCCGGCATTCAAGTTCTGATTGCCCTCGCTCCTGAGACCATAGGGTGCGGTCCTGGCGACGTTGCCAATCAGATACTGGTGGAAGCCTGCGACCGTCGAAATATCCGTCGGCGCTTGAAATCCCGCAGGATTCAAATACTGGATGGTCTTGTTTGCAAGAATTACACCGTTTGGCCCTGTGCCATAACTTCCGTTTTGACGAGCAGAACCAGTGAAAGACGGGTTGTAGGACGGAAGGCAGCTGACGCCGTTCGCAACCGCCTGGTTTGCGCAACCGCCGCTCCACGTAACGCTGACTGGCGTGCCCGAGCTGTATTGATAGACACCCGTCAACTGCCACCCGCCGATCACTTCCCGCATCAGCAGCGAGTTGCCGCCCCAGTGACCCGCGGTGCCGATCGGCAACTGGTAGACGCCGTACGCCGTCAGGTTCTGGGGGATATCGAGCTGCGTCAACGCGCGGTCGATGCGGTCTGCCTTGTAGCTCCGGTGGCTTCCATCGACCGCACCGGCTGGGATCGCGAAACCGCTGCGGAAGGATCCATCGTCGCCGATATCCTTCATGTAGGTGTAGTTCACATTGAAGGTGAGGCCGTGGCTGACGCGCTGGGCCAGGATCAGTTGGAAGGCGTTGTATGAGTAGTTCTCGGTGTTGGGTCCGCCCCAGCTATCCGACACCGAACTGTACTGCGGGAAGGCCAGCAGCAACTGGCCGATCGTGAGAGTGGATGTGGCTGGGAAGGCGTTGGCCGCAGCGATAAAGTTCGCAGCAGTCGTTGTGTTGATCGCCCCTGCCATCTGCGAATTCGCGATCGCTACGTTGGCAGAAGTCGCCGGCGCCAGCAGCAGGGGAATCGCATTGGCTTTACCCGCCGAGTTATAACCGGCAACTGGTCCGAAAGCCAGCAGGTACACAGGATTGAGCTGGTTGCTCCAGTATCCCCTTGGGGAGGCCCCGCCCTTGATGTAAGTGTGATGGGCCTCGGAGCCAACATAGGCAACCGTCAACGTCATGTCCTTGGTAATCGTCCGCTCGAACCCAACATTGTAGAAGGTGTATTCCGGCGCCCGTCCAGACTGATAAAAGTCGTCGTAGCCCATGGAACTGGGAGCCACTACCTGGCCAGCTGAGTTAAGGTAATTGCCGGCGTCCAGAATCTCCGTCGCGAGCCCTGGCGTGGGCAGACCGGGATAGGAATAACCCGGACCAAAGAGGGACGTGTTGGCGTTCGCTCCCAGATAAGCCTGGTTCCCCAGCCAGAAGGATGGCCCCGCGTTCACACCGCTGGTAACGGCGCTGGGAGAGGTCGCACTCACGCTGGAACCAAGGATCTGTCCCGAGCTGTTCGCGCCTCCAACGCCGCCGCTCAACTGGCCGCCGCCGGTTCCGCCGCCCTGGTCGTAGGTGAGCCCGAACCCGGCCCGGAATATAGTCTTAGGGTCGATGGAGTACACAACGCCAAGCCGCGGTCCCCAGTTCTTCCAGTAAGTCTGAATCGGCGTCTTGCAGTTGCAGCTGTTGCCATAATTCCCGGCAAACTTAAGAATCCCAGGGAAGCCCGCGGCCGGATTCGTAGTCGTCGGATCCAGATAGCTGAAGGTAAAGCTGCCGGTTGGCAGTGGAATCGCCTTCTCGTGCACCGGAGGGATGTAGTCCCAGCGAAGGCCAGCGTCGACCACCAGCTTCTTGTTGACCCTCCAGTGATCTTCCGCGTACGGTGCGGCCAGTTTGGCCCGTGTGTATTGGGTTGGCGCATAGGCCAGCGAAAACCCGTTGATCTGGTCAGCGGCTCCCAGCAGGAAGCTGGCATATCCGTATCCGGTTACACTGGTGTCGATTCCGTTGCTGCAACCCTGCACTCCAGTACCGCATCCGGTCGCGCCTTGCGTATAGCTTGCCGTTGACGACTGGCCGTAATGCAGCGGGAGAATATTGGTGAGCGTATCCGGGTTCGCGTTATTCAGCCCCTCCCACATGTACGAGAAGCCGAAGGTCATTACATGATCGCCCTTAAGCCATTGGACGTTGTCGACCAGGGCGTAGTTGTTCGGAATGGTGAACTGGCTGGCCTGCCCACTGGTGTTCGCGCCCCATTGCGAAGGCCCGATCTTTGTTCCGGAGCTGAAATTGGAGGTCCCGAACTGGACGTCCGGAAAATCCACCGCGGCTTGTCCACCGGGAAGATTGGTAATGCCGAATGCTCCGGGAGAGAAATTCGAGCTGGTTATTGGAGCAAAAATTGGCATGTAGAAGCGGGTGTAGCCATACTTGAGCTGATTGGTCAGGTGAGGCGTGACGGTGTATGCATCTTCCACGTCGTACTGCTTCGGTACGATCAGCGGGAGGTCCCCGACGGTATAGGGCGCGTCGTTATAGAAGTTGGAGAAGTTGGTGGCGTATTGATCGTGACCCATCGCGCCAACCGTCGAGATGCGGTTCTTCGGACTGATGTCATAGTCCCAGCGCCAATCCCAGTTGTAGTTATCGCGCCCGCTGGTGCCGATATTCCCGTAGTTCTGGTTGATGACAGTCGTCACAACACTGTTGGCATGGTCGGCGTTGGGAGACCCAGGGTAGTTCGGCATGTACGATTCCATCATCTTCGAGATGGGTGAAATATCTGCCGAAGGAATTACGTTGTAGGTGGGAAGTCCGTTCTTCATTCCCTGGAACGGCTGCCGCGTGCAACCTGCTCCGGTGCAACTGTTCGTCATCGGATCGAACAGGAAAGGCTTATTCAGACCGCCATCTGACGGATCGCCCGTAATACCAGTCAGGCCGCCACCAGGGAGCGCACTCACGTTCTGATTCAGTTCCGTGAAGTCTCCCTGCTCCTCCAGCGCGGTCGGGATATTCGTGAAATTGACGGAGGTGCCCGACCGCCCATGGAACTTGTCATACGCGAGGAAGAAGAACAGTTTCTTTCCGGTATGGGGAATAAATCCGCCGCCCCAGGCTGAAAACTCATCCGTGTGCTCAACATTTTTCGGAGCTGGGCATGGACTCTGTGCCGCGGGACAATCGAATGGCGCACTCGCGTTGGTCACCGTTGCCTGCTTCTGGCTGAAGGTGAAGGTGTCGAAGGCAGTATTGCGGATCAGATCCAGCACGCCGCCGTGAAAGTGCAGCGTTCCCGACTTCATCGTGTAGTTTTCCGCGCCCGCGCCCATATACTCCGCGGGAGGCACGCTGGTGATCACCTGAAACTGATCGACCGAATCGACATCCACGTTCAAGGCAACCGTACGGTTGTCACCCTGCTGATTGAGGGTCTCGGATGCCACTCCATCCAGATACAAGGAAGCCTGGTGTCCCGGCGTCCCGCTCAGGGAGGGCAAGCGGCCGTCCGTGCCGGGCATGGCCCCCTGAACCAATAGCGCGAACGCAGTCGGGTCGCGCTCCTGGGTTGCCGAAGCCTCCAGCGGCAGATTGGAGTAAGCCGTGTTTTCCATCACGGCGCCCAAGGTCACATTGTCCGTGTCCAGTACCGGAGGGGCCGCTGTGACCTCTACCGTCTCGGTCGTTGCGCCCACCGACATCACCGGGTTGAAGCCCAATTCACCCAACCCGACAACGTCCAGATTCTCCTGCTTCAGGGTCTTGAAACCCGTAGCTTCCACGGTCAACGTGTACGTCCCCGGCTCCAGGGGAGCGATGCTGTACAACCCATCCTTGGAAGTCGTGCGGGTAGCCGAAACATTGGTGGCGACGTTGGTTGCAGTCACCGTAGCTTTTGCAATGACCGCGCCGGTGCTGTCTGTCACCGTTCCCGTGATGGTGCCCTCGCCGGCGGTCTGCGCGAGCACTGCGGCTGGACGGGCGTATATGCCAAGGACAAGCAGTCCCAGGACAAAGAGGCGCACGCTGGTGGAGCGGGCAAGGCGAGAGAACGGCTGCGGCATGGTCGTGCCTCCAAAGCGAATGTTGTGGATGTGGCGCAACGAAATTTCAGTTAGCGCTTACTCCATCGTTAACTAATGGTTCGATTGGGGAATGTATCGGCGCGATCATGCCGCTGTCAAGCGAAAAAGTAACGCTAACTTTAGCGTTACCGTATCCAGGCTTTTCAACCATTTAGCCAGCGCCCGCCAAGACCCCGGCCGCTGCCATCCCATTTATGCACAGTGGCGAACTTAGGACCGGGCTATTGCCGATGATTGCGCTCGGGCGCCGGCGCCCTGCCGCGACGCACCGAGGACTCCCGAATCACCAGCGATGGCTGCAACATCACGTGCTGCGTGGTCTTGCTGGTCTTGTCTTTCAACAGCCGCAGCAGCAACTTCGCCGCCCGCACCCCGATCTGACCGCTGTGGTGATCCACGCTGGAAAGAGAAGCCTTCAGGCTACTGTCGAAATGCAGATTGTCGCAGCCGATAAAGGCGATATCCTGCGGGATTCGCAGACCGGCCTCCAATGCCACCTCGACCGCGGCAATCGCCATCGGATCGTTGTAGCAGAACACCCCGTCCGGACGCTTCCCGGCCAGCAGATTGCGCATGGCGCTGAAAGTCTGCTGCCAGTCTCTGCCATCCGCGGTCATGTAGGGACTTACCAGTTCGGGGCTGAACTTGATTCCGTTTTCCTCCAGCGCCTGCTTGTAGCCTTCGAACCGGCCCACCCCGGTGGTAAACTCCAGGCCCCGGATGTGCGCGATGCGCTTGCATCCCATGGCAATCAGATGCTCCGTCGCCATGCGCCCCACTGCACGATCATCAACCCCGACAAAATTCGTTTTGAAGTCCGGGAAAAATCGATCGATCAGCACGAAGGGGATTCCCTGCTCTTTCAGTTGCCGAAACTTCGTTGGGGACGAACTGCACGAGGCAACAATCAACCCATCCATCCGATGCCCCAGAAGCTGCTCGATCGCCGCCTCCTCGATGGCGGGATCTTCCATCGACGAAGAGATCATGACGGCATAGCCGTCCTGCTTCATCGTGGTGGACAACGCCTCCAGTACCTCGGCGAAAAAAGGATGGAGCAGGGTCGGGACGATTACCCCGACCTGATAGCTGCGTCCCGTAACCAGGCTGCGCGCGGTCAGGTTCGGCCGGTAGTTCAGCTCCTGAGCTTTGGCCAGAACCCGCTTTCGAGTCTCTGCGCCGATGTCGGAGTGATCGCGCATGACCTTGGATACCGTGACTACGGAAACATCCAACGCCTGCGCTATGTCCTTCATCGTTACTGCCATCGTGAATACCCGAAATCAGAGGGAAAAGTAGTCGTCGTCTTGCTTCTTACCAGCTTGGTGTAGGCGCCTCGATAGTACCATCCATCATACTTCGATCAAACTGCCGCTCCGCTCCTGAGCCTCGACCTGCGGTTTCATGCGCCAAACGGAACTCCCAACTCGTGGGGAATGATTGGCTCAAACGGCTTATCCAGGCTCGAAGCGTCATATTTCAACTGCCACTCCAGCCGCATCCCGTAATACAGCGCAGTAAACCCCCAGAAGCGCGTCTGTCCCAATCCCGATCCCGTTTCGGCGTCGTAATACTCGCGCAGAACCGGATTTTTCTCGACTGCCATCTGCAGCAGCCGGTCCGAGAGAACCTTCGCTTCCTCGGTGAAGCCGTAACGCATCAGCCCTTGAAAGATCATGTAGTTCGTGGGTGCCCAGGTTGGCCCGCGCCAGTTGCACTCATTGTGCGACCCCTGGTAATAGTCGGGCTCGGTCTTGGCATAGCTCGCCACCGGGTATGCCAGCCAGAACTCCTTCTCATTGAGCAGATGCTCCCGCACCATCCGCTTCGCCCGGTCCTGCGGCACGGCGCCCGCAAACAGTGGCGTGAAACAGGTAGCCGACTTCACCTTCACCAGCTTTCCTGTCTTCTCGTTGCGGTCGTAGTACATCCCATCGGTCTCGTCCCAGAAGGTTGCGTTGATCAGGCGGATCAGATTGTCGGCCTGGTCGTTGTAACTCTTCACGTCGGCCTCAATCCCCAGGCGTTTCGCTATCTCGGCCATGGCACGCAACTCACGCACCAGGTAGGAGGCCAGATCCACGCCTTCAACCTCAAAGGACGACAATGCGCCGCCCCGGCTCCACTGGTTATCGGTTCCCGCTGCGTCCGCTGAGTTCCACACGGGCAGGCCGTTCTTGTCGCCATCGTAGGAAAACCACTTGGTCAGATACTTGCCCAATCGCTCGTAATAATTGCCGCGCACCCACTCGTAATCGTTCTTGTTCTGCTTGCAGCCAAGCACCATCAGCTGCGCCAGGAACGGCTTGAATTGCTGGCGATCGCGCTGCTTAATCAAGCTGCGATTGACATATCCGTCGGGTTGTTCGCGGTCAAGAAACTCGCGCAGATTGGTAAAGCAGTATTGCCAGACGCCGTAGTACGAAAGGTACAAATTCTCGAAATACAAGTCCCAGTCATAGAACTCGTTATACGGATACCCGGTCAACAACGTTGCATTCACCCCTGGAATTGTTCGCAATCCATGTGCCCGAAGGTCAGCGTTCACCGCAGCCAGCCGCTGTCGCAGATCGTCAAATGTCTTCTGGCCGATCGCCGCTGCAAAAGCCCTCCCCGCCGCAGTCGGTGGCGTATCGGAAGCGACCAATGCGGCTGCCTGCCCCCACCCCTGCTGCGCTGCGGCCGCTGCACCCAGCGCGCCAATCGTTCGACTCACAAACCTCCGTCTCGTTAACGGCATGCACCCTCCGGCCTCAGGCCCAATCCACGCAACAGAACCAAACGCTAGCACACACGAGCCCCGCTCGCCTACAGGAATTGCGCACGTAGAGGCGATCCGTTCGAAATTTTCTGACGAATTGCCAGATGTGACAATTTTGTTAGCCACACTCACTCCCCTGGAATCATCGAGGACACTCCGGGGCATTACGATCGCAGACAGGAATGATCGAATCTCGCATCGCGCGCTGAAGGGATCGAGTCGATTGCGGGTGGGTGCCGGCAATTCCCGGCACGGTAACTGGGCTGCGCCCCCCGTGATACCATCTCCCCAAAGTCCTTCCATATAACCGTGCGATCCAGCAAACGAGGTGCTCATGAGCCCACTTTCCCGTCGCGAATTCCTCAAGGCTTCTCTGGCAGTTGGAACTCTCACCAGCGTCGGCTCCCTTCCTCTGCGGGCTTCCACCCAGACGGCTACCGATCTGGTCACACTCGGCCGTTCTGGCACGCGAGTCACGCGCCTTGCCTTTGGAACTGGATCCAATAACGGCCACATCCAGGCGGCGCTCGGCCAGCAGGAGTTCACACGACTCGTTCACTACGCCTACGACCGCGGAATTCGCTTCTTTGAAACTGCGGAGGCGTATGTCACCCCCGGCATGCTTGGCGAAGCGCTCAAGGGGCTCCCGCGCGAGAGCTATCAATTGATGAACAAGGTGACGACCGACGAGGGCGTCGATCCGCAGAAGCGCTTCGATCATATGCTTCGCGCTTCGCAAGCCGAGTACTTCGACATCATGCTGCTCCACTGGCAGCACACCCCCGACTGGGTTGCCACCAGCAGTCGCTGGCAGGATGGCATTCTCCAAGCCCAATCGAAGCAGCTCATCCGCACTCGCGGCGCATCGGTCCATGGCCTTCCCGCGCTCCGCCAGATGCCAGGCAACAAATGGCTGGAAGTTGCGATGATTCGCATGAATCACGCCGGCGCGCGCATGGATGGACCTCCGGGATCGGGCAACAGCAATCCCGGCAGCGTGGACGAAGTCGTTGAACACGTCAAGCAGGTGAAGAAAGAAGGCATGGGTGTCGTCAGCATGAAGCTCATCGGCGAAGGCACGTTCACACGCCGCGAAGATCGTCAGGCCGCCATGCGCTTCGCCTTCCGCAATGCCGGCGTCGATTGCGTTACCGTGGGCTTCAAGAGCACGCAGGAGGTCGACGAAGCCATCGAGAACCTCAATCTCGCTCTCGCCTAAGCAACCACTCGACCAGGAAGCCAGGCCATGGCTTCACGGTTGGAACCTCACCGGAACGAAGATCTCGTAGTCGTCCCGCTTTAGTTGGTCCGCGCTGCGCACCACGTCTCCGTTCATCGTGTCGTGCTTGAAGAGGATCGGGCCAACGCTCGTCCCCATCAGCATTCCCGGCCGGGTAGCTTTGCCAAAATTGCAGTTCTCGAAAACAAAGTTCGTCACTGGATCTTTGCCTCCGTCAATGTAGATATGGCCGCCGTCGTCCCCGAAGGTCGTGTTCACGAATTTGAAGTCGTCCAAAACGATTCCTTCGCTCGATTTTTGCCCCGACGTATATCCCTTGCCCGTAAAATACGCGGGCGTCAGTTGAATCCACACCGCAAATTTGTTCTGGTTGGTGACGAAGTGCACGTCCTCGAAGCGCAGGTGCCGGATATTTGGGGCGCCCCCATAACCAATCGCCAGCGCCGAAGTGTAGGTGTAATTCACAAATCCTTTCACCACCACGTCCTCTACCGTCGCGTTCCTGCCGCCGTAAAAGGCAAAGGTATCGTCCATCGTCATGGCGAAGCTGTCCTCGACCAGGATGTGTTTGCTGTTGCCGGTAAAGTCGAATGCGTCGTCGTGGTACTGCTGCTTGCGGTTCACAATTTTGATATTCGTAGCGGAAAAGTTTTCCGTGTCGGACACCGTCGTCGTCCAATAAGCTGAACGCAGCAGCAGCAGGCCCTGGAAGGAAATGTTCCGGCAATGGTTGACGATGTATCCCTTCACTCCGGGCGCGTGCGGATCATTCACCAGGCCCTCTTCTGATCTGGCCTTTCCGTCGCCGGTGTCGGGCTGGAAATCGTGCCACAGCCATGGGTAGCCCTCCATGTCGATCGTGCCGCGCCCCATCAGTCCGGCGTTCTCCACATTATTGAAGACAACCAGCGCCCGCAGCGGCCTTGCTCCCGCAGGCATCGGCGGAGAGCCGTAGTCCGCGCTCTTGCGTGATCCACGAATGAGCGCGCCCGCGTCGATATACAGCGTCACATTGCTCTGCATCACGATGGTCCCGGTGAGATAAACTCCCGCCGGGAAAAACAGAATGCCGCCTCCGGATCGCGCAGACACATCGCCGATTGCCTGGTTGATCTTCTGTGTCTCCAGCGTCTTGCCCGTATTGTCGACCTTGTAGTCCAGGATATTGACTACGTTCGCATCCCCGAGCCGCGGCGGATGCTTCTCCTCCGGCTCCGCAAACAGGAGCAGCCCCGGGCTTTGAAACGTCGGCTCTTCGTTGAAGAAAATGACCAGATAGCGCGGCTGATCGAGATCGAAGCTGATCGTATTGCCACTGATCTTCGGATGAATGCCGTAGGCCGCTGGCCGTATATAGCATGTGACGATGTTTCGCTCATTGACCAGCGAAGTAATCGTGACGTGTACCGTTCCCTTCATGGAGAAGCTGGCGTGGTCCATCCATTGAAACTGGTTATAGGTTGGCAATCGATGCACAAAAACAGGCTGGCCGTCGACCGTCATCTTGTAAGCCAGGCTCTCCGCCGCGCCGGGGTAAGCGGGATACGGAGTGACCGACGCGCGTGCTGCCGGCAGGAATGAGAACAATACTGCCATCCAGCCCAACCACCATCTGCTTCTCATGATTTCGTCTCCTCGAAGCCCGAACACGGATGCAGCAACGCCGCGGAAGGCCAATCAAAGATTCATCCGCCGTGCGCGCATTCTTATCAAACACCGTTATGGTATAGCCCGCACATCAGGTTGAGAGTCCAACGGGCATTGTGGTTGCGAAACTCCGCAAACACCTTGCGCCGTGCGCCTCGGCCTGTCAAGAGTGGTATATCTGGCTATGTCAGATTCAACTTCAATCGCATAAGACCAGTCGAAGGAGCATTATGCCAGGGTCGCGCCGGGAGTTTCTCGCTAAAGGATCCTTGGGAGTCTTGGGGGTGGCCATGTCTGCCAGGTCAGCTGATGCGAAGCAATCCGCAAATCCCCCGGAGATGCCCGGCGCTCCGCCCGCCTTCGGGACCTCGGCGCCGGTCGGGCCCGCCGTAACCTCGGCCACGTTGGTCGAGGCGGAAAAGCTCGTTCAGGTGGAGATGACCCCAAAGGATATTGCCCAGGCCGCCGGCAATTGGCAACAATCGATGGCGTCAGTCTACGAGCGCCGCGTCGGACCGAGGAAACTGCACATTGAGGAAACCCTCGCCCCGGCAACCGTTTGGAATCCCACTCTTCCCGGCCACACAAGCGGTCCTCCGAACAATGTATTTTCCTTGTCCTCCGCGCCTGCGCCGGCTCTTCCCGCGAACGAGGAAGACATCGCCTTCGCCCCCGTCGCCTGGCTCGCGCAATGGATCAAATCGCGGCAGATCACCTCGGAGCGCCTCACTCACATCTACCTCAAACGGCTGGAGAACTTCGATCCGAAGCTGCGCTGCGTCATCACCCTTACTCGCGATCACGCGCTCGATCAGGCGCGGAACGCAGACCGGGAGATCGCCGCAGGAGTGTATCGTGGCCCGTTGCACGGGATTCCCTGGGGCGCGAAGGACCTGCTCGATACCGCTGGCATTCCCACAACCTACGGCGCCGAGCCGTATCGCGACCGCGTTCCCGCAAAGGACGCTGCGGTAACGGCTCGCCTCAACCAGGCGGGCGCAGTCCTCGTCGCCAAGCTGAGCCTCGGCTCGCTCGCCCTCAACGACATCTGGTTCGGCGGCGAAACCATGAACCCCTGGCTGCTCGAGGAAGGCTCCTCCGGTTCGAGCGCGGGCCCAGCTGCGGCCGTCGCGGCCGGGCTGGTTGGCTTTGCCGTCGGCAGCGAAACGCAAGGCAGCATTGTCAGCCCCTCCATGCGCTGCGGCGTCACTGGCCTGCGGCCAACCTACGGCCGCGTCCCCCGCACCGGCGCCATGACGTTGAGTTGGACCTGCGACAAACTGGGGCCGATGGCCCGCTCCGTCCAGGACACGATCCTCGTGCTGCAGGCCATCAGCGGACCCGATCCAGGAGACGTAGCCAGCGTTCCCAGTAAGCTTGCATTCGACGCCAATGCGGACATCACGCGTCTGCGCGTCGGATACATTCCCGCCTGGATGAAGGAGGCGCCAGCCACCGATGTGGACCGCGCCGCGCTCGAAACCGTCCGCAAACTGGGGATGAAACCGGTCGAGGTGTCGCTACCAGACTGGCCCTACGATTCGCTGAACATCATCTTGTTTGCCGAGGCGGCAGCCGCATTCGAGGAGCTCACGCTCAACGGCAAGCTGGACGAGTTGAAGATGCAGACGCCGGATGCATGGCCGAACACCTTTCGCCAGTCGCGCTTCTTGTCAGCAGTTGATTTTGTGCAGGCGGACCGGTTGCGGCGCAAGGTCGCCATCGAGATGGACCGGGTCTTCTCGGAGGTTGACCTGCTGCTGGTCCCATCGCTCCGCGATGAGTTTCTTGTCATCACCAACTTCACCGGCCACCCATCTCTCACCCTGCGTGCCGGCTTCGTAGAGGTCTCCGAGGCACGCAGCGACTGGGCGCCGGACCCGAATCACCCGCTGCCAAAGTTTGCGCCGCCAAGACGCGTGCCCTATGGCGTGACGTTGGTAGGACGGCTCTTCGAAGAAGGGACGCTCGCGGAGGCGGGCATCGCCATGGAGCGCGCCTTCAACGTTGCCGCGCTCCGACCGACCGGCTTCTAGTATTCCGAAATGCGCTCGCACTGCTGGAGAGCCGCAAGACTCGCGCCCTGATTCCTTCATCGTTCTGGCTCATCCGGATTTTCTTGCGTCACAACCAGTGGGCGCTTGGATTTTCGGTACACGCTTGCAACTGCCAGCGTCCAGAACGGAACCAGGTCGACTCCAGGCACCAATTTTGCCAGAAACGACGGCATGAACTCCCAGTGCCAGCCGAGCAGGGAAAACAGCGCCGCTCCAACACCCAGATCGAGCAGATCATCCGCCGGTGACTCCGCGCCTTCGACGAACAGAGGCAGCAGCACCAGTTGAAGCGCGTCCGCAACGATCGCGAGGATCATCGCAACCTGAAAACGCATGCGCGGCGAGATGATGATGGCATCGTCAGTCACGGTAGCTGCCCCGGCGATCTAATTTGACGCTAACCCCGCTCGCATCAATTAGGCAATGGCATTAAATGCCGGCTTGCTGCCGGGAGGGGGCGGATCCCCAGAACCCTGCGATCGGCGGAACTTGTTCCGCTGCCGACATCGTTGCATCGAGTCGCAGGGTCTTGCCGCTCGCCGAACACAAAATGTGTCCCCGGTGGCTTCAAGGAATCACGGGCGTCGCATCGAGGTCCACCGATCTGCACTGAAGCCGAAAATAATCATGCACCCAAGAGCCAGCGTCCGCCGATCTAACCGTCGACGTTCGGGAGATTGGCCACAACGGAGTAGGTTCAATAAGAACTTGGCTGCTGGTTTTGTGGTTCGGAATGCCCGTGCGTTTTTTCTATTACCGATCGGTCCTTGACCGCCCACTGAAGTCCTCACGCGCGCCACTTGGAATTCTCTCGATCGCGTGAAGATGGTGTCATCGCGCGTTGCAAAGGCCAACCTGCAGCACCATCCCGACGGCGAGATTGAATTCCCTGTCGCTCGACGAAACATCGAGCATCTTAACTTTACAAATCAAGCCTCCACTCCGCGAGACCGAGTTGCCATTCTTGGTCCATTGCCGCGAGTTCGAACGCCCCGCCTTTCGAACTCTGCAGCTTCGCTGTCATCTGGTTTGGCATGGAGCGCTAACCCCCTGCGACCATCTGCATAGGTTGGCTCGTCCTGTGACCGGCACTCCCGGATGATTCAGAAAATTGACAAGCCTCGTCTCGACTTGCTAACGTCTCGCTCGAGCCGGATGAGCGTTTTTCCACGAGCATGGCTCTCCATTTTCGATAAATCATTGAGACACCCAGGTAACCGTCGCTGCATCTCGACTTGATGTGATGTGCGAGCTGAGGTTACCGCTTGCCTCGAGCCAAACAGAGAGCTATTCATGGTGAACCACCTACTCACTCGCCGCCACTTCGCCAGGATCATGGCTGCGTCCGCCGCCGCGGCAAGCCTCACACACGCTCCACGAATGTTGGCACTGCCCATGCAGAGCCCGTCCTCACAGGCGGAGGACCCCAACCTTGCCAAGCCCGAGGGATTGACCAACAAGACCACGTCGAACGCTCCCGGAGATCCATGGTCGGGTCACGACTCGCCAGAACTGATTGCGGCTGCGCTCGAGGGTCTGCCCGCCACGCCGCCGGGTCCGTTCCAGCCGACCTGGGAGTCGATCCAGCAGAACTACACTGACCCGGCCTGGTTCCGTGACGGCAAGTTCGGAATCATGATGCATTGGGGAATCTACTCGGTCCCTGCGCACGCCAGCGAGTGGTATGTGCGCTACATGTATGGCGGGAATGCCGACGTGATGAAATGGCACACCGAGCATTATGGCCCGCCGACCAAGTTCGGATACAAGGATTTTCTGCCGATGTATACGGCGGCGAAATGGGACCCGGACGCATGGGCGGATCTGTTCAAAAGAGCTGGAGCCAGGTACGTCCTCGCACCAGGCGAGCACCACGACGGCTTCTCCAACTGGGACAGCGCCATCAACCCGTACAACGCGGTGAACTATGGCCCGCACCGTGACCTCGACGGTGACCTGATCAAGGCAGTACGCAAAGTTGGACTGAAGACAGGAATCTCCGATCACTCCTTTTTCCATTTTGTTTTTATCCCGGCGCTTCCCGGCAGCGACCAATACGATCCCAAGTGGGCCAACTTCTATAATGTCGCGGACAAGAGCAACGCGGCGCGAATCAAGTTCATGCACGACTGGGTGGCGAAGCGGATCGAGACCATCGACAAGTACCAGCCCGACATGTTGTGGTTCGATATGGGCACCGACCACATGATCGATCCGCTGAAGGAAAAGGTATCCGCGTATTACTTCAACCGCGCCAGGCAATGGGGCAGGCAGGTTGCCATCAGCGCCAAGGGTGCCGCTTGGGTTGCCGGGCAGATCATGGATTACGAGCGCGAGGGCCGCGCACCGATGGAGCTCGTCAACTGGGTGTGGCAACCCGATGATCCGATCACCGACAAGTTCGGCTACGTGGTCGAGCAAAAGGTCTTCGGGCCCGAACAGTTTGTTCGGAAGATCGTCGAGAACTCCAGCAAGAACGGGAACCTGCTGCTGAATATTTCGCCGCGCGCCGACGGAACGATTCCGCAGGAGCAGCAGGACACGCTCCTGGCGATCGGTAAGTGGCTCGACGTAAATGGAGAAGCAATCTATTCGACACGCCCCTGGACGAAGTATGGAGAGGGCCCGGTGGCCGACGCGGCTGCGGCAGCCATGGCTGCGATCCGCGCCAAAGGTGATTTTGCAGGCAGGATCAACGGTCAGAACTTGGGCGGGGCGGGAGTTGGCGGCGGAGGTATCTCGCGCAACGGGTATACCGCGAAAGATATCCGCTTTACCACCCGGGGCGATACGCTATACGCGACCGTAATGAACTGGCCGGGGAGGAGCCAGTGACCATCACATCGCTGCCAAAGGGACAGCCGTCACAGGGCAAGGTGAAGAGGGTCGAATTGCTCGGCCATCCCGGGACGCTGAAGTTCACACAGGATGCGGAGGGCTTGAAGGTGACGTTTCCGCTGGAGAAGCCGTGCGATTTTGTGTATTCGCTGAAGATAACGGGATTGAAGCTGACGTAAACGAGTCCGGCATGCCGGGCCTGCGCGCGACTACTCTGCAGAAACAGAGTCGGCCTGAAAGAAGTCTGTGCCGGATGCGTGGATGGCATACCTGATCCCGCACAAGGGGTATTGGTTTCTCACTCGCCGACTTTGATCTGCTTTCGCAAGGCAATTGCGTCGGAAGAGCCGCCCACGCGAATCTCCACATTGTCGCTCTCGACTGCAAAGCCCTTTCCGTCCCAATACGCCAGCGAACTCGCTTTCAGCGGAATCGTCACGGTGCGGGTCTCCCCGGCGTGGATCATCACCCTGCGGAAGCCTTTCAATTCCTGCTGTGGGCGCGCTACCGCGGAGCCAAGATGGGCGACGTACATCTGCACCACCTCGTCGCCGTCTCGTGCTCCCGTGTTCTTCACGTCCACGCTGACGGTTACCGCGCCGTCCTTCGCCAGGTGCGCACCGCTTACGCGCAGGTTTGAGTATGCGAACTTCGTGTAGCTGAGTCCGTATCCGAACGCATACAGCGGCTTGCTGCCAAGGTACATATAAGTCCGTCCATGGCGGATGTCGTAGTCCATCATCGGCGGCAACTGGTCCATCGAAGCAACCCACGTCTGGGTCAGCCGGCCGGCCGGGTTGTAGTCGCCAAACAGAACATCGGCGAGTCCATCGCCCTGCTCTTCGCTGTTATGAGTCATCTCCAGAATCGCGGGAACATTCTCCTGGGTCCAGTTCGTCGTAAATGGAAAGCTCGCCTGCAGGACCACAACGGTCCTCGGATTGGCCGCGAGCACCGCCTTTGCCAGCTGCTCCTGCTCGAGCGTCAGGGTCTTGCGGTCGATGGCCTCCTTGCCGTCGCTGGGCAGCGGGCATTTGGCCCATCCCGCATCGCAGGTTGGATGATTGCCGATGATGACGATCGCCACGTCTGCTTTGCCTGCTAAGTCTGCTGCCGCTGCATAATCGGAGCCATCGGAATAGGTAACCTCCGCGGTCTTTCCAACTCGCGCGCGAATTCCCATCAGCGGCGTGATGGCGAACGGCGGCGTTCCACTGTACCAGTCAAGCGCAACCCTGTCCGCCACGGGGCCGATCACGGCGATGCGCTTTAGCTCCGCGGCTTTCAGCGGGAGAAGATTGCCCTTATTCTTCAGCAGCACAATGGATTCATCAGTAACCTTTCGCGCCAGCTCCTTGTTCTTGTTCCACAGCCAGGGATCGTCGCCATTTCCGGCAGGCTCATCGAAACCGATGTGCGCGTACGGCTCGCGCGCGCGCGGATCCAGCATTCCCAGCCGGATCATCACGCGAAAGACCCCGCGCAGATTTTCGTCAATGTCGGATTCCTTGATGAGACCCTGGGTCAGAGCGTCCTGGACGGGCTTGGTTGCGTTCTCCAGAAACTGATTGATGCCGGCGTGAATGGCCGCGGCGGCTGCCTCCGGCAAGGTGGCATAGGTGTGATGCGCGCGCACCATATTGCCGAGAGCGCCGGCGTCCGTGCAGATAATGCCGTCAAAACCCCAATCCTTCATAACCACATCGCGCAGGACCGGATTGGCGCCCATCGGCACTTTGTTCCACGCGTTGTACGAAGTCATCATCGCGTCCGCATGTCCGTCTTCGATGGCCATGCGGAACGGGACAGCGTAGTACTCGTGAAAGAGTCGGTCGTCAAAGTCGGAGCTGGAGCCATCCCGGCCGTCTTCGTTGCTGTTGGCCAGAAAGTGTTTCAGCAGCGACGCGGTCATCCATGTCTTCGGGTCGTTGCCCTGCAGCCCCTCGGAGAATGCCGTGGCCAGCGTCCCAACCAGATACGGATCCTCGCCGTAGGACTCTTCACTGCGCCCCCAACGCGGGTCGCGGCTCAAATCTGCATTCGGGGCGCGTACCACCAGTCCGCCCTTGTGGAATTTGTTATAGGCCCAGCGCGTCTCATACGCCTCTTCAGCGGCGGCCTGGCGCAGCAGTGCGGGATCCCACGTCTGCCCCAGCCCGCGCGATTGGGGAAACTGCGTGGTTGGCGTTACCAGGCCGCGCCCACCCCATCCTCCCGGGCCGCCCAGCGCGAGCCCGTGCAGTCCTTCGACATGGTTTGTTCCGACGATGCCGAGTCGCGGCACGGTCGGATCGGTTCCCAACATCGCCAGCTTTTCCTCGAGGGTCATACGCCCGAGCAAATCGGTAATGCGCTGCTCTGCAGGAAGCTGTGCATTCTGATATGGCAACAGCGGATGCGTCGCAGCTTGCTGCGCCCGGGTCACTCCGCACAACAGGGCCAGTGCCACGAATGCCGCTTGGATCGGTTTCATTGGGGCCTCTTCAGTCGAGGCCCACTATACACAATCAGGCTTTCGAACAGAAGAAGCCCGCCGGGTGATCGGTCGAAGATCTCCTGAGTGTCAAATATGGCACGATCCGGCCAGCCTGGGCCCTCGGCCGAAACTTCCAGCCAACCCCACCCGTATCTCTCCTATCGTCGCAGACTGTGCCGATCAGTTTGCCACGCAATCTCCCACTGGATACACTTGGTCGCGATGAAACCAACCGCCTTTCTGCCCCTCCTTGCTCTCGCTCTCGCCGCATCCGCCGTCGCCCAGGCTCCCAGTCAGACTCAGCCCCCTCCTGGCACGCAGCCCTCCGGGCAGACGCCCGCGCAGCCTCGCGCCCGGCGCCCTCCCCCGCCCGCCGCCGAGCCGGCGCCGCCTCCGTTGCCCCCGCCACCGCCACCGGCGGTCGGCACAAAGTTCGCCGCCCCCGCAACGGCGCGGACGACTTACAGCTTCAACGCGGACTGGAAATTCACGAAGGGCGACATTGCGGGAGCGCAGGAGGTCGCTTTCGACGACTCGAAGTGGGAGACTGTCAGCACTCCGCACACCATGAATGACGTCGACTCCTTCCGCGTCATCATCGACCACAGCGGCGGCGACCGCGGCACCTACAAAGGCATCAGCTGGTACCGCAAGCACTTCAAACTTCCAGCCGACGCCGCCGGTTCCAAGGTCTTCCTCGAGTTCGAAGGCATGCGCCAGGCCGGCGAAATCTACATCAACGGCCGTCCCTTCGGACTCTACGAGAACGGGGTCACCGGCATACGGCGTCGACATCACCTCCGGCATCCAGTTCGGCGACCACGACAACGTTGTCGCCGTCCGTGTCGACAACACCACTACCTACCACGAGCGCGCCACCGATATTCCCTTCCGCTGGAACGCCAACGACTTCAACCCCGACTTCGGCGGCATCAATCGGCGGGTATGGCTCCATGTCACCGGCAAGATCTATCAGACCCTCCCGCTCTACTACGGCCTGGGCACCACCGGCACCTACATCTACTGCACCAACTACAACATTGCCGGGAAGAGCTGCGATGTAACGGTGGAGTCGCAGGTGCATAACGCGACCGCAGACCGGCGAGCGCCCAGTACGGCGGTGTCCCTGTCGGCGGTTGTGGTGGATAGGGACGGCGTGGTGCGGGCATCGATGCAAGGCGCCAATACGGATGTGCTGCAGGGCGCGAAGTCGGTCCTCACCGCAACGGCCCCCTCGCCAAGGCCCGCTTCTGGAGCCCCGATGAGCCCAACCTCTACGACGTCTACACCATGCTCACCGTGGACGGCAAGGTCGTCGATGTCACCAAAACCACTACCGGCTTCCGCAAGACTGAGTTCAAAGGCGGCGTCGGCACCGGCGGCGTCTACATCAACGACAAGTTCGTCTACCTCAAAGGATTCTCCGAGCGCTCCGCTGACGAATGGGCCGGCGTCGGCGTCGGCTATCCCGAGTGGATGCACGACTTCACCGCGCAGATGATCCGCGACGACCATGCCAACTACATGCGCTGGATGCACGTCACTCCGCAGAAGGAAGACGTCGAATCCTATGACCGCATGGGCATCGTCGAAGTCGCGCCCGCTGCCGACAAGGAAGAAGACGGCATGGGCCGCCAGTGGGACCAGCGCGCCGAAGTCATGCGCGACTCCATCATCTATTTGCGCAACAACCCCAGCATCCTCTTCTGGGAAGCCGGCAACACCGGCGTTACAGGACCCCAGATGGAGCAGATGGTCGCCCTGCGCAAAGAGCTCGACCCGCACGGTGGCCGTGTGATGGGCTGCCGCTCCTTGCGCGAACCCGGCGCCGTCGCTGTCGCCGAGTGGTGGGGCACCATGCTCGCCGGCCCCTACAACGATGACATCCGCAACCGCGAGCCCATCATTGAGACCGAAGACTTCCGCGACGAAGGCGCCCGCCGCTTCTGGGACAACTACTCGCCGCCCTACTACGGCTTCAAGAAGGGCCCCACCGACACCTGGAACTACAATTCCGAGACCTTCGCCCTGGCCCAGATCAAGCGTTACTGGATGTTCTACTCCAACCGCATCTCCAACACGGACCCGGAACACTCCAAGTTCGCCGCCTACTCCTCCATCTACTTCACCGACGAGAACGCCGACGGCCGCCAGGACACCAGCGAGGTCGCCCGCGTCAGCGGCAAGGTCGACGCTATGCGCCTGCCCAAGGAGATCTACTTCGTCGAGCGCGTCATGCAGAACGAGAAGCCCGACATCCACATCATCGGCCACTGGAGCTACCCGCTCACACAACCCGACGGCTCCAAGACGGTCAAGCCCATGTATGTCGTCGCCAACAACGTCGACGCCGTCGAACTCTTCGTCAACGGCGTCTCCAAAGGCAAACTCACTACGCCCGAGAACGGCTATCTTTACACCTTCCCTGACATCGCCTTCGCGCCCGGCACAATCAAAGCCGTCGGCTACCAGGCAAAACCGTCGTCGCGACTCATGAACTCCGCACCGCAGGCCCACCCGCCGCAATTAAACTTACCCTCCACACCGCGCCCGGAGGCATGCGCGCGGACGGCGGCGACTACGCTCTCATCGACTTCGAAGTCGTCGACGCCAAAGGCGAGCGCTGCTCCACCGACGACGCTCGTGTCGACTTCACCATGGACACCACCAGCACCGCCGGCCCCGTCCCTGCCATCTGGCGCGGCGGTTACAACTCCGGCAAGACCGACACCACCAACAATCTTTATCTGAATACCGAAGACGGCGTCAATCGCGTTGCCATTCGCTCCACACTCACTCCGGGAACAATCAAGGTCACCGCCACCCGCGATGGCCTCAAACCCGCTACCGTCAGCTTCACTTCCAGCCCCATCGTGATCACCGATGGCCTTACCCAGGAAACCCAGGTTACCCTGTCGCCCACGACCCTAACCAGGTAAGGCGTCGCTGCCGTTCGCCAGGCTGTGTATGATGTTTTCGCATTCGGCCGTCGCCGGGGCTCGCCTCTGGGCTTCCCATGATCTTCCGTTTTTCCAGCTCGTTGCCATGCCGTTGCGCACTCGTCGTTGCCAGCGTCTGCTGCGCCGTCTCCTTCGCCGGCGCCCAGACCGAAACAGATAACTGGGCCCGCTGCGAGGGCTCCAACCCCGATCTCAGCATCCCTGCCTGCACCGCCCTCATCCAGTCTGGCCGTCAGGATGACGAAAATCTGGCGGTCGCCCTAAACAACCGCGGCATCGCCTACGACCTCCAAGGCCGGCACGATCTCGCCATCGCTGACTTCAGTCGTGCGATCCAGCTCAAGCCCGATTACGCCGGTGCGTTCTCCAACCGCGCCACCGCCAACGTCGCTCTCGGCGAGTTCGCCAAGGCCATCGCCGACTACGACGAGGCGATCCGGCTCAAGCCCGACGACGGGAACGCCTTTAACCTCCGCGGCAGCGCCTACGACGCCCTCGGCCAGTTCGACTCCGCCATAGCCGACTTCGATCGCGCCCTCACGCTTAAGCCCGACTTCGCCGACGCCTATGTCAACCGCGCCAATGCCTATGCTGACCAACGTCAGTACGGCCAGGCCATCGCCGACTACTCGCAGGCGCTTCGCCTTAATCCGTCCGATGCCTCCATTTTCTACGACCGCGGAGTGGCTTACCTCGTCACCGGTCAATTCGACCCGTCTATCGCCGACTTCGATCAAGCGATCCGCCTCCGGCCCGACTTGGCAGAGGCCTTCAATAACCGTGGCATTGCCCGCCACAACCAGGGTCACGACGACGCTGCCGTTGCCGACTTTGACCAGGCCATCCGCCTCAAGCCAGGCTATGCGGCCGCTTACCGGAACCGTTGTGCCTCCCGCACAATCATCGGTCAGCTCCAGGCCGCACTCGCCGACTGCGACCGCTCGCTGGCCTTGCGCCCCAACGACCCGCTCGCCCTCGACAGCAGGGGCCTCGTCTACCTCAAGATGAAGAATTCCGTCGCCGCCATCGCCGACTACAACGCGGCACTTGCAATAAACCCGAAAAAAGCGTCCTCTCTCTATGGGCGCGGGTTGGCGGAGCGCTTGCAGGAAGCCACAGCAGGAGCGTCCGATATCTCCGCCGCGCTGGCCCTCCAGCCCGGCATCGCCGACCAGTTCGCGCAGTGGGGCATCGCTCCGGATAAACCTGGGCCCTGATTCTGAAAGATTGCATTGGCCGAAAGGAAGCATGCTCGATGAGAATCCGTTTCACCCTCGCACTTGCCCTGTTGCTCTCCTCCCTGCCCGCTTACGCGCACCACGCCTTCTCTTCTGAGTTCGATGGCGCCCAGCCCATCCGTCTCGCTGGCACGGTCACCCGCATCGAGTGGACCAATCCTCATACCTACTTCTACCTCGACGTTGTCGACGCTCACGGTAAAGTGACCAACTGGGGCGTCGAAAGCGCCAGTCCCGGTGCGCTCAGCCGCCGCGGCTGGGAGCGCAACGACATTAAGGTCGGCGACAAGATTGTCGTTGAGGGTTATCGCGCCAAGGACGGCTCCAATCTCGCCGACGGCCGCCTCGTGATCCTGCCCGACGGCCGCAAGCTCTACGGCGGCAGCCCCGGCGACGGAGGTCCCGGCGACGATGGCACCGACCACGGATCGCTTCCCGGCACCAGCAAGTAGCGTCCAGAAGGAATTCAGCATCGCCTATGCCCCTGCTGCAGCACATCTGCCAGATCTTCTATGACTCGCACTTCGGCACCATGATCCGCGAGTCGAACAACGTCTTCCCCATCATCGAGACCATCCACGTCCTCAGCATCACCCTGCTCTTCGGCACCATCGCCGTCCTCGACCTGCGCATGCTCGGCCTGTTGCTGCGTCCCATCTCAGTTGCTCGTGTTGCGCGCAACGTTCTGCCGCTCACCTGGTCCGGCTTTGCCGTCAGCTTCGTCAGCGGCTTCCTGCTCTTCTGGGCCGAAGCCGCCAAGAACTACCCCAATCCCGCATTTCGCGCCAAGATGCTCCTGCTTCTGCTCGCTGGTCTGAACCCGCTCGATATTCCACACCGGGGTTTATCGCCGCGTCACCGAGTGGGAAACGCTGCGCCTCTCTCCCTGGCGGGCGCGCGCCGCTGCCATCGCTTCCCTCCTGCTGTGGAGCGGTGTTATCGTCGCCGGCCGCGCCATCGCCTACTTTTGAAAGGTCCGCTCTCCATGTCCCTGCACGCTCTCTTCATGGCGCTCGCCCACTCCCCGCTCGGTCATGCCATGCAGGCCTCCAAGTGGGACTTCGCCCTCGTCGAGATGGTGCACCTGCTCGCACTCGCCATTCTGGGCGGCTCCGTCCTCATCGTTGACCTGCGCCTGCTCGGCGTCATCCTCAAAGGCGAATCGGCGTGCCTGATCGGCCGCGATCTCAGCCGCATGCTCCTCGGCAGCCTCGCCGTCATGGTCGTCAGCGGTATCGCACTGCTCTCTGAGGAGGCGGGCAAGTGTTATTACAGCCCCGCCTTCCGCTGGAAGATGGCTCTGCTCGCCGCGGCCGTGACCTTCTACTTCACGCTGCATCGTCGAGCGCTGTTGCACACCGGCGCCGATGCGCCCAACCTCTGGTCTCGCATCGCCGCCATCATCTCCCTCACGCTCTGGCTGGGCGTAGGAGTGGCCGGCCGCGCCATCGGGCTGCTCTAACCGGAATCACCGCCACGTTACGTTCTTGGTCTCATTCAGGGCACCGACCCCTCATCCATCTCCGCCGCCCGCGCAAACCAGTCAATGGAATGAATTGGTTTGTTGGTTCCCGGAGGGGGGATCCCACCCGACGTTCTAAGAAATCTCAGTGTTGGCGGTAAAAGTTAAGTCCTTTAGGGATAATTCGGATTTTGCACCAAAATTGTTTTCCCAGTGTTGTTGGCAAAACTGAGGTCTCGGTTCTGAGCAGATGTCTTACATAAGTCTTAAAACAACGCCCCCAAAGTTTGCCCGATTCCATCGGATAACTGAGGCTCCTTGGAGACCTATTCCTTTACCGCTTCTACGAACGGGTCAATCGAATCCGCCCTCCGACGCGCCCACGCTATTCACCGTCAATAATCCGGATCGCTGCATCGGTTCATGCTGGCTTCTCATCGGCTTCCAGTCGGCTTTTCTTCAGATCGTCGCCTAGCAGAATTGCTTCAGCGATCTCGCGCATGGACTTCCTGCGCTGACGGCTTTCGCGCTGCATACGGCGGTATGCTTCATCTTCGGCGATGGCCAGGTCGCGTTGCAGGATGCCTTTTGCCCGGTCGACCGCTTTGCGGGTTTCCAGGCGGCCAGAAAGAGCCGCATTTTCCGTCTCCAGGCGCGCCCGCTCGATCTCGGCTCCCACCAGGAAGCCGATCATCGACAGCAATCGCACCTCGTTCGGCGTGTGCTGGTAAGAATTTCGATGCTGCAGATTCATCACGCCTACCACCTTGCTGGCACACAGGATCGGCGTGCAAAGCATGGCCTCAAACTCATCCTCTGGAACATTCAAAAACGCCTTGAAGCGTGAATCCTTGGACGCGTCCGAGGCAATTGCAACCGGCTCGCGATGCTCGGCAACCCAGCCTGTCACTCCGTGGCCCACCTGCAAACCGAGTTGGTCGACCAGGTCGGCATGTGGATTCTTCGACGCGCGCAGGACGAGCTTGTCGCCCTCCAGCACGTAGATGAAGCAGGAGTCGCATGGGATGATTGCAGTGACAAAGTCAACGATGCGGCCGAGAACAAGATGGAACGAATCGGCTGCGGCAATGCGGCTGCTGATCTCATGTAGAAAGTCGATAGGAGTCAGGCCATCGCGAAAGCCAGCCATGGTTGGCGTCGAGAGCGCGACCTTGCGGACTGGCTCGATCGAAGCGCGCTCTGGTGCAGCGGGCCCACCCATCCGCTGTCGCTGCGGCATCGCGGTTTGGGGTGGATCAGCCAGTTCAACGTTGGCGCGCTTCTCCAGCAACAGTTTGCCGGCGTACTGCGCGGCTTCATTGACGATGAATCCCATCTTCGGCCGCGAGGGCTCAAAGTCCGGCTTGATCCCGTAGTGCGCGAGCTCCTCTGAGGTGGTCGGGCCAATTGAGACTACAACCATCTTCGCGAGCCCATCGCGGAGGTCCTGCACGCAGTTCATCTGCTCTGCAATTTGAAACAGATGGATCACCTGGACCGCGGTCATAAAGAGCACCACGTCGACGTTCCCGCGCGCTATTCCGAGGACGCATTCGCGCAGGGGGCGGACGTCCTCGGGCAGAGTCCACTGGTACACCGGGACCTTGGTTACCTCGGCGCATTGCTCGTTCAGCGCGGAGAGGAACTCCGGATTTGACGCGCCATACTCCTGCACTGCGACGCGCATCGAAGCCAGAGACTCCCCGAACTCCGCCTGCATGGCGGCGAGCATCTCGTGCCAGGTGCTGGGCTCTGGCGCGACGACTGAAACCGGAACCTGAATATCGCGCAACGCCGCCTGCGGCTTGGGGCCCCGCGCGGCGATGCGAACCGAGCGCAGCGCCTGCAGAAAGTCCTCGCGATTGTGGCGACTGACGACGATGTCGAGCAGAGCCCTTACGCCGACCCCGGTTAGAAAGATAACGAGATCATAGTTGCCCTGCATCAGGCCGTCGGCAAACTCAAAAGCCTGGCGGTGCGACTGGAGCGGCGCTTCCCGCATGGAGGGCACGACAAACGGCTCACCGCCATAGGTGCGTATCAGCTTGGTGACTTCTTTGGCACGGCGAGACTCGAGTGACAACACCCGAAGCCCGTCGAAACTTGCATGTGCCATCGAAACCTCCAGACCTTCAGGGTGCTCCCGCTTGGACAGCCGTTGGTGACATTGGTTGGACTGCTTCAAAGCTCTCGAAAGTGGAGAGCTAAATCGCCTGAGTTGTGAACGAGTCGTCGGCTGACTGAGATTAGTCTACAGGCATTTCGACCCGTGTTTATCAGGCGGTTGAAGGGGCTGACGAAAGTCTGCCCGCACGCACCAGGCCAGGCACCTAAGGAAACGATTGCGGACAGTGAGCGGCATCGTGAGCCTGGCCCCCTCGCTGTTAAGGCCGCGCCGCGCGTTGCGGAACGCCCCAACGGTAGACAAATTCGACATATCCATACTGAGCATCTTTGGTGGTGGGATAGATTGCGCCGATAACACTCTTTCCAAATGACTTTGCATAGTAAAACGTCATCGTAACCGGCTTCGCCATTTGCCAGTCGACACTGGCGTCGAACACCGAAGCGAAGCTGGAATGGCCGTTGGCAGGGCGACCGGTGTAGCCAAAGACTTTGTTGTCATACGCGCCGCCGCCCTGATACCAGAGGTCGTTGGTTGAGGTGAGCTTCAACCAATGCAGGTCCGAGCGCAGACTGACTTTCCTGGCAGGCTTGTCGATCAATTGCACAAACTCATCGGTGCTGTTCATCAGGTTATAGAACGGGAACTGCGCATAAACACGCGGAGTCGGCAGGACCTGGAAGAACGTGTTGTGCACGTTGTCGGTTGTATTGTTGTCGCCGGTGGAGCGAAACCATCCTCCGCGCAGCCACGGAGCGGTCTTTGCACCGGCAAGCTGGAGTCCGCCCTCGACTGCGGCCGCCCCGGCGCTGTGGCTCAGCGAGCCCCACTGCCCGTTCTGCAGCGCGCCCCAGAACAGCAGATCGCCGCGCACCGGCCCCAGGGGAACCGTCGCAACGGCATCGCCGCCGTAGGTGCCGATGCGGATGTTCTTGTGGTCGGCCGCCCGCACAGCAAGTGCCCGGTTGTCCGTTTTGGTCAGGCCGGTTCTGCCATCGTGATAGTCCATTCCGAAGGCACGCACCAGCAAGTGACCGTCGAAGCTGGACTTGGTGAAAGCCAGATATTCAAGGTCTACGTTGAGTTCCGGATTACCATTAGGATTGAACACGCCCTGGTCCGCGCGCGCGGCCATCGCTGTTATGTCGTAGCTGCCTGAACCAAAGTGCGCTTCGGCGCCATCGAAGCTGCGCTGCGCCGTGGAGAAGCCGAAGTTGCCGATCAGCCGCTGAGCAATGCGGTTGGTCTGCAGCCACGCGATACCCGCATCCTTAGGTTGCGTCTCCTGCCCGTCAAAGTACTCAAAGCGGCCTGCGCGAATGGTTCGATCGGCCCCGGTGAAGTGATAGCGGGCGTATCCCTGCTTCAGAAACGCGGCTGCCGGGTTGGAGTTGTTGCCGTTCGATGCGTAATACGTGCCGCCAAGGCCAAGCTGTCCCTGCGCAGTCACCGGCGAGACAGCATCGATTGGAAGGTCGAGATCTGCTGGTGACGCCAGCTCCAGTTGCCAATCCCACTTCTTGATCTCGCTGCGCCATGCCAAGTCGTACCAGGGATTCAACAAAGCCGTAGGTCTCGGCAGTCGGAGTCGCCGCGTACCATTGGGTTGCGTCCACGCGCGAGCGGTCAAACACCGAGATGGAGACCGGCAGCGTGCTCGCGTTCTCAGGATGGGCCGGCGCGGTTTGGCTGCGGCCGAACTGCGCAAAGGACGCGGTAGCCGCCACGAGTAGCAAGCAAATGGATCGAGTAAGTTTCATCAACGCTCCTGGATCGGCAGAGTGTGAAAAACAGAGTGCAGCGGATCCCGTGTCGGGCACCCGGTGGGCGAGAAGGTTGAGTTGAGTGCTGGAGACCTCAGGCAGGCGCAGATATGGCAAAACGCAGAGGATCGCGTTTACGCGAGGACTCAGGCAATTGGCTCAGGCGTTGAGAGGGAAATCCGGATCGCGAATTGTACGAGACACATCTGGGTGTCGCGTGAGCTTGGATCGGATAACCGATTTGTAACACGGGAGAGAGCATGTGACAAGTGACCACTCCCGAAGTTTGCCGATCACAATGTTCGAATTCGCCGCGCTGTGATTGGTGATTGCCTGTAACCCTTGTAGTTACACAACCTGCGCATCGCCCTTGCAATTCGGAAACGGCCGCGCTACTATCGTCGAGTCGGGATCTGTCTTCGCCACTTGAGGATTCCCGAATCCAGGAGCGCCGCACCATGCCGTGCGCGTCCTCCCACCCGTTCGATAACTTTACCGCTCCACGATGAGCCTTGAATCCACTGCTGTTGCGCAGTGTTCGATTTGGCGGACGTGTCTGCGGTTGTGCTGAAGCCATATCGGCCTCTTCCCTCAAAGAGATTCAGGGCGTGCCTCGTTGCATTTTCGCTTTCGCACAGTCTTTCGCGAGGAAGTTGCTGATGGTTCCCGATCAGATTGCCAACCAGCCCTTTACCCCCGAGCAGAAGGAATACCTGCGGGGTTTCTTTGCCGGCGTATCCCAGCGCGGGGCGGTTCCGTTTGTGGGACACACCGCGTCCGGCCTCATCACTTCAGACCCCGCTTCAGGAGTCGACAATGAGGCAGCCGGTCGCGAAGAACTCTACTTCGGCACACCGGTCTCGGATCTATGCCGCGAAGAGAATTGGAAGCATGAGGAGAATCCCCTCGACATCTGGGACAAACTAGTCGCGCACGCCGCTGAGAACAAGGCCCCGGCGCCCGACGATCTTTTCCGCTTCAAATTCCACGGCCTCTTCTATGTCGCCCCGGCGCAGGATTCTTTCATGCTGCGCCTGCGCGTACCCGGCAGCATTCTCACCACGCACCAGCTTCGCGGCCTCGCGGATCTCGCTTCCGAATGCGGCTCCGGCCGTCTCGATATCACTACCCGCAGCAATCTGCAGATTCGCGAGTTCCAGCCGAAAGATATCATTCGCGTCCTGACCCGAATCCAGTCGCTTGGCATGACCTCGCGGGGATCAGGCGCCGACAACATTCGCAACATCACCGCGTCCCCGATCACCGGCATCGATCCCGAAGAGCTGCTCGACGTGGCGCCGCTGGCCGAAGCACTCAATACCTACATCCTGAATTCGCGCGACATGTATGGCCTGCCCCGCAAGTTCAACGTCGCGTTCGACAATGGCGGCGCCATCTCGGTCGTCGCCGACACCAACGACATCGGGTTCCTGGCCGTGCGCGTCGGCGAGGGGCACGCCGTCCCCGCGGGAGTTTATTTCCGCGTCGTCCTCTCCGGCATCACCGGACACAAGCAGTTCGCCAGCGATTGCGGCCTGCTGCTGCACCCTGACCAGACGGTAGCTGTAGCTGCGGCCATGATCCGAGTCTTCAACGACAACGGCGACCGCACCGACCGCAAAAAGGCACGCCTGAAGTATCTGGTCGACAAGTGGGGCGTGGAGAAATTCCTGGCCGAGACCGAGAAACGCCTCGCATTCCCGCTCATGCGCCATCCTGCCGATGCCTGCGAGCCGCGCAAGCCCATCGACCGTGCCGGCCACATCGGCGTCCACGCGCAACGCCAGCCGGGCATGCACTACATCGGTGTGGTGGTCCCGGTGGGACGCCTGCCCGGGACCCAGGCGCTCGCCATCGCTGAGATTGCCGATCGCTTCGGCAGCGGCGAGCTTCGGCTCACCGTCTGGCAGAATCTTGTCATCCCCAACATCGCCACCGAACACCTCGAAGCCGCGACGCAGGCGCTGCTGGCCGCCGAAATCAAATTCACTGCGGGCCGCGTGCTCAGCGGCACAGTCGCGTGCACCGGCAACAAGGGCTGTCGTTTTGCCGCCACCGATACCAAGTCTCACGCAGTCGAGTTGGCGAGCTTTCTTGATAGCCGCTTCACGATAGACCAGCCCGTTAACCTGCATGTCACCGGCTGCCCTCACTCCTGCGCGCAGCACTACATCGGAGACATCGGACTGCTTGGGACCAAGCTCAGTGGCGAAGAAGGCTATCAGGTCGTCATCGGCGGCGGCTCGGACCAGGACCAGGGCATCGCGCGCGAGCTGATCCCCTCCATCCGCTTCAGCGATCTTCCGCCGGTGATGGAGCGCCTTTTTCAGGCGTACATCAGCCTGCGCAACCCCGAAGAATCGTTCCTCAGCTTCACCCGCCGCCACGCAATCACTGACCTCAAGGATTTCTGTCTCGCCAAGGAGTGCGTATGACCTCGCAGGTCGTCAAGCCGCCGGACACAGTGCCCTATATACCCGATAACGCGCCATTCAATTCGGAGCAGCGCGCTTGGCTCAACGGATTTCTGGCGGGAATATTTTCCGTCGCTCAGGCAGTTCCGGCCGATCCTCCACCCTCGCTGAAGATTGCGGTGCTCTATGCGTCGCAGTCCGGGACCGCCGAAGGGCTGGCCCGTAAAGTCGCCAAGGAACTCAAGTCGAAGGGCCACGTCGCGTCTCTGGCTTCGCTTGAGGGCTACACTCCGGCCGCGCTCGCCGAGGAGCGCTATGCCATCTTCATCGTTAGCACCTACGGCGAAGGCGATCCGCCGGATGCGGCGCAGCCCTTCTTTCAAAAGCTCTGCGTCGAGCAGCTTCCACGCTATCTCGATCTCTCGTATTCCGTGCTGGCGCTGGGCGATTCGCACTACGAGCACTTCTGCAAGTTCGGCATCGACCTCGACAATAAGCTCGCCGCTCTCGGTGCGGTCCGCATCTATGATCGCGTGGACTGCGATGTCGATCTCGACGAGCCGTTCACGCATTGGAAGCAGGGTCTATTCGCGCAACTGGAATCCATCGTTGCCGCGCGACCGGCCCGCAGCGCGCCATCCTCGTCACGCGAAAGTGCCGCGCCGACCTCCGCAGGCGCCTCGGTTGCGGATGGCAAGAGCACTGCCTATTCGCGCGAGAATCCCTTCTACGCCCCGCTGGTCGACAAGCGTCCACTCACGCAAGATGTGTCCACCAAGCAAACCATGCACCTGGCATTTTCCATCGCAGACTCGGGCCTGAACTACGAAGCCGGCGACGCCTGCGGAGTCATTCCGCAGAACGATCATCAGCTGGTGGCCGAAATCATCTCCGCGCTGAAGTTCAGCCCCGAAGCCCCCGTGCAGCTCCCCAAGGGCAGCACAGCGTCTCTGAGCGATGCCCTCACTCATCATCTCCAGATCACGCGGCTTACGCGCAAGATGATCGAAGCCTACGCGACCATCGGAAGCTGCCAGCCACTCTTCGCTCTGCTGGCGCCGGACCAGCAACCGCTGCTGGACAAGTACACCTGGGACCGCGGTCTCATCGACATCATCCACGACTACCCTGACGTGCTGCACAATCCGGCCGATCTGGTCGCCATGCTGCCGAAGCTTGCGCCGCGCCTGTATTCCATCTCGTCGAGCCCGTTCGCCCATGCTGGAGAGATTCATACCACCATCGCCGTGGTGCGCTATCGTTCGCATGATCGCGAGCGCGGGGGAGTGTGCTCTACGTTGCTGGCGGATCGCACCAGCACCGGCGAACGCCGCCCCATCTACATCCATCCCAACAAGAAATTCCGCCTGCCCGCCACGCCCGAAACGCCGATCGTGATGATCGGCCCCGGAACCGGCATTGCCCCGTTCCGCGCTTTTCTGCACCAGCGGCGCGCACTGGCAGCGCCTGGAAAGAACTGGCTCTTCTTCGGGGAGCGCAGCGCGTCCACAGATTTTCTTTACCGCGAGGAACTCGAATCGATGCTCGCAAATGGACACCTCACCCGCATGGACACTGCTTTCTCGCGTGATCAGGAGCGCAAGATCTACGTCCAGGACCGCATGATCGAGCAGGGCGCGCAGCTGTGGAGTTGGATGCAGGCCGGAGCCAGCATCTACGTGTGCGGAGACGCTAGCCGCATGGCAAAAGATGTGGACGCCGCACTCCATCGCATCGCTGAGCAACATGGCGGGATGCGTGAAGACGCCGCCCAGGAATATATGCAGAGCATGAAGGACGAGCATCGCTATCACCGCGACGTCTATTAGCACTCCCAGAACCACTTGGAAGAGCGCAGGATAAGAGGCCCGCTTGGCACTACCACTCCACGAACGTGCAATCGATGGTCACAGCGACGTACTCGTACGGCTGACCGAGGACGGAATCGTCTTCGGGCCAGCGCAGCCGGCGCGAGCGGCCGCGATGCCCTTTCCCGACCTGGTTGGACCCGCAACATTTCCGCTGCTTATTCCCAGCCGGCCGCTGGCGGCAGGCGAACAATATCGCTTCCACTTCAACATGACGAAGTGCATCGGCTGCCGCTCCTGCGAGGTCGCGTGCAACGAGCAGAATGGCAACCCGGCCGACATTCTGTGGCGGCGCATCGGCGAGCTCGAAGCCGGAAGCTATCCGGCAACGCAACGCCACTACCTCTCCATGGGCTGCAATCACTGCCTCGACGCAGAGTGCGTCAAAGGCTGTCCGGTTGATGCCTACACCAAGGACCCGGTGACGGGAATCGTCCTGCACTCCGCAGACGCCTGCATCGGCTGCCAGTACTGCGTGTGGAATTGCCCCTGCAGCGTTCCGCAGTTCAATCCCGAGCGCGGCGTCGTGGGCAAGTGTGACATGTGCAAAGGCCGTCTGGAAGATGGCTTCGAGCCCGCCTGCGCTAACGCGTGCCCCGAAGCCGCAATCGAAATTGAGATTGTGAATATGGCCGAGTGGCGCGAGGACTTCTCCGCCGCCGAGAGCCCCGGCATGCCTGCGGCCGTCCACACCATCTCCACCACTCGGATCACCTTGCCCTCCAACCCGCAGTCTGTACTGGAACGCGTCGACGCTGGACAGATTCGTCCCGAACACGCCCATCTCTCGCTGGTTTTTATGACCACCATGATGCAGGCCGTCGCCGGTGCCTTCATCGTTCTTCTCGTCAGTAGCCGTCTCGGCGTTGTTCCGCTCAGCCTACTGCTCACGATCGCGGGCATCGCTCTCACCATCTCGACCCTGCACCTCGGCCGGCCGGCGTACGCGTGGCGCGCGCTCAAAATGTGGCGGCGCTCGTGGCTTAGCCGCGAGGTCCTGCTGTTCACCCTCTTTTTGCTTGCCTTGACCGCGTATGCGGCATGCATCGCCATGGCCCAATTCCATTCCATCGTGCCGCCTGTCCAGACACCCAGACTCGCATGGATCACCGCATTGCTCGGACTGGCTGGAAACCTGGCCAGCGCCTACATCTACCTGGTACCCGCTCGGCCCTCCTGGAACATGCTGCACACTCCCGTGGACTTCGTGCTGAGTGGCGCCTTTCTTGGCTGCCTTCTCGCCGCCGTTCTGTGCGATCTGCCGCCGGTCCCTCTTCGTCATTTGCAGTTTGCCCCGCAGCCATCCGCGTTCGTGTCAGCCGGACTGCTTTCGCTGCTGGCAGGAATCTTCGCACTGGCCTGGGCCGCCAATCAGGCAATCCGACTCTACCGCTTGCGTGGATCCACGCTGTTTGAAGCGCGGGCATCGTTCTCTCTGCTCTGTAGCGATCTGCTGCGCCAGCGCGTCACCGCATCCGCTCTGCTCCTTCCATTCAGCTGCGTAATGCTCCTTGCCGGACATCCATTCTTCGCCCTCGCGGCAGGTTGGCTGGGCCTGCTGCTTGCCCGCTATCTCTTCTTCGTCTCCGTCGTGCCGCTCAACATGGCCCTCACCTTCGTTCGCACGAGGTCCGCATGAGAATGTTCAGCAAACTTCGCCGCATGGCCGGCATCGATACCGCTCAATCCCGCTACGCCTACGGCAAAGACGAACGCTACGGCTATGTCTCGGAATCCCGCGTTGCCGACACCTGGGTCAAAACCACCTGCGGCTACTGCTCCGTCGGCTGCGGTATGCTGATCGGCGTGAAGGACGGCAAAGCCGTCGCCGCGCGCGGCAATCCCGACCACCCGGTGAATCGCGGCAAGCTCTGCCCCAAGGGCCTCAGCGAGCACCATATCCTCGACGCTCCCGGCCGCGCCACTCACCCGCTCCTTCGCAAGAATGGCAAGCTCGAACCCGTCTCCTGGGACGAGGCGCTCGAAACCATGATCGAGCGCATCGGCCTGATTCAGCAGAAGCACGGCTTTGGATCGCTCGGCGTTGTCGGCACTGGCCAGCTGCTAACGGAAGAGTTCTACACACTTGGCAAGCTGGTGCAACTCGGCTTCCGCACGCCCAACCATGACGGCAACACCACCCTCTGCATGGCCAGCGCCGTCTCCGGTTACAAATTGTCCTTCGGCAGCGATGGCCCTCCTGGTAACTATGCCGACCTTGAGACAGCCGATGTCATCCTGCTGATCGGCGCCAACATCGCCGACAACCATCCCATCCTCTGCAATCGTCTCGAGCGCAATAAGAAGCGCACCCTTATCGTCGTAGACCCGCGGGTCACCAAAACCGCGATGATGGCCGACATCCATCTGCCGGTAAAGCCGCGCAGCGACATCGCGCTCATCAACGGCATCGCCCACATCCTCATCCGCGACGGCCTCATCGATCGCGACTACATCACCCAGCACACCAGCGGCTTTGACGAGCTGAACTTCTTCGTGATGAAGTTCACCCCGCAGCATGTCTCCGAAGTCACCGGCCTCAGCGTCGCGCAGATTGAGCAAGTCGCCTCCCTCTATGGCCGTGCCAAAGCCGCCTTCATCGGCTGGACCATGGGCGTCAATCACTCGACCCAGGGTGCTGCCACCGTCACTGCCATCAACAACCTCGCGCTGATCACCGGCCACATTGGCCGCGCCGGCGCAGCGCCGTTCTCCATCACCGGCCAGTGCAACGCTATGGGCACGCGCGAAGCCGGCTTCACCTCATCCCTCCCTGGCTATCGCAAGTTCGACAATCCCGCCGACCGCGAAGCTCTCGCCGACCTCTGGGACATCGACGCCCGCTACATCCCCAAAGCCCGCGGCCTTGCCTATCCTGACATCATCGAGGCCGCCGTCGCCGGCAAGATCAAGGCCCTCTGGTTCATCGCTACCAATCCTGCCGTATCGTTCCCCAACTACTCTGTCCTTGAACAAGCCTTGCGCAACGTCGAATTCCTGGTCGTTCAGGATGGCTTTCATCCCACACCCACCAGCGACTTCGCCCATCTCGTCCTGCCCGCCGCCATCTGGGGCGAAAAGGAAGGCACCTACACCAACTCCGAACGCCGCGTCAGCAAAGTGAATCGCATCGTCGCCCCGCCCGGCGAAGCCCGCGCCGACTTCGATATCTTCCTCGATCTCGCCGAGCGCATGGGCGTGCGCCAGGTCCTCTATCCCGGCTGGTCCACCACGCGTGACGCCTTCCGCGAGTGGCAGCGCGTCTCCGCCGGCCGCATGTGTGACTACAGCCACTTCACCTGGGAAGAGATCGAAACCAATGGCGGCATGCAGTGGGGCGGCGAGCGCCTTTACACCGATGGCGTTTTCCCCACCGCCGACGGTCGCGCCAAACTGCATCTCGTTCCCTGCGAGCCGTTCGTTGAACAGCCCAACAAGGAGTATGACTTCATCCTCAACACCGGCCGCACCGTCGAACACTGGCACACCCGCACCAAAACCGCGCAGGTCGACATGCTGAACAAAATGGTGCCCAACGCCTGGCTGGAGATGAACCCCATCGACGCCCAGCGCCTGAAGCTTAGTTCGCACGACCGCGTCACTGTCGTGTCCCGCCGCAGCAAGGTCGCGAACCTGGAGTTGCGCATCACGGCCATCGTCGCGCCGGGCCAGATCTTTATGCCCTTTCACTTCTCCGAGACCAACTCCAACCTGGTCACGCTCGGAGCATTCGATCCCATCTCGCGCGAGCCGAACTTCAAGCAATGCGCCGTTCGCGTGGAGAAGACCGCCGCCCTATGACGCGGCGCCATTTTCCTCCGGCCATGCAGCCGGTGTTTGCCAGCACCGTGTCTTCAGTTATCCGAGCAACCATGACGTTGCTTTGATGGCCCGACACATCAGCACCACCAAATTCTTTCGGAGGAATTTTCCATGGCAAGCTATAAAGCCTTTATGAAGTCCGGCCACCCGCCGACACTGTTCGCCGCCTTTCTTTATTTCGATTTCAGCTTCGCAATCTGGGTGCTCAACGGGGCAATGGGGCCGTTCATCAGTCAGGCCTTCCACCTGTCGCCCGCGCAGATCGGCTTCATGGTCTCGGTCCCCACCCTCGCCGGCGCCTTCATGCGCTTCCCGCTGGGTGTGCTGTCGCAATACATTGGCCGCAAGTTTGCCGCCATCTTTGAAATGTCCGCCATCATCGTCGCGCTGCTCTACGGCTTCGTCTTCGTCCACACCTATAACAATGTGCTGGCTATGGGCGTTCTCCTCGGCATCGCTGGCGCCAGCTTCGGCGTCGCCCTTTCGCTTGGCTCCGGCTGGTTTCCTCGCCAGTACAAAGGTCTCGCCATGGGTATCGCCGGAGCAGGCAACAGCGGCACCGCGCTCGCGGCTCTCTTCGCACCGCGCCTCGCCATGCACTTCGGATGGCAGACTGTCTACGGATTCGCCGCTGCCACCATGCTGCTGCCCCTGCTGGTCATGATCTTCTTCGCCAAGGAGCCGCCCGACGTCGAGCATCAGACCCTTCGCCAGCACCTCAGCTGCCTCTTTGAAGCAGATGGCTGGTACTTCAACCTCATCTACATCATCACCTTCGGCGGCTTCATCGGTCTTGCGACCTTCCTGCCCTCGTTCTATTACAGCCAGTTCCACGTTACCAAGGTGCAGGCCGGAACTCTCACTGTCTTCGCCACCCTCACCGGCAGCCTTACCCGGGTGCTCGGCGGCTGGTTCGCGGACAAAGTTGGAGGCATCACCACTCTCTCGGTCGTCTTCCTCATCGCCATCGCCGCGCTCTTCGGGCTCATGACCACACCCACGCTGGTGGTTACCACGCTGCTCTTGATGCTCTGCTTCGCGGCGCTCGGCGCGGGCAATGGGGCCACCTTCCAACTCGTCCCGCTGCGCTGGCCTATCACGACTGCCGTCGCTGGTGGCATGATTGGAGAGATCGGCGCGCTCGGTGGCGGTATCCTCCCCAATGTTCTCGGCATGTCTAAGCAGCACACGGGCAGCTATCGCCTGGGCTGGATCTGCTATGCCGCGCTGGCCTTCGCCATTCTGATCATGATGCGCGTGGTGGCACGCAGTTGGACCAAAACCTGGGTTGGCTCCGGCGGCCGCGCTCACGTCGTATCGGACCCGGAAGCAATCTATGCCGATGACGCGGATGCGTCGGCTGCGGCGGCCTGATCAGAGGCGCGGAGCCGCGGGCGGGTGGCCGGTTTGAGGCCATCCGCCTGCCCTTCGCCACCGGCCCACTTAGCTTGATGCCTCTGCAAGTTCGATACACGGTGCGCGAAATCGTGATCGCCCTGCCCCAGGAAGAAGCAGAAGCATGGGCGGGAAGCTGCCAGGTGGGGTTTATGCCACAGCCAATCTTTGCCTCAATGGGATCTTGAGTCTCAGCGTGGAGATGGACATTGCGTGCCTGAACCAGAGCGATGCCGACGACATTGATACACTTCCTAATCCCAAGGCTGGAGCCATCTGCCCGCGGGCGCAACGACCACGCATTGTTTCGCTTGGCATCATCCCGCAACCCAAAGAGTTAGTCATCCTTGAGGTCGCCGTGATTCTGCTTGCGGCACAAGCTTTCGCAATCAATCGGCTCGCTGGCATCCCTTACCCGCTGTGGAGGATTGACGCTCCCTTATGATCCCAGCCATGGGTGGCTGATTCCGCTGTGACCTAAGTCCTATTGGTGCCGCCCACTTGTTGGGTATCGTCGACAGTGGAAGGAAGCCATGCTGACCAGAGTTGCGTCTCCCGTTGCAGTTGCCGATGCCCAAAGGGAACAGATGAAACAGAAGAAGCCCCTCGTGCGCAGGCTCGCGAGTGACCGGTCCCAGCAGTTGCGTCACGCGATCCAGCTCGCGTTCCTGGGCCTGAATGCATGGCTGGCAATCAAGTTCCTGTTGTGGACGCGCTACTTCGAGAGTGGCGGACGAACTCACTATTTCGATCGGCCTTCCGGCGTGGATGGCTGGCTGCCAATCGCGGGCCTGATGAACCTGAAATATTTCTTCCTGACGCATCAAGTCTCGGCCGTTCATCCGGCCGCGATGGTACTTGCGGCGGTATTTTTGCTATCGAGCCTGTTGCTGAAAAAATCATTCTGCTCGTGGCTCTGCCCCGTCGGCTCGGTCTCCGAGGTTCTGTGGAAGCTCGGTCGCAAGCTATTTCGGCGCAACTTCACCGTGCCACGCTGGCTGGATATTCCTCTGCGCAGCCTTAAGTACATATTGATGGCCTTCTTCCTCTTCATTGTGGTCAGCATGTCGGCAGAGGCGCTAAGCGATTTCATGCTCGCTCCGTTCGGCATCATCGCGGACGTCAAGATGCTCAACTTCTTCCGCGAAATCGGCATCACAGGGCTTGCGGTGCTTGGAGTCGCTGGTCGTGCTCTCTGTGTTCATCCAGAACTTCTGGTGCCGTTTCCTCTGCCCCTACGGCGCATTGATGGGGCTGGTTTCCACGTTGAGCCCGGTGAGGGTTCGGCGGGATGCACAAGCCTGCATCGATTGCGGGAAGTGCACAAAGGCTTGCCCGTCGAGCCTGCCGGTAGGCCGGTTGGTGCAGATTCGATCCGCGGAGTGTACGCAGTTGCATGGAATGCGTCGCGGTGTGCCCGGCCGAGAACGCGCTACAACTCGCGCTACCTCCGCGCCGACTTGCGTCTCAGGCAGGCGCGCCCGCAACTCGCTGGCGGAATCGCGCGCTACAGCCACGCACCATTGCGGCGGTGTTGGCGCTTGTCTTCTTCGGACTGATCGGCTTGGCCCGTGCAACCGGCCACTGGCAGACCAACATCCCCCGCGAAGTCTATATGCAACTGGTGCCCCACGCGGACGACTACGGCCATCAGGAGAGACTCAACTAAGGCGCCGCGTTCAACAGCGCACTCAAACCCTTCATATCCTTCACCACAATCTGGCGCGCGTCCACATCCAGCAGACCTTCCGCCTGTAGCCGCATCAGATTTCGCGAGATGAGTTCGCGTACCGTGCCAAGCTGGCTAGCTAGCTCCTGATGGCTGGCGGGCAATAGGAATTCGAGGCCGCGCTCGGTCTGATGGCCGTCGCTCTCCGCCAACCGCAGCAGCGTCGCGATCAGCCGCTGGCGAATGGTGGTAAAGGAGAGCTCCTCGATGATGCCAACCAGGCGGCGCAGTCGGGCGCCCACCGTAGCCAGCACCTTCAGCGCAACTTCGGGGTGCTCCACGCAGTACGCCTGGAAGTCGCGCCGGGAGATGAAGGCGATCTCTGAGTTCTCAGTGGCCACTGCCGACGCCGGGTAGGGGCCACCGTCGAAGACCGGCAGCTCCGCGACCGATTCCCCGGGAGTGTTGACCGCCAGTACCTGTTCCCGGCCGCCCACCGATGTCTTGAAGATTCGGACCTTGCCGCGTGCAATGATGTGCAGACCGTGGCAGGCCTCGCCCTCCGAGAAGAGCAGTTCCCCGGCTTGGAGCTGTTTGCGCACCGTGCGCGCTGAAAGCAGTTGCAACTCGGCCGCAGTAAGGCCGGAAAGCAACGTGGTCTTTGCGAGAACGGCCGGCAGATCAATACGTTCCACGCCCATGGGGGAAAGTCTAGCAGTGCCGGGCGTCAACCTGCCCGTGCCGGTCCGATAATCCAGGAGGAATCGTTTCTCCGAGTGACCAAAGTCGCTGTAGCGCGGCGTTGCGGCTCGTAGGGTGGTTGCAAGGAGAACATCATGGCAACTACCACAAGGACCGTTCGCGAGATTGCGCTGGAACAGCCGACATCGATCCGCGTATTCGAGCATTTTGGAATCGATTACTGTTGTGGTGGACGCAAGCCGCTCGCCGAGGCATGCGCAGCCAACGATATCGAAGTAGACGCGGTGCTGGCGGCGTTGGAGAGTGCGGTACGTGGCTCGGCACCGGCCACAGAAAACTGGTCCCAGGCTTCGCTGGAGGCGCTAATTGGCCATATCGTGGCCTCGCATCATGCGTATGTAAAGAACGAACTGCCCCGGCTGGCTGTTCTGGCAGAGAAGGTAGTCCGCCGCCACGGAGATACGCAGGCCGAGCTGCCGTTAATTCAGGCAAAGCTGGGCGAATTGGACGAGGAATTGACCCAGCATCTGGCGAAGGAAGAGGGGATCCTTTTTCCCTATATCGTCAAACTGGAACGCTCGTTGGCCAATGGCGACGCGATGCCGCGTGGTTGCTTCGGCACCGTGGCCAACCCGATCGCAAGGATGACAGCGGAACATGACGCCGCGGGCGGGCTGATGGCCGGGCTCCGCGACCTCAGCCATCACTTCACCACGCCGACGGGTGCGTGCCCCACCTACCACGCATTCTATGATGGCCTGCGCGAGTTTGAGCAGGATCTCCATCAGCATATCCATCTGGAGAACAACATCCTGTTTCCGCGCGCGATCCAACTCGAGGCAGGCGCCGCCGGGGCGAAGACGTAGCGGGTATTCCGTCTCTGGCAGTTCGATCCGAGTCGCGGCCATGGCTGCATCGAGTTGGCGCCAGAGAAAAGTGGCTACGCACAAAACCCGTCAGTTGCCGATATCAGGCCAATGCGCGTTTCCAGACCATACCCGTTTGCCGAGTGCACAGGCGAGTGTGCGTGCAGCCAGAATTCCTCCCGGCTTCAGTTGAGTTTGACCCGACTGAGTTGGCAAGCTCGCACAACCCTCAATTCGCTTCCTGGAGAGACCGCACATAGAGCGTGGGAGAGAGGCCGGTTTCACGCTTGAATGCCGTACTGAAGGCGCTCACCGATTGATAGCCAGCCATCTCGGCGATCTCGATCATCGTCACCTCGGAGGACGCGAGGGCGCTCTTCGCAAGCCTCATCCGCCAGGTGGCCAAATACTCAATGGGCGGCACACCGACAAGCTGCAAAAAGCGTAACGCGAAGGCAGACCGAGACATCCCCACTTTGCGTGCAAGCAAAGCCAGAGTCCACGCCTGCTTCGTATCCGAATGCATGATCCGTAGCGCATTCCCAATGCGTGGATCGGCCAGGCCAGCCAGCAGGCTGCTTCCGCCATCGCCGATGTCGGAGGGGCGGTATCGCAGCGCTTCAATCAGTATGAGTTCCAGCAGACGATCCAGCACTAGCGAACGGCCAGGCCGTTCGCTGGTCGCTTCTTCGCCGAACGTCGCCAGCAGGGCGCGCAACCGCGACGCAGCGACGTCGATACTCCGTACATGAACAATGGGCAGCATCAAAGTCGAGATCAGATCGCGATTGGCAGCTGAGAACGCGAAGTTGCCCGCCATGAAACGTGTGACTTGATTCGAGCGCTCGGGCGAAAGCAGGATGCCCGGATCTTCAACCACAGCTCCGAAGTCGATTGCAGCGGCTCCCCCACGAAGGCTGCCATCGTCCAGTTCGGCGGCGCCGCCATCAGCAGAAAATCGCCGGCCTCCAGATCGAGACTGATGCCGTCTTCCCGTTCGACGCGGCAAGCCCCTTCGATGACTTGGCCAAACACCACAATGTTGGTCGGACGAAAGCCGATGGTCCACGCATTATGTGCCTCAACGACCCGCCAAAAGACTGCTTGCGGCTTGAGGAGCCCGATGATTTGTGACAATGGATCCATTTGGACTCCTGATAATCGAGACTGGACTTCTAAGGATATACAGTCCAGAATCCCAGCTCTAAATCGCG
>CAWBFL010000015.1:0-5468 GCA_963787905.1 uncultured Acidobacteriaceae bacterium | reverse complement strand
TGATCGATGCCAAGGAGATTCCGGAGTTTCCGATTTATGTGGATAGCCCGCTGGCGTCAGCCGTCACTCAGGTCTTCAAGAATCATATGGAGGAGTGGGACGAGGAGGCGTGCGCCTTCTACAGCAAGGGCGAGGACGCGTTCGGCTGGAACCGGTTGAAATATACGCAGACGGTGCAGGAGAGCAAGGCGCTGAACGATCTGCATGTGCCGTTTATGGTGCTGGCCGCGTCGGGTATGTGCGAGGCGGGGCGGATTCTGCATCACCTGAAGAACGGGATCGAAGATCCGCGGAACCTGGTGCTGATCACCGGCTACCAGGCGCCCAACACGCTGGGGAGCAAGCTGGTGGCCAAGGCGCAGGAGGTGAACATCTATGGCGAGCCGATGCGGGTGCGCGCGCAGGTGGAGTCGATCGACTCGCTGAGCGGCCATGCGGACCAGCAGGAGCTGCTGGACTGGATGGCCCCGGTGGCGCCGACGCTGAAGAAGGTGTTCCTGGTGCATGGGGAGCTGGAGGCGATGACGGTGTTGAAGGGGAAGATCGAGGAGCGATACAAGCTGGAGGTGGTTTGTCCGAAGCGGGGGGACCGGGTGGAGGTGGGATAGGGCTGGACTCCGGGTCTGGATTGGCCGCACGGATTGTTGACACCGCGTGCCGCCGGGAATAACTTCTTGGTGTGAGCCATTTCCCCCTGATCGCGTGTTGTTGTTGCCCTGCGCATGCGTGTGCCTGCGATCCAGTGTCTTTTACGCCTTAGCGGATTCAGACAATTGGGAGTGAGCACACAGCCTGCGAGGACGTCATGCGCAGGTTTTGTTGTCTGTGCTCCCCCTCGCATTTCATAGACTTCAGAATGAACGAGTGGAAGATGAAGGCTTGCAGCGCGCCTCCATTGAAAGGGACGAGATGAAGATTGCGGGAAGCGTACTGGAACTGATCGGGAATACTCCGCTGGTGCAACTGAACCGGGTGACCGAGGGATGCGGAGCGCGGGTGGTGTGCAAGCTGGAGAGCAACAATCCACTGGCGAGTGTCAAGGACCGCATCGGGTTCGCGATGATCGATGCGGCTGAGCGCGAAGGCAAGATCAAGCCGGGCGAGACGGTGCTGATTGAGCCGACCAGTGGGAACACGGGGATCGCGCTGGCGTTTGTGGCGGCGGTGAAGGGATATGACATTATCCTGACCATGCCGGAGACGATGAGCCTGGAGCGGCGCGTGCTGCTGCTGGCATTCGGCGCGAAGATTGTGCTGACGCCGGGGCCGAACGGGATGAAGGGCGCGATCGCCAAGGCCGAGGAGATTCTGCGCGAGACTCCGAACGGCCACATCCTGCAGCAGTTCAACAACCCGGCGAATCCGGCGATCCACCTGGCGACCACCGGCCCGGAGATCTGGAACGACACCGACGGCACGGCGGACATTCTGGTGTCGGGCGTGGGCACGGGTGGCACGCTGACCGGAGTGAGCGAGTACATCAAATCGAAGCAAGCCGGGGTTTTGGACGGTGGCCGTGGAGCCGACCGACAGCCCGGTGCTCTCGGGCGGTGCGCCGGGGCCGCACAAGATCCAGGGGATCGGCGCGGGGTTTGTGCCGCAGGTGCTGCGGACGGACCTGATCGACGAGGTCGTCCAGGTGTCGAACGACGACGCCATCGCGATGGCGCGGCGGCTGCCGCGCGAGGAGGGCTTGTTCGTCGGGATCTCGTCCGGAGCGGCAGTGCATGCGGCGCTGAAGGTGGCACGCGAGCCGAGGCACGCGGGCAAACTGATCGTCGTCATCCTCCCGAGCTTTGGCGAGCGGTATCTGTCTACAGTGCTGTTCGAGGAGTTGCGGCAAAAGGCTCTGAACACGCCCACCTCGCCCGTTCAGCTATGAACCTGTTCGCGTCGGTCCGCGAAGATGTTCGCAGCGTGTTCGAGCGCGATCCGGCAGCCTCGTCCAAGCTGACGGTGCTGCTGTGCTACCCGGGACTGCGCGCGGTGTGGGCGCATCGCATCCACTATTGGCTTTGGCGCCGCAACTGGAAGCTGCTTGCGCGCATGATGTCGCAGGTGACGCGCTTCTGGACCGGGGTGGAGATTCATCCCGGCGCGCGGATTGGGCGGCGGGTGTTTATCGATCACGGCATGGGTGTGGTGATCGGCGAAACGGCGGTGGTGGGCGACGACGTGACGCTCTACCAGGGCGTGACCCTGGGAGGCACGGGAAAAGAAACGGGCAAGCGGCATCCCACGCTGCGCAACGGGGTGTTTGTGGGGAACAATGCGAACATTCTGGGCAATATCACGATTGGGGAGAACTCGCGGGTGGGCGCGGGCTCGGTGGTGGTGCGGGATGTGCCGCCGGATTCGACCGTGGTGGGGGTGCCGGCGCATATCGTCTACCAGGGCGGCAAGCGAGTGCTGATTACGGATCCGCATGAGGTGAGCGATCCGCTCAGTGATGTGATCATCGCACTGGCCGATGAGGTAAAGCGGCTGAAGGCGCGCCTGGAGAAGTTGGATGGCGAGTTCCAGACGTCGCGGATGGAGCCGGCGACGCCGTTTACGGTGGAAGAAGAAGAACGCGCGCTGTACCGGACGGAGCAGGCTTCGCGGTCCGATAGTGTGAGCATGGGAGAAGGGATTTAATCAGTTGCTAGTTGCTAGCGGGTGATGCGGCCGATGACGTCGGTGCCGGCGGCGAGGGGTTTTTCGACGATGTGCCAGATGTCGCCGGCGTCGTTGAGGACGGCGAGCACGGGGACTTCGATGCGGGTGCCGGTGCGGGAGACGGCCTGGAGCACGCCGACGTCGCCGGGGGGGAACTTGGTGGGGTCGAGGGTCATGCGCCAGCGGACGGTAGCGCCTTCGCGCGATTCGAGGCGGATGTCGGTGACCACCGAAGGGAATTCGATGCCTTCGTTTTCCTGAGGAGGGGTCACTTGGCCCTCCCATCGACGAGCGCTTCCATCTCGCGTCGGCTGCCGACCATGAACGGCGTGCGCTGGTGGATGCCTTTGCGGCTTAATGTCGAGGATGCGGGCTTGACCGGTGGGGGCGATGCCGCTGGAGGCCATGCCGCCGGCCTGCTCGGCGATGAAGGCTAGCGGATTGGCTTCGTAGAGGAGACGCAGTTTGCCACCGGGCTGGTCTTTGGTGGGCGGATAGAGGAAGACGCCGCCCTTGAGCAGGGTGCGATGGAAGTCGGCGACGAGCGAGCCGATGTAGCGCGAGCTGTACTGGCGGCCGAGCGCGCCGGAGCGCAGCTTGCCGACGTACTCGCGGTACTCGTCGGGCCAGGTGGCGGCTGTTGCCCTCGTTGACGCTGTAGTAGCTGCCCTGCGCGGGCATCTTCATGTTTTCGTTGGTGAGAACGAAGGCGCCGATGGTGGGGTCGAGGGTGAAGCCATGCACGCCGTTGCCGGTGGTGTAGACGAGCACAGTGGAGGGTCCATAGACCACGTAGCCGGCGGCGACCTGGGTGTGACCGGGCTGCAGGATGGAGGCCTGCAGATCGCCGTCACGGTCCTCCGGGCAGGCGGCGCAGCACGCTGAAGATGGTGCCGACGTTGACGTTCACATCGATATTGGACGACCCGTCGAGGGGATCGAAGACGATGATGTACTTGCCTGAATCGACTGAGCGGTTGAAGGTGACCGGCTGCTCGTCCTCTTCGCTGACCAGAGCCGCGACGGAGTCGCGCAGGCCCAGGCAGTGGAGCAGGGCCTGGTTGGCATAGACGTCGAGCTTCTGCTGCTGCTCGCCTTGGACGTTGGTCTGGCCGATGGCGCCGAGCACATCGCTTAAGCCGGCGGTGCGAATCTTTGCCTCGACCATTTTGGTGGCCAGCGTGATGCCGCTCAGCAGCCAGCTGAACCGGCCGCTGGCCTCGCTGATCTCCTGCTGCTGTTGCAGGATGTGTTGCTGCACAGTTGTAATCATTCCACCCAAACCCCTCTTGCCTTCCCCATCCGCATCGATATGCAACGCCTAAATCATTTCCAGAACCAACAGGTTCCAGTCCATGAAGCCCGTGTGGCTGAGCGCGGCTCCCGTGTCTGGATGGTAATACTCATTGAGCGAACCATTCTTGGCGAGGTCGGCCGACAGTATTCCCAGTGTCTTGCCGGCCAGGTCTTCCGCGGCGTCATGGAATCCGTAGTCTTTGAGTCCCATCCATACAAGGTAATTCACGATGATCCAGACAGGTCCAAGCCAGTTGCTGGGATTGGAACTGAAGTCCAGGGAATACATCGTCTCCTGGGATGAGAGTGACCTGACACCCCAGTCCGCGCGGAACCGCTGGTCGTTGAGGTAGTGGAGTTGTACCAGGTCCGCGGCCTGACGCGGTGTCGCCAGTCCGCACCACATTGGCAGGAAGCCGGTAAACATCTGCACCCGGATTGGCAGCGATTGCCAGGACATCGCCATGCCGCGCTTGATGTTGGGAATCAATTCGGCGCGGCGGTCCACGCATTGAACGTCGGCGGTGTAGTAAAAGCGGTCGCGCGGGTCCCAACAGTTCTTCTGGATACTTGCTCCGAGCTGGTCCGCTTGAGCGGACAATCTCTGCTGGTCCTGCGGGCGGCTGAGGCGCTCGGCAAGCTTCGCGGCGGCCTTCAAATCTTCGTAGAACAGGCAGTTGAGCAAGAGATTGGCAGAGGAGAAGAATGGGCGGCCAAACGTGGTGGGGTCGTTGTCGTCGCCGATGGCTACGTCGTCGCCCCATACGAGAAGGCCAACAGCGGATCGATTGCCCTGGGTCCAGGACAGGTAGAAATGAAGCAGCTGATCGAAACGAGGCGCGAGCCAGGAAACATCGTTGGTTTCGTCGGCAATCAGCAGGGCGAGCTGACCGAGGACCGGCTTGGCTTGATTGTGTATGTTCGGCGAGCCCTCCTGCGAAGATCCGAGGGGATCTGGATCGGTCACCGTGACCAGCATGGGGATCCGTCCCTGAGTTGACTGGTGGTCAAGGAAGTTGAACAGACTGCCTTGCGCGTGCTCTGCAACCTGGGAGTGCAGTTGCTTGCCGCCGGACAGATTGGCAAACCGGAAAAGGCCACGACTGGTCCAGAGCGTGTCCCAATCCCACAAGTTGGTGGAGTACTGCTTGCCGGGCAGGACATTGAGCAAATTGAGATCGACGGCACCAGGGGCTTGTGGTCTGCCCGGCGTGCATATCGCTATTGAGCGCTCTGCCGCCCGCGAGCTGGACGGTGGTGGTCACCAGCGCAACGCCGCGGCTTGCGCGCGTGCGCATGGAACTTTGCGGCATCAGCCGCCGGACCGTTGTATCAGCGCCGATGATGTGAGCACCGGCAAGCCTGACCCTGCGCCGTATCTTGCAGGTGCGCGGCTGCTTGGTTTTCCGCCGGAGCAGTGCGTGGTGTTTGAGGATGCTGAGTCGGGAACGAAGGCTGGGCGCGCCGCCGGATGCACGGTGGTCGCGACCACTTTCTCGCATGAGATTGAGGCC
>CAWBFL010000014.1:0-25247 GCA_963787905.1 uncultured Acidobacteriaceae bacterium | reverse complement strand
CAACTGAGCCAGGTCCTGGTCGCCACCGACTCCGAAGAGGTTGTCGACCTCTGCCGCAAGCTGAACGTCTCCGTTGAACTCACGTCGCCCGAGTTCGCCTGCGGCACCGACCGGCTCCACGCCGTCGCCCAACAGCACGACGCGGACATCTACGTCAACATCCAGGGCGACGAACCGTTGCTCCGTCCCGATCACATTGCAGCCCTGCTCCGTCCTTTCGCGCACATACACGTCTCCGTCACCACGTTGAAGGTCCGCTGCACTCCAGAGAACATCGACAACCCGAATGCGGTAAAGGTGGTCACTGCAGCCGACGGCCGCGCCCTATACTTCTCCCGCGCCACCATCCCGTACGATCGCGACGGCGCCAGCCCGACATACTGGAAGCACATCGGACTCTACGCGTATCGCAAAGCGGCGCTCAATCTCTTCCCTACCCTTCCCATCAGCACGTTGGAGCAAACCGAACGTCTGGAGCAGCTCCGCTTCCTCGAGAATGGCGTTGACCTATACGTCGAACCGACGATTATCGACACCATTGGTGTCGATACCGAGGCCGACCTCCGCCTGGTCGAGCAATTGCTTCTCGAACGGGTCCAGCAGGCACCTATCGCCTGACGCACCGTCCTGCGGTCGTGCGCCAGCCAGTCTTGCGGCTAAAATCGCTGCCGAGCCGGTCGGACGCAGCTGATCCCTCAAAAGTTGCAGACCGGAAAAAATATTTCATCGATTTGCACAACTAAGCATCCGGCGTTGGGTCTTTGCCAACGGACGCACTGGAGAAGCGATTCCCCAGCCGCCCGATCAAGCTATCTCCGGCGATGACTCCGCATACGGGCGCGCCCAGGAACAATTCGGTTGCGCTCCTGGGAGAGTGGCACGGTTGCCAACTCTGCACCCGTTCAAAATAAACTGCGGAGCACGCAGAAAGCGAAGTGCCCTATGTCCTCTTTGTCGTTCTCGAATTGGTCCAAATTCCATGGCAAACTTCCAATCGCACTGCTGTCCCTGGCTGCTGCCTCACTGCTGGCCGCGGGCTGCGGAGGCTCCGTCGAAAGCGCCAGCACGGCGAACGGCAATGTAACTGGCTCGTCCTTCGTCATTGCGACGGATGCTCCCATGGCCGCTGTCACCTCGTTCTCCGTCCAGATCGAATCGATCGTGGCGACGGAATCCAACGGCAGCACGATCTCATTGATCAGCGGTACGCCCACAGTGGACTTCGCGCGCTTCAATGGTCTGCAGACGCTGATGGATATGAATGACGTTCCGGCAGGCAGCTATACCGGCGTGACGATCACGCTCGGTCCTGCAACGCTCAGTTATCTGAACACCTCCGGCTCCGTGCCCGCCATTACCACGGAGAATGCGACCCTGACCACCAGCACCCTGACTTACACGACTCCGACCCCCATCGTCGTCAACCAGAGCGGGCCAGGCGGCCTGCGCCTCGACTTCGACCTCGCCAAGTCAATCCAGCTCAACAGCAGCAACCAGATCACCGGCGTGGTCACTCCGACGTTCAACGTCAGCGCAGTCGGTCCCGGCGACTCGGGCGCCTACATCGACGAATTCGACGCTGCTGTCGTCAGCGTCAATGTCGCCGGTCAGTCCTTCGTGGTCCAGGGCCCCCACGGTCGCCAGTTCACCATCAACGTAACCGGAAATACCGAGTGGGATAACAACGAAAGCATCAGCTCGCTGACCACCAGCAGCATCGTGTGCGTCTCCGGCGAACTCGACAAGGCCGACTCCACCATTGATGCGGACGAGGTTGCCATCTTGTCCCAGAACGGCTTCTATGCCGATGGCCAGGTCACCTACGTCACCCAGGCCGCGGGCTCACCGGCGTCCAGTTTCGATCTCTACGTGCGCGGCCTGCTGCCAACGACCACGGGGCTGACGCTGGGTCAGATCGCCCAGGTTGATCTGTCCGGTTCGGAGAACTTCTTCATCTACCGGATGCACAACACGCTCACCCAGTTCCTCTTCAACTCCGACAACATGCTGGCCGGCCAGGCAGTCGCTATCGGCGGACCGGCAACCGGCGCGACCAACCCACAGGCTGTGAGCACCAAGCGAGTCGTCCTGCGGCACTGGGGATATAACGGAACCGTCGTGGCTGGCTCCATCAACTCGGCAGCGGGCACCTTCCAGATGCAGGTAACCGGCTTTGCCGGATTACTGGTCCCGCAAACGGTAACGGTGTACGTCTCGAGCGTTACCAGCTACCGTGGCGGTCTCACCGCACTCAGCAGCGTCACCGCAAGCACCAACGTGCGTGTCGTCGGTCTGCTGGTCAAGGATCCAATATCGGGAAGCACAGTGTTGCTGGCCCGCTACGTGGATTTACTCGACTAGCAATCGCAGCACCAACCCAACTGCGGCACTTCGATTCGATTCGCCGGAGCCAGATCCGCTGGCTCCGGCGTTTTTCTGTTCTTTCGCCTTCCTCACTTCGCCGGGGAGAGGGAGATTTGGCGATTGGGTCTTCGCGCAGAATCAAGAACGATGCGAAGCACTCACGGAAGCTATCAAGCGCCGCTGGCCGATTGAACCGGAGTGAATCGCAGCTCCAAACCATCCTGCGTCGCTCCCACGTCAATTCCTTCCAGCGAGGGAACGATCCAGGTCGCAGCCCTCAGTTCGCGCACATCGTGCGTGCCCAGTATGCCGAGCACGCGGCAACCCGCGGCCACGCCCGCGCCAATGCCCGACGGAGAGTCTTCCACCACGATGCAATCGCCAGGCGCGAACCCCAGCAACTCCGCGCCGCGCCGGTAGGGCTCCGGATCGGGTTTGCCCCGTTCCACCATGTCTCCCGCGATCAGGCGCTCCGGCACCGGTAAACCCGCCGCCGCCAGCCGTCCCAGCAGCAGGCGCCGCGTGGCCGACGTGACAATGGCCCACCGTTCGGGCGGCAGGCGTGCCAGCAGCGGCTGCGCTCCCGGCAGCACGGTGAGGTCGTCCGTATCGTCGATTTCCATGTCTTCGATCACACGCAGGCCCTCGGCCGCCTGGGCTTCATCGAATTCAGGCTTGAGCATGCGCATGACGTCCATGGCGCGCACGCCATGCGGTACCTGAAAGCTGTCAGCGCCCGGCACGCCATACCGTCTGCACCATTGCTTCCAGCAGCGCTCCACCGACCCGGTTGAACTGATCAGCACGCCGTCCATGTCGAACAGCAGCCCGTTGGTTGCTACGCGGACCAACTCTCCCTTCACTGCACCCCCACGTGGATGGTCACCTTGCCATCACTGCCATAGCAATCGAAGTCGGCCTGGTAACGCCGCTCGAGTGGCGTGTTCCATATCTCTGCCCACGTCTGGAAGACACTCGTGGGCAGCGGGCCCACGGCTTCAAAAACCGCGAACTTCCCCGAATCAATGGCTAGCTTCTTCATCTGGTCGGGAATCACGGCATCTGCATCGACGGAACATCCCACCAACACCGTGAATGGGCCAGACAAATCCGTCTCATACTCGCAATAGACGCAGTACACCGTATCGTCGTGCCGCGCGGCAATGGCGCTCGCGCCACCCATGGCCTGAAATCTGCGCCACAGATCGCCGATCTTCTCGGGGTTCTCGTTTCCGGCGCGGGCGTAGATTCCCAGGATGGTCAAGCCTTCCGCATCGCACACGCTGAAGCTCACGCCGTACCCCCCGCGAGCACAAAGGCCCGCGCCGCTTCCAGTACCGACGTCACCGATTCCGTCGAGCAGCTCTCGCAGTAAACCCGCAACAAAGGTTCCGTGCCGGAAGCCCGCAGCAGAAGCCACGTCTCCGCGGCATTCTGTTTGGCGGCGCAGCCAGGGTTATCGAGGAAGAACTTGATTCCATCCATGGTCTCGACCCGCAGCACTTTCATCCCCGCCATGGTGTCGCCCGCCTGCAACGCACGCGCGCGCGCGATGGCTCCCTGCTTCAACTGCTCGTCAATGTGCATGTCGATGCGCCCGTACTGGTGCTCGCCGAACTCCGCCTGCAGCGCGGCTACCAGTTCGCCCAGCGTCTTTTTCTCGTCGGCCATGACATTGGCCAGCAGCAGCGAATTCAGCAGGCCGTCGCGCTCCGGCAGATGGCGGCTGATGCCTACCCCGCCCGATTCCTCGCCGCCGATCAGGATTTCGCCAGCCAGCATCAGGTCCACAACGTACTTGAATCCGATGCCATGCTCATGCAGCCGACGTCCGTACTTCGCCGCGATGCGATCAATCATCTTGGTGGTATTGAAGGCGCGGGTCACATCGCCCGGCCACCCCTTGCGATCCAGCAACCACTTCGTGAGCAGGGCAAGAACCTTGTGCGCGTCCACCACGTTGCCGTGCTCGTCCACTGCGCCGATGCGATCCGCATCGCCATCCGTAATCAAACCGGCATCGCACTTCTCCGCGACCACGGCCACCTGGGTCTCCTTGATGTTCGGGAGAATGGGCTCGGGATTGATCCCGGGAAACAGCGGGTTCAACTCGCTGCGCATCTCGACGAACGGAATCTCCCGCCGCGAGAAGATGGAAGCAATCACCCCGCGCCCGCAGCCGTACATGCAATCGATCAGGAACTTGTATCCGGAATCCCTGATCGCATCGAGGTCGACAAACCGCGCCAGCGCCGTGGTGTACTCCGGATTGAAGTTCACTTCTTCGATGCGCGCCTTCTTGGCCGCGTCCGGCAGCGGCTGGTTCAGATAGCTCTCAATCGAAGCCATGATCGCCGGGGTGCCCGAGCCGCCGTAGCTCGCCTTGTATTTGACACCGTTCCACTCCGCCGGGTTGTGGCTCGAAGTGATCATCACTCCGCCCGCGGCATTGCGACCGCGCACCGCGTAGGACAACGCCGGGGTGGGCGTAATCTCCGAAGCCAGCGCTACCGGAATCCCAGCCGTGGCCAGCACCTCAGCTACTACCCGCGCGAACGACCGCGATCCAAAGCGCGTATCGTAGCCCACGCAGACACCGCGCTTGGCTTCTTCGTGCCGCAACACGTAGTGGGCGATGGCGCGCGCCGCCACTCGAACATTTGCGTAGGTGAAGTCATCGGCAATGATGCCGCGCCATCCATCCGTTCCGAACTTCACCACCGTCGTCGTGTCTTCCATAGTCCAGCGTTCTCTTCTCTGTCAAAATGTTGGACGATGTCTTGCTCGCGGGTCCGAAATCTTTCCACCACTAAACCAAATCGTCTCGGCCCCGTGCTTTCAACTCCGCAACCACCTTGCCCACATCCTGCGAACGCTCCCGGGTCGTAATCAAGAGCGCGTCTTCGGTCTCCACGACAACCAGATTGCTGACGCCGACCAGCGCGATGGTTTTACCGGGAGCGTACACATAATTTCCCTGTGCATCGATCGCAACTGGGGGACCACTAGCAGCGTCGCACACATTGACGGCCGCAGCCTGCTCCGGCGAGCCTCCGGCGCGGTGCTCATCCAATGCCGCCCAGGAGCCGATATCGTTCCAGCCAAAGTCCGCCGGAAGGCAATAGATCTCCGAATGCAGTTCGCCTTTCGAAGAACGCGGCTCCAAGACTGCATAATCTACGCTGATGTTCTGACACAGCGGATATACCTCGGAAAAAATCCGGTCAAACTCCAGCGCGCGGTCCAATTCTGAATCCGCATCCCCGCGCGCCGCCGCGATCTTCTCCAGCACCGGTCCCATCTCAGGACAGTGCTCGCGGATCGCATTGGCCAGGGTTCGCGCGCTCCACAGGAAAATTCCACTGTTCCACGCGTAGTTGCCGGTGGCGACAAACTCCTCCGCACGCGCCCGGTCGGGCTTTTCGGTAAAGCGCTTGACCCGCCGCACCGCAATGCCCTGGCAGGGCACACACTCCGGTCCGACAGACTCGCACTGCTCGATGTAGCCATAGCCCGTCTCCGCGCGCGTGGGCGGCACGCCCAGCACCACGATGCGCTCGCCGCTCGCGGCAATCGCCACGCCCGCGCGAATCACATCGACGAACCGAGCTGCGTCCTTGACGATGTGGTCCGACGGAAAGATTCCAATCACCGTCTCTGGAGAGGTACGCTCCAGCAGAAACGCAGCCAGCGCGCAGGCCGGCGCCGTATTCCGCGCCACCGGCTCGCTCAGAATGTTGGCGCGCGGCACCTGCGGCAACTGCTGCGCGATCACTTCATCCAGCAGTTTATTGGTGATGACCCACACGTCCTGCGCAGCCGCCAGTTCGAGCAAGCGGTCCAGCGTCTGCTGGATCATCGTCCTCTCGCCGTCGAGCGCCAGCACCTGCTTGGCTCGCGCCCGTCTGCTTCTGGGCCAGAAGCGGGTTCCGCTGCCGCCCGCGAGAATTACCGGGGCAAACCACGGTCCAGCCTTACCATCCGCACGATCCATATACCTTCTATGTTACTGGAAAATCAGTGGCTAGCCCAACTTCTCGAAATACTCCCGCATCCGTTCCACGCCCTTGTCCACGACGTCGGCAGAGACGGCATACGACAGGCGAACATGCTCCGTGGTCCCGAATGCCTCGCCCGGAACCACCACCACGTGCGCCTCAGTCAACAGCTTCGACGCGACGTCGGCGGCCGACTTCAATCCGCCCTTGCCGATGAATGCGCTCACGTTCGGATACACGTAGAACGCGCCCTGCGGCACGGTGCAGGTGAGCCCGGGAATGGTCTTGAAGCCCGCCAGGATGCGGTCGCGCAGTTTGAGGTAATCTGCCCGCATCTCGCCCACGCACGCCTGGGAACTGGTCAACGCAGCAACGGAAGCCTTCTGCACCAAGGTGGTTGTGTTCGACGTGCTCTGCGACTGCAGCTTGCTCATGGCGGAAATAATCTGCTTCGGACCCAAGGCAAACCCCGCGCGCCAACCCGTCATCGCATACGTCTTCGAGAGCGACCCCAGCACGATCACGTGCTCCTTGCATTCGGTGCAGGAAGCGCCCGAAACCACGTCGCCCGAAAAATCGAGGTAGACGTAGCACTCGTCCAGCAGCACGTAGATGCCGAGCCGGTGGGCGAGGCGCACGATCGCATACAGGTCTTCCTTGGGGATAACCGCGCCCGAGGGATTCGAAGGCGTATTCAGGATGATCGCCTTGGTCTTGGGTGTAATCGCCGCCTCAATCATCTTCGCGGTCACGCGGAAGTTCTCCGCCTCTGAGCTCTCGACGAAAACCGGCTTGCCGCCGGCGAACTCGATGATGTCCTTGTACGACACCCAGAACGGCACGGGCACGATCACCTCATCGCCGTGCTCGACCAGCACTTCGACGGCGTTGAAGATGGCCAGCTTTCCGCCAGCGGTGAAGACGCATTCCTCCGCTGCATAGTTGGTCCCAAAGTCGGCGGCGTGGCGCTCTACCACCGCCTTGCGCACCTCGGGGATGCCGGCGACGTTGGTGTAGCGCGAGAAGTTCTTGGTAATCGCGTCGATGGCCGCGTCTTTGATGTGCTGCGGCGTGGAAAAATGGGGCTCGCCGGCACCGAAGTTGGCCAGGTCGATGCCTGCCGCCTGCATCTTCAACGCCTCGGCGGTGATGGCCATGGTGGCCGAAACTTCAATCCGATTGATCCGGTCTGTCAAAACCTTCATCGCAGTCACGCTCATACCCAGTAAACTCCCGTATACAGTCTTTCAGATTTCTCCGACGAGAGAAAGCGGTTCGTGCCCGCGTTAGTCCTTCGGTTTCCACAGGCCCACCGTATTGCCCTCCGGATCGGCGAACCAGGCAAAAGTGCCGGTTGGGATCGGCACCGGCGGCACAATCGTCTTACCGCCCAGCGACTCCACTTTTTTCAGCGCGTCGGCCACGTCGTCGACCTGCACGTAAAAGTGAGTGAACTGATGCGGCTCGTGGCCCAGCGCGGCGATATGCCCCTGAATGCCCTGCGCCGACCCAGTGTCGATCATCCCCATTGGACCATCGTCGATCTTCCAATCGAACGCGCTGGCATAAAACGCACTGGTCGCCGACTTGTCCTTGCATCCGATTTCAAAGTGAACCACAGGTTGTCCCATAGCGTCTCCTTTTGCGTGGCACTGACTCCCTACGTCGCCTTCGCCCTCATTCGCCGCATTACCAGCGGCGGCACCAGCTCGCTGACGTCCCCGCCCAGCTTGAACACACCCTTAATCAGACGGGAGCTGACATAGGTGTACTGCTCGGTCGGCATCATGAAGAGCGTTTCCAGGTTCGGGTCGAGCTTGCGGTTCATCATCGCCATGGGGAACTCGTACTCGTAGTCGGTGATCGCCCGGATGCCGCGCAGCACGGCCTTGGCTCCCTGCGAGCGGGCAAAGTCGACCAGCAGGCCGTCGAAGGTCATCACCGAGACGTTCGGGTAACCGCTCGATCGCCGCGCGAGATCATCTCGAGGCGCTCAGCAACGGTAAACAACGGGCGCGCCTTTGTCCGAGTTGCGCAGGATCGCGACCACCAGCTCGTCGACGATCTTCGAGCCGCGCATCGATCAGATCCAGATGTCCATTGGTCAGCGGATCGAAGGTTCCCGGATAGATCGCCTTGACGTTTTTCATGGCTAGCAAGCAGCATACCTCATGCCTAGCGCACAAATTATTTCAGCGCAAGCGTAGACTTCCGTCCGTCCCGTCCCATCTGTCCGTGTAGCCCCTATAATGACGACGGCATGTACTCCGGCACCGGAATTCGAATGCGACCGGACAGTAGCAGTCCTAATGCACCAGCAGGGCCGTTCCGTCTCCCCTGCAGCTGCCGCAGGATGTACTTTGATGCGGAAGAATGCGTCTTCAACCTTTCGCCAGACGCAGGGCCAGCCGATCAGCTCGAGGCCAACTCAGGTGAAGTGCCAAGGAAAACGAACCAGGGATCGATATGGCACAGGACGAGACTCAGACCTATCCATCGACGACTCTCACCTTTCGCAACGAAGTCAGCCCGCTCGACGATCTGGAAAACGTCGTCGCCCTCTACCAGCCGCGTGTCTTTCGGTTTCCTCTGGCCCAGTTGCGCGACCGCGATGCCGCGGAGATCGCTCACCCAGGAGACGTTCCTGCGCGCCTGGAGCGCCCGCGGCCAGCTTCCGGGAAGACTGCTCGGTCGCCACCTGGCTGATCCGGATCTGCGCTGAATCTGGCCCGCGACCACACCCGCACCGGCCGCTTCCGCTTCTGGAAGCACATTTCGGCGAATGCAGTCGACGTCGCCGACGTCGCCGCCAGCGTGCCCAACCGCGAAGGATCGGCCGAAGCGCACCTCATCGCGCAGGAGCAGGTTGCGCGCATATGGGAGACGGTGGCCAGCCTCTCGCCGCGCCAGCGCACCATCTTCCTGCTGCGCTTCCTTGAAGAAATGGACATTCCGGAGATTGCCTCGGTTACCGGCCTGCCGCTGGGCACGGTCAAGAGCCATCTCTACCGCGCTCTTAACGTCATCCGCACACGTCACAACGCATCCTCGTCCAACTGCGGAAATCAGGAGAAAGCATGACTCCTCAACTTGCACACGAACCCGTCGGCACTCCCCACTCCGCGGCTGGCGGTCCACACCTGACCGAAGATCAGTTCGGCGAGTTGCTGGCTGCTTCCCAGGAGATCGCGAGCCCCGACGCCACACGCGCCGAAGCCCATCTGCTCTGCTGCAAGCAATGCACCTCCGAACTGGACAGCCTGCGTGAGTCGCTCTCCCTCTTCCGCGAGGCCAGCACCGCCCACGCCGACAACGAACTTCGCCGCCTGCCGCAGATGTCGCTTCCGGCGCGCCGCCTGTTGCTGTTCCCGGCGTTGGATCCAGCTTTCCTGGCGGCGGCCGCAGCGGCCATCTTTCTGGTCGCGCTGCTGCCCATGCAGGGGTTCCGTCAGCAGACGCTTCAACCCGCGGCAACTGCCAGCGCGCCCAGCCCATCGGCGGAGTCCGACGAGGCTCTGCTCGAAGACGTCAATCGCGAGGTATCCGCTTCGGTTCCGACCCCCATGCAGGCGCTGGACGACCCTACCGCCAGTGCCTCGTCCGCATCCACCGGCATTGAGACACCCATCCAGAATTCAGACCAAAGGAAAGACTAACCATGAATGTTCGATTGAATCGTAATCCGCTGCTTGTCCTTGCTATCTGCACTCTCTCCGGTTCGTTTGCCTTGTCCCAGCAGACGCCTCCCGCTCCGGCACCCGCTCCGGCACCCGCGGCCGCACCCATCCAGCGTCAGCCCCCCGCCAATCCCGGCATGCGTCCGGGCATGATGCAGGGCCGCATGCGCACCGGCACACACGGTCGGTTCCACGCCAACATGAACCGCAACCGCGGCAACTTCCACGGCGGAATGGCGGGAGGCTTCCGTGGTTCGCAGGGCGGCCCCATGGGCGGCGACTTCCACATTGGCCCCGGCGGAATGTGGTGGAAGAGTCCAATGGTCGTCCAGAGACTTAGCCTGACCGCCGACCAGACCAAGAAGATGGATGACATCTTCCAGCAGAGCCGCATTCAGCTCATCGATCTGCGGGCCGATGTCCAGAAGCAGGAAGTCATGCTGGAGCCGCTGCTGAGCGCAAGCACTCTCGACTCGGCCAAGGCGATGGCCCAGATCGATAAAGTTGCGGACGCACGCGCCAACCTGGAGAAGGCAGACGCCAAGATGCTGCTTGGCATCCGCGGCGTGCTTACGCCCGACCAGTGGACCAAGCTGCGTTCCCGCGGGTTCGGCGAACCCGGCGGTGGCCCCGGCGGGCCGGCGGGAGCAGGCGGCCCGGGCGGCGGTGGACCGGGCGGCGGTGGTGGTCGCGGCATGCGCGGCGGTGGCCCACCTCCGAACACCAGCAACCTGATTGATCCGATCGATCAGCCCTAGACCCCGGCGAAACTTCAACACGCCAAGGGTACCCGGATTGCCGGGTACCCTTTCTTCTGCGCGAAGGGCGGGGACCGGCGCGACTGGATGCCTGCTTTGTCTCCCAGTCGTTCTCGCGATTGGCTGGGCGGGCCGGATCTGCATCCGCCTCCAACGCAAAGAAATGCCGGAGGAATTGTCCCCCGGCATTGTCTTCGAATGAGACTCCCTGCTTACTTGCGGCCTTTGACCACTTCGTGCGCCGCGGATGCTCCATTCGCCGGGACGGGCGGGACCTCCACCGCCACGGATGCCGCGGCGATGCCCAACTTCTTGCGCAGTTCCCCGTCGACGCGCGCGAAGACATCCTTGTTTTCCTTGAGGAAGGCGCGAACATTCTCGCGGCCCTGGCCGATGCGTTCGCCCTGGAAGCTATACCACGCTCCGCTCTTGTCCACGATACCGTGGGTCACGGCCAGGTCCAGCGCATCGCCTTCGCGCGAGATGCCCTCCCCGTAGAGGATGTCGAACTCGGCGTCGCGGAAGGGCGCGGCCACTTTGTTCTTCACCACCTTGACCTTGGTGCGCGAACCGACCACGACATCGCCTTCCTTCACCGCGCCGATGCGGCGAATATCGATGCGCATGGACGAGTAGAACTTCAGGGCCTTGCCACCGGTCGTGGTCTCCGGATTGCCGAACATCACGCCGATTTTTTCCCGAATCTGGTTGATGAAGATCAGGCAGGTGCGGGACTTCGAGACCGTTCCGGTCAGTTTGCGCAGAGCCTGAGACATGAGTCTTGCCTGCAGGCCCATGTGCGAGTCGCCCATCTCGCCGTCGAGTTCGGCCTTGGGCACCAGCGCGGCGACCGAGTCGACCACCAGCACGTCGATTGCGCCCGAACGCACCAGCGCCTCCACGATCTCCAGCGCCTGTTCGCCGTAGTCCGGCTGGGAGATCAACAGGTTGTCGATATCGACGCCGAGCTTCTTCGCATAGGCCGGGTCGAGGGCGTGTTCCGCGTCGACAAAGGCGGCCAGGCCACCGGCCTTCTGCGCCTCGGCAATGATCTGCAGGGTAATGGTCGTCTTGCCCGAGGACTCCGGCCCAAAGATCTCAATGACGCGACCGCGGGGCACGCCGCCCACGCCGAGCGCCGCATCGAACGAGATCGATCCGGTCGAAATGACCGCGATCGGGACAACTGCCTCGCGCGACCCGAGCCGCATGACCGAGCCCTTGCCAAATTGTTTTTCCAGAGACGAAAGGGCTGCTTCTATTGCCTTGTTGCGATCATCGGCCACGCTATATTTCTCCTCAGTGGTAAGGTCACTGAGGATTCTAGCACCGAAATCCGCTTAGGCGAAGAAAAATCGAAATAACGCGAAATTTGGCCACCCCACTATGATCCCCAACTCCTTGGAGAGAGGTGAGGCGGCCGGCAACCAGGCATATCCAATTCAAGAGGTTAGCCAGCTATGACGGTCAGCCAATCTCGTATCTCCAGTCCGGTTCGCGGGAATATAATCTGGCCACCTGGCCGGCAGCCAGGTTGCATAGGAGGAAGATCATGCCTCGACCGGTCAACCCAGCGGCACGATCCGCAACCTGCCTCACGTTCCTTGGTCTGTTCCTCCTGCCGTTTTCCTGTTCGGCGGCCGAGAGCCTCAACGCTCCACAGAACAATGGCCAGCCGAGCCTGCAGAGTGTTCCGACGATCCGCACTGAAAGCAATATCGTCGTCATCGACGTGGTGGTGACGGACGCAAAGGGCGCCCCGGTGAAAGGACTGCCGAAGTCCGCATTCTCGCTGACGGAAGACGGGAAGCCGCAGGCGCTGCAGAGTTTTGATGAGTTCGACACGAACCCCGCGGCGACGAAGATTGTGGAGCTGCCGAAATTGCCGCCCGGATTGTTTAGCAATCAACTGCCGACCCCAGACAATGGTCCGGTCAACGTGCTTCTGCTGGACTACCTGAATACCCCATTGACCGCGCATATGCGGCTGCATGCTCAACTGATCGAGTTTCTGAAGAGCGCGCCGCCGGGAACGCGAATCGCTGTCTTCGGCCTTTCGAACGGACTGTATATGCTGCAGGGGTTCACCTCGGACAAGCGTGTGCTGGAGGCGGCGCTGACCTCGAAAGGAGGCGTGCCGCGTGTCTCCAACATCCTGCACGATCCCGTGGTCGGCGGAACAATGAACGACACTACATTGTCCGACAACCTGTTCCAGGGCCAGTCGCAATTCACAGACGATGGAGTGCAGGCAGTCTTCGACGCCGTGAAGCGGTTCGAGGACCTGCGTACTCAAGACAACCAAATACAGCAAGTCTGGGACACGCTGGGCGCATTCAATCAACTGGCGCGGTACCTGGAGGCCATTCCCGGCCGGAAGAATGTGCTCTGGTTCTCGGCCGGTTTTCCCCTGGATCTGCAGCCTGATCTCGGCTCGGTAAACCACCCGGGCATGGGTGAGAATTTTGCCGAGGAGCTCCGCAAGACCGACAACCTGCTGACGCAGGCACAGGCAGCGGTCTATCCGATCGATGCACAGGGGATAACGACGGACCCCTCCATGGACATGACCAACTCCAATCCAACGTTGGCCCAGTTGTGTCCGCAGGTACCTCAGCAATTGACACTCTTGAACGGCAGCACGGGCGTGAGCGGATGCGGAGCGCCGACGGCACAGGCCGTGGTGAGCCACCTGACGGACCAGGCTCAGCGCCACCTGACAATGGAGGCGATATCCGAGGACACAGGCGGCAAGCCTTTTTACAACACCAACGATCTGATCACTGCCATCCGCAGCGCAGTCGCAGACGGCTCTAACTACTACACGCTGAGCTACTCCCCGACCAACAAGGTGTGGGACGAGCGGGCCCGTAGCATCAAAGTGACAGTGGACGAGCCAGGCGTAAACCTCAGCTATCGCCATGGCTACTTCGCGGTGGACCCAAACAACGCCCATCGCGCCGTGGTGCAGGGTTCTGCGATGGCGCTGCAGCGGCCCACCACCATGGCAACCGCAATGTTGCATGGCGGACCGGCGGGATCGCAAATCCTCTTCAAGGCACGCATTCGTCCCTCGAGCGATTCACCCAGCGATAAGGTACTGGCGGCCGACGAGTCCAGTTCTGACCTGAAGGTGAAGGGGCCGTTCCGGTCGTATGGCCTGGATCTGGTTCCGGACCTGAAAGCGGTCCTTTGCACTCTGGAATCCGACGGTAGCCGGCGATGCGTAATGGAAGTCTGGACGTACGTCTATAACGCTGAAGGGGAAAAGCTGATCAGTGCGAGCAACCGCTTCAACGCCAGGCTGACGCCAGCCTCATACGCCAAGCTATTGAGCGCCGGGATGGCGTTCCATCAGGAGATCAGTGTTCCATTGAAGGGACAGTATTTCCTGCGTACCGCGATTCACGATCTAAACTCAGACCGCGTCGGCACGCTGGAGATTCCGGTGTCGGCGGTGGAGAATCTGGCGCCGCTGAAGACAGCGGCGATCAAATCGCCGGAGAGCTCGCAAACGCCGCAATAGGCGGTTTCGACGCAGTAGAAGACCAGGCTGCGCAGCGCACCGCCTAGATTCTCTATTAATCAAATTGGTCCTGACGGTCTGGCCGGTCCAGGCCATTTGTGGCGTCTTCGATTCGAAGTAGTTGCGCTGCCACAGATTGCGGTAGAACTCTCCCGTCAGCTCGGCCGCGTGCGGTCCGAAGCTCGGCCGGCCGCCTTCGATAAAGACCACGGTCACGATCCGGCCGGTGGGAGTGTCGGCATAGGAAGCGAACCAGCCGAAGCGGGTTCCGTTATCGGAGCAGGTGCCGGTCTTGCCGAACACGGGAAACTCGTGGAACGTGGCCCGCAGGGAGCGCGCCGTGCCGTAGTCCACCGCACCCTCCAGCCCGTCGCGCATCTCGGGAATCAAGGGCGCGATGTCCAGCATGCGCTTCACCTTGGGCGCAAAGTTCTCAATCTCGTCGGAGGTCTGCGGATGCTGCAGATAATAGAGCGTGCCGCCGTTGGCGATCGCGGAGACCAGCGCACCCAGCTGCAGCGGGGTCATGGAGATGCCCTCGCCGAACGAGCACATGCGCCCCACACCACCCTCCGCGGCCGGCAACTCGGTGTCGGGATAGACGCCAAGCTGCTCGCCTTCGATGTTGTAGCCGGCCAGCTCGCCCAGGCCAAATTCGTTGGCGTAATGCTTCACCCGCTCGAAGCCCAGCATCCGTCCCAGCGTTTCAAAGTACGGATTGATGGATTTCGCCAGCGCGGTAGTGAGGGTCATGGTGTAGTGGCCGCCCAGGTTGACCGGGGTGTCTTTGGTGATCAGCCCCTCATCGAGAGCGGCCAGGCTGACGGCGAGCTTGATGGTCGAGCAGGGTTCCGCACCGCTGGAGAGCGCCAGCTTCTGGTTCACCATCGCCAGGATGCGCCCGTTCGACGGATCGATGGCCAGCGCGGTGCCGTTCATATTGCCCAGCGCATCGACGGCCGCGGCGCGAACAACCGGATCCTCACCGGTCGTGACATCGCCCTGGGTGGGATCGGTGGTGAAGGAGTTGCCGGTGAAGCGCTCGTAGCTGCGGCGGCTACGGCGAGTACCGACGGCCAGCATGGTGCGCGCGCCGCTGCGGATTCGGGAGCGATAGACGGCTGTCGACTTCAGCGCGGTTGAAGCGGTGCGGGTGCGCGAGGAGGCTGCCACAGTCCGGCTCGACCGGGGCGTTGCCGAATGCGATCTGGCCGCCGTTGCCGCTGCAGCAGTCTTTGCCGTACCCGTCCTGGATGCGGTGCTCTTGGACGTGCTGGCTTTATGGGACGCAGTCGCTGTGCTATGCAGCCTCGCCGAGTGTGTCTTCGCCGGGCCGGAAGTGCCCTGACCCGAGCTGGCCTGCGCCCACGCCATCGGCGCAGACGGCGCGATGAGCAAAGCGGCGATGAGGCAGATAAGACCTGCAATGTTCCAGTTGAAATTCCGGGCCATGTACTGAGCTTCCCCCGAGGTTCTTTTGCTGCTTTCGTTCTCGATCCGCTTCGTACGATCGGTCCGTTGCGAACTACCCTGCCTATTGCTTCGACCCGCCGGGACAAAAAAGGTTTGCCCGGTTGCCTGCAAGCGAACACGGCCAGGCAGGTCCTTTGCTACCATTCAACACTTGGTTTCAACCGCCCGGCTATAGCCCGTAGGTGCTATCTCGATGGGCAAGGCGCATGAGCGTTATGCGGCGTGGGCATCCTGGTGTCAGAGTTGCGCCACCGGTCAGATCCATACCGCCGAACCTGATTCCTCTATTTTACGGGACGGACGCCGAAATCCCAGTGACGCCCTTCACAAAACCGGGCCAGCCAGTTCCGCAATGAAATCAATGACTCCGGCGCAGGAAGGCCGGAATATCCAATTCGTCGGTCTCGGTGTGCTCGGCATGGGAAGCGTTGGCCCCGGCAAACAACCGGACGTCGCGTGCGCTTTCCTCGCTCCCAGCCTGGACGGCAGCCGGTGGAGCGAAACCCTCGCCGTCGGCTGCGGCGCGGGCTCGGCCAGCCGGGCTACGGAAGAAATCGTCGTCAAATACCGAGGCCGACACAGGCACCAGCTCCGGCTCGGCTTCGCGCTCCTCGCCGGTTTCCGGTGAATCATCCTGCGCGTATTCGGAGCGAGCTTCCCCGGTTTCGAACTCTTCGGCAAACCCGGTCTCGTCGGAGCTCTCATCCTCAACTTCGTCGTCCCATTCGGTTGCTTCGTCCATTTCCTGCGGACGCACCCAAATACGGCCGGCCTGCAACATCTCGTCCTGCGGCGCCTCAGCCTCGGCTGCCGATTCGTGCTTCGCCATGGGAATTGAGATCTGTTGTGCCGCCTCCATCGCTCGCGGCGAGGGAGCATGGCGCGACTCCATCTCCTCGCTGGCAAACATGGCCGGCGCCTCGCTACTGCGGACGCTGCGTCCGCGGATGGGCACCTGGTAGTCCGCGCCAGGCATGGTCGATTCGGCCAGCATGCGCGCGCGGCGATCCGGCATCTCCTGCTTGAAGCCGGTGGCGATGACGGTGATCTTCACTTCGTCACCCATGCGCTCGTCCTGCACCGCGCCGAAGATGATGTTGCAATCCTCGTGCGCCGCGTTCTGAATGATGGTGGACGCCTCGTTGACCTCGGTCAGCTTGAGGTTGCTGGAGCCGGTGATGTTGATCAGGATGCCACGAGCCCCATCGATCGCGCCGGCTTCCAGCAGCGGGCTGGCCATGGCCGCCATGGCCGCATCCATGGCGCGATTATTGCCGTGGCCGGTCGCCGTACCCATGACTGCATAGCCCATGCCGGCCATCGTGGTCTTGACGTCGGCGAAGTCGCGGTTGATGACGCCGGGGATGGTAATGATGTCCGAGATGCCCTGCACGCCCTGGCGCAGGACATCGTCGGCGATGCGGAAGCTCTCAAAGAAGCCGGCGTCCTTAGCCACGGCCAGCAGCTTTTCGTTGGGGATGACGATGAGGGTGTCAACGGATTCGAGCAGCTCCTGCATGCCGCGCTCGGCCTGCATCATGCGGCGCTTGCCTTCGAAGGCAAAGGGGCGTGTGACCACGGCGACGGTGAGCGCACCCATCTCGCTGGCCAGGCTGGCGATGACGGGAGCCGCGCCGGTGCCGGTGCCGCCGCCGAGGCCGGCGGTGACGAACACCATGTCGGCGCCTTCGAGTGCTTCGATAATCTTGTCCGAATCTTCCAGCGCCGCGCGCCGGCCCACATCGGGATTCGCGCCCGCGCCCAGGCCGCTGGTCAGCTTGACGCCCAGCTGCAACTTTACCGACGCCTGAGACAATTGCAGCGCCTGCACGTCCGTGTTCGCCGAAATGAACTCGACTCCCTCCACGCCCGCCGCGATCATACGGTTGACGGCGTTGTTGCCTCCGCCGCCCACGCCGATGACCTTGATGCGCGCGCCCCGGGGCGCGTCGTCCTGATAGCGAATGCGGAGATCGTCTGACTGCTCGGACATGGCTTTTACTCCCTGACAAAAATGTGTGCGCGTTTGCGCTCGTCCGGCCTGCGTGCCCCGGCCCTGGAACCCGCGAACCCCATGCGTCACAGGAGGCTCGTGGAACCTAGTCTGACATCCCCCACAGCGCGATGAAACCCGCACGTTACCGAATGAACCACGCTTGGTACTTCTAATTTTCCCGCCGGCGCGAATTGCACCAGACCTGCTGCATATCCACCCGCATCGCGCAGCTTGCTGACCCGGGCACAGGAGCCCGGAGACCGTCTTTCGGCCTGAGGCGCGAGCCCCAGGCCGCGCCAGCCGGGACTACACCTGCCGGGTCTCGAACATCAGAATCTGCACTGCGTCCGGCTCCGGTGCGAACACAGCCACATCTGCCGCCGCAGCCTGCCCCTGCGGGCTGGTAAGTGCAGCCTGAATTGCCGCCATGCTGTCGAAATGCAGGATGGCAATCCGATGAATTTGCGGGTCTCCCGCAGGCGACACAATGCATCCCTGACTTACCTCGAACTTTCGCAGGCCGGGAATCTTCTGCGCAATCGGAACGTGCGTTTCAAAGTAGTACTTGTCGAAGGCGGCTGTGTCCTTCGGCGTCCGGTACATCACCATGAGTCGTGCCATTCATCTTCTCCTTGGAACCGCTGACCTAAGGAACCGCTGCACCACTATTCCTCAGTCACGAGCGGCTGGCAACTAGCCTTTCGCGAATATGACCACGCCGTTCGCCGGAATCACGACGGTCGCGGACGCGGGAAGGTTGTGCAATGGAGGGCCGTCCGCCGTCACGCCGCCGGCGTTGCCTGCCACCTGCGGGTTGACGCTGACGCCGTTGGCGTTGCAGCTGTCGTAGGCGTCGCTGTTGAAGACCTCGACCCACCTGCCGGCTGACGGAAATCCCAGCTGGTAGTTCCACCACGTCGATTCGTTCAGCGTTGCGACCACCACTACGTCCTGCCCTGCGCCTTCCACCCAGCGCTGGAAGGCAATCACGCGGTCGGCGTCGCTGGTATAGAAGACGTTCAGCCCCTCGCCGCGGAGCGCTGGCTGGCTCATGCGCAGCCGGACCGCGTCCTGGGTGAAGCGCAGATGGTCGGCCATGGCTCCGTCCGCGGCTTTGCCGGCCGTGTCTTCGATCAGCCCGCCCCACCAGATCAGGTGACTTGCGTCGGTCGGGTCCGCGCCCCACTGCTTGTCTTCGAGGAACTCCTGGCCCATGAACAGCTGCGGAATCCCCGGCGCGGCAAGCAGCAGCGCAGAGGCCACGCGTGACCGGCTGCGCGCGTACCAGCTGCGATGATCGGACCCGTCGGCGAGCGCTGGAATGCGCGGGCTGGTTCCCATCTTCACGATGTCGTGGTTCTCGACGCACGGAATCGTCTGCCACGCCTGTGCGAAGCCGGTGGGCCACGCCGCCATGGCAATCCCGCTCATCTCGACGGTCGCACTGGCGCCGTTGGCGGCCTGCGTCACCGCCGACCGGATGGCCTCGCGCAATGCATCGTGCTGCACCGCGTCGAAGCCCATGCCGCCTTGCCCGGCGGGCGTCACCGCTTCGGTCGCGGGCTGGTTGAAGTACTCACCCGGCCAATACTCGGCGTTCTGCAGCGCGGCTGGCTTCAGCGCGCGCACCGCGCCGGTCAGTCCGCGGACGAAGTCCCAGCCGCTGCCTCCGTTCATCGCAAGCAGCATGCTGATCTCGTCGTAGCGGAAGCCGTCGCCGTGCATTTCGTCTAAATAGAAGCTGGCGTTGTTGCGGAGATAGCCGCAGACATCGGCGTTCCAGAGCGCGAACGACAGCCCGCCGACGTAGCCCTGATCGGTGAAGTAGAGGCTCTGATTGTTGTCGTACACGCCGTTCGGGCTGGTGACGGCGCGGTCCCAGAAGTAGAGGCTCTCGTCGTCTCCGTTGAGCGTGCCGCCCGGAGCGACCGATGCGGGGACGGTGTAGGTGTCGCCCCAACCACCGGCGTGGTTATAGACGACGTCGAAGGCCACGGCGATGCCATAGACATGCAGCAGGTCCACCATCGCCTTCAGTTGCGCGTAAGCGGGCGTGATGTCGGCGAGCGCTATCGGCGCGAATCCCCGGGCGGCCAGCAGGCGGTTGATAGTGACCAGGTGGGCTGCCAGCAGCGCCGGGTCGTATACGCCGTACTCAATCTCCGGCGAGAAGTAGTCCGAGCCGTCGTAGCCAAGCGAACCGTTGGTGCTGGTGTTGTTGTCCTCGTTGCCCCAGACCGGAAGCGGCTGCACCACGTTCACGCCCAGTGCCACCAGATATTCCAATTTCTCGATGACATCCAAGAAGGTTGAGCCGCGTCCGGTCGCCTGCGAGGTATAGGTTCCGATGTGGAGTTGATAAATCACCATGTCGGAAAAGCCGGGCGGCGCGAACCCGGCATCGTGCCACGGGTAGGCGCTGGCCGCACGAATGACAGCCGGACAGACGGGAAACGGTGCGGCCGGATCGTTTGCCAGCTCGCGCGCGTAGGGATCGCGTTTGTATCCGCTCGAACCGGCGCCGACGACGTAAAACTGGTAGCTGTCGCCCTCTCCGGCGTCGGCAAGGAAGCCCGACCAATAGCCGTTAGCATCCTTTGCCATCAGCAGATCGGGCGATTGGCCGGTACGGCTTACTCCGCCAAATACGCCGTTGACATAAACTGCGGTGGCCCGTGGAGCCCACGCCCGAAAGGTCGCGCCGCCGCCGGGGACACCGATCTCCGACACCAGGTTCGCGCCCATCGGGGTGACTGCCGTACAATTCGCCTGCGAGATCATGCTGTTGCCGTCTCCCTCCCCCATCTTCGCATCCGTTCCCGGCATGCGGACCAGCGACGCCATGAAATCATGGCGAATGTTCCCGCACCGGACGCTGATTTCCGAATGCCGATCGCCAAACTCATCGTCGAGATTTCCATTCCGCATGCGCAGTCCATCAAGGACCGGCGCCAGGTGCTGCGCTCGCTGAAGGACAAGGTGCGGCATGGATTCAATGTGTCGGTGGCGGAGTTGGACGATGCAAATCTATGGAACCGGGCAACTTTAGGAATGGCTGCGATCTCCGGCTCGTCGGCTTACCTGAGCGGACAGATGCGCGAGCTGGACGACGCGCTGCATCGGTTCGCGAACACGCTGGGCGCGGAGATTCTGGACTCTTACGTGGAGATCCTGGCGGAGTGAGGCCCAGCGGCCGGAGCCCGCGGCGGTGCGGTGAATTTTGGTATCCTTGACTGTTGCAAGAAATTGCAGCGACTGTTGCAGGAAAGAGCAGACATGCCGGAACACCGAGCCAGGACCTATCACCGCAACCGCGTCGCCAGCACGTTTTCCGAAGAAATTGGCGCGATGCTGGAGGGCGAACTATCCGATCCGCGCATTGCTCCCAGCTACGTCACCGATGTGGTGCTGGCGCCGGGCGGCAAGAGCGCGCGCGTCTTTGTCGCGGTGCATGGCAGCGAGGCAGAAGAGGACTCCACGCTGGAAGGCCTGATGGCTGCGCGCGCCTTTATCCGTTCGACGCTGCGCGACCGTATGGGCGTGCGCCACGTGCCCGACTTGACCTTCGCGATCGACCGATCCGAGCGATTGACCGGGCGCATGGACGAGTTGCTGGCGCGCACCCGCAAGCGCGACCGGAAGCGCGAGGAGAACGCCAGCAAAGCCGCCGAGTTAACCGGGAAGCCCGCGGAGCAGATGCCTTGACGCATTGCGGAGAGGACCGCGATCGCACTGGCCGCAGGCGGCATGAAACGAGACTCTGGTAGCCTTGGTTCGCTCGTCGAGTTGGGCTGACCGAATTCCGCCACGATGGATATATTGACTGATTTTCCACAATCCGCCGGGTCCGGCGCACGGAAAGAGCATGCGGTGATCGCCTGGCTGCGTATCCAGATCCACAGCTTCCGCACGCAGTCGCCGTGGGAGTTTGTGGTGCTGGTGGCGACGACGGCCGTCCTGCTGTTCTATGGATTGATTCCGGTTTTCGGCGGCGACCAGGTGGGTCTGGTGGGGGCCGATGAGCCGCGCTACGCGCAGATTGCGCGCGAGATGCTGAATGCGCACTCGCAGGTCTGCCATGAGTACAAGGCCAGGATCTTCCCCAGCCGTCCGACGCCGCGGGCGATCGAGAATTCACTGCGCTGCCTGGATGGCGGAACGGTGACGCCGATCCTGTATGGACACCCGTGGCTGGAGAAGCCGGCACTCTACTACTGGCGGGCGATGGGCTTCTTCAAAGAGTTCGGCGTATCGGACTGGTCGGCACGACTGCCCTCGGCCACTGGAGCGGGACTGCTGATCTTCATGATCTTTCTGCACATGCGGCGGTTTCGGCCCGGAGGCCAGCTGGATGCGGCGCTGATTACAGCGTCGTGCGTCGCCATCATCGGATTCGCGCGCGGAGCGTCGACCGATATGCAGCTGGCGGCGCCGTTCTGCATCGGCATGCTGGGCTGGTACGCGTGGTACGAGACAGGGAAGAAGTTCTGGCTGTTCGACCTGTACTTCTTCGGCGCAGCGGCAACCCTGGCCAAAGGTCCGGTGGCTCCGTTCCTCGCGCTGGGCATCATTCTGTTGTTCCTGGGGCTGCGGCGGGAGTGGTCGGCGCTGCGCCGCACCATCTGGCTGCCCGGCGTGCTGCTGTACCTGGCGATGGTGCTGCCGTGGTACATCGCGGTGCAGCGGGAGAACCCGACGTTCATCGAACAGTTCATCGTCCAGCACAACCTGGAGCGATTTGCGACCAACCTGTACGAGCACCGCCAGCCGTTCTGGTACTACCTGGCGGTGTTGCTGGTGGGGCTGATGCCGTGGACTGTGATTGCCCTGCGCGCGCTGGTGGCAGCGATGAGCGACTCGATTGCCGAATGGAAGGTTCGGCTGAACCCGAAGCGCTATCTGGGGCACTCGCGCGCGGGCGATGCCTTCCCGGAGTTCCTGGTGCTGTGGGCGCTGTTTCCGATCGTGTTCTTCACCTTCTCGAAGTCGAAGCTGCCCGGCTACATTCTGCCTTCGATCCCGCCGCTGACCATTCTGACGGGCGATTACCTGAATCGCATCCGGCGAGTGGGTCTGCCGAAGTGGCTGCTGTGGTCGCATGCGGGCGCCTGCGCGCTGGTGGCGTTCGTGATTACGCTGGCGCCGCAGCACATGCTGTATGAGACGCTGGTGCCGCCGGTGAGCTGGCTGGTGTGCGCGAGCGCGGCGGCGGTGCTGGTCTTCTTCGCGGTGGTGCGGACGATCCAGATCGGCGGCATTGCGCATGTGCGCAACGCCACGCTGTTTCCGGTATTGGCGGCGATGGTTTTCCTGCTGGGCTTCCACGGCAGAGACCTGGACCTGAACTATTCGGCGCGGCCGCTGGCGCGGGAGATGCAGCAGCAGTCACCGGATGTAAAGGAGGTTGCGGTCGAGAACGTCCGGCGCGACCTGGTCTACGGGCTGGCGTTCTATCGCAATGAAGAGCCGATCGACTATGGCAAGGACGGCGTTCCCGCGGACGCGCATCTGCTGGTGATCCCGGCCAACCAGTCGGGACAATTGGAGCGCTGGCTGGCCGGCCGCGTGTATGAGCCGCTGTTTCTCTACCCGTCGCAGGGGCTTGAGGTGTACAAGGTGTATCCAAAGCGCTAGGTCACGGCGTGACGCGTTTTCTTCGCGCGCGGCGCGCGATAAAGCTCGACGCTAGTAAACTCGACAGGTATTTTGGATGGAATTGAAGTCGAGGTCCACAGCGGTACCCATGTCCAGCCTGCCGGTTGCTTCCCAAATCGAAATTCTCGATCTGCGCCACTTCTCCTCGCGCCAGTTGCGGCCGTTGCTGGAGCGTGAGGCGGAGCTGTGGCGCGAGCGGCTGCACTGGGACTACAGAAGCTCCACCGAGCTGCTGCTGCAGTACCTGGAGTCGCGCATTCTGCACGGCTTTGTGGCGCTGGACCGCGGCCGGGTGTGCGGCTATACCTTTTGCGTCTACGAAGGACACAAGGCGGTGCTGGGCGACGCCTTCGCCAGCGGACACCGGACCATGAGCGACGTGGAGGCCACGCGGGTGCTGCTGGTGCATGTGCTGGAGATGCTGCGCCATTCACCGGCGGTCGACCGGGTGGAGTCGCAACTGCTGCTGTTCGACGCAGGATCGTTTGCCGACGTGTTTTCCGGACCGGAGTTCACGCTGTATCCGCGGCTGTTTCTGGAGTGCGATCTGCGGGGAGCGGCGGGCGCTTTGCGGGAAAGCGGGGCGCAGGGCATTCCACCGGAGCTGGCGCTGTCTGCGTGGACTGCCCAGGATTATCAGACAGCGGGAGAGCTGATTTACACGAGCTATGTGGGCCACACCGACGCGCAGATCAACGACCAGTACAAGTCGCTGCACGGCTCGCTGCGGTTCCTGCACAACATCGTGCGATTTCCGGGATGCGGCACGTTCGAGGCCAACTACTCGTGGATGCTGCGGGAACGGAAGAGCGGCGCACTGGTGGGCATGGTGCTGTGCTCGCGGGTGGCGCCGCAGGTGGCGCACATCACGCAACTGTGCGTGGCCAAGGCGTATCGCGGTCGGGGGCTGGGACTGGCGCTGCTACGGCAGAGCGCGGAGGCATTAACGCAGGCGGGATTCGAGGCGATCACGCTGACGGTGACGGAAGAGAACGTTCCGGCGGTAACGCTGTATGAGCGCTTCGGATTCGTGCCGAAACACCGCTTCGATGCGATGGCGATGCAGCCGCGATTGCGGCGGCGGTAAGGCATTCGGGCTGAGCCGGCCGCACGGGTTTGGAGGCTAGAGGCTCAACTCTTCGCGCTGGGTGCGCCCGGTCCAGCAGATGAGCCAGACGAGGAGACACAGCGCGCTGGCACCGGTGGTGTCGAGCAGGACGTCGAGCGGGGTTCCGGTGCGGCTGGGAAGAAACGACTGGTGGAACTCGTCCGCGCTGGCGACGAGGGCGGTGGAGAAGATGGCAAGGATGGTGGCTTCGACGCGCCAGGCGATCAGGGTCATGGGGCCGCGCCAGTCGAGGGTATGGAGCCAAGCGCGGAGGAAGGTGAAGCCGACAGCTCCCGTAGCCGAGGAAGTGGCCGGACTTGCGCAGGTGGTGGTGAAAGGTGTCCCAGGCGGGGTCGCTCTTAGCGCCGAACAGATGTTCGAAGATGGGGCGAAGCCAGCCGCTGGTGTTCTGGGAGGAGAAGGTGCTGGTGGACTCGGCGCAGATGATGGCGACGGCGAGGGCGACCGGAGCCCAAACATTGGACCACCAGCGCCAACCGGCGTTGTTGCGCGACGGGCGCGGAGAAGGACGATAGAAGAAGACGGGACGCATCTTCTCTACGCTATCAGCCGGTCTACGCTATCAGCCGGAGCCCTTGGAATTCAGCCTGCAGACGGCTGCGGAGGGGTGAACCAGCGCGGGCGCGTCTGCTGGGAACGGCGAGCGCGCAAGACGCAAAAGACGAGGTTGA
>CAWBFL010000013.1:0-38840 GCA_963787905.1 uncultured Acidobacteriaceae bacterium | reverse complement strand
CGCAAACTTTTCCGTCAGTTCCGCAATATCCGCCATCGCTCCGCCTCCACACCGCTCTAGTCTATGCGAGTTGGCCGCGAGCCTGCATCGGGGCAAGCCGGAATCCACACCGCCCGGCTTTGGCTCTAACATAGCGGTATGGCTGTGCGGAAACTCACCGACGCTCGCTTCCACCTGATCGCCAAGGCGCTCGCCGATCCGCGCCGCTACGACCTGCTCAAGCGCATCAGCCGGGCCGGCGACACCCTCTCCTGCGAGTCCATCCGCAGCGGCTGCTGCGAGATCACCGCGCCCACCATCTCCCACCACATGAAGGAGCTGGAGGCGGCCGGCCTGGTCGAATCCACGCGCGAGGGCAAGTTCGTCAGCTATCGCCTGTGCCGCGACGTGCTCGACGCCTACGTCGCCCGCATGGCCGCAGATCTGAAAGCTGCCGCCCCCGCGCCGCCCGCCGAGAAATTAACCTGCCCGAAAAAGTATTCCGCATCCAACCTGCATCCGGCCGAATCAATTAGATGGTTGTCGAACTATCAAATTGATGAAAAGAGGAGCGGATCATGAGCAAACTTACGAACAAGGTAGCAGTCGTCACCGGCGCGTCCAAAGGCATTGGCGCGGAGATCGCGAAGTCGCTGGCCGCGGAAGGCGCATCGGTCGTCGTCAACTACGCCATCCAGCAGGGAAGGCGCCGATAAGGTGGTCGCCGCCATCGTCGCCGCCGGCGGCAAAGCCATCGCGGTGCAGGGCGATGTATCGAAACAGGCCGACATTACGCGTCTTTTCGCCGAAACCAAGAAAGCCTTCGGCCGGCTCGACATCCTGGTCAACAACGCGGGCGTCTATGCCTTCGCGCCGCTCGACCAGATCACCGAGGAGCTGTTCCATCAGCAGTTCAACCTCAACGTCCTCGGCCTTCTGCTCACCACCAAGGAAGCCGCGAAGTACTTCAACGGCGAGGGCGGCAGCGTCATCAACATCAGCTCCGCGGTCACCACGCTCTATCCTCCGGGCAGCTCGACCTACACCGCCACCAAGGCGTCGGTCGATGCCATCACCGTGATCCTGTCCAAGGAACTCGGTTCGAAGACATCCGCGTCAACGCCATCAACCCAGGCATCGTCGAAACGGAAGGCATCCACATCGGCCGGCTTTATTGGCAGCGACTTCGAGAAGAGCTTCGTGGCGCAGACGCCGCTGGGCCGCATCGGCCAGCCCGACGACATCGCGCCCGCCGCGGTCTTCCTCGCGTCGTCCGACTCGAAGTACATCACCGGCCAGACCCTCAACATCTCCGGCGGCATTCGCTGACTCGGGGATTGCAGAACGGCAGAGCCGCAGCTGGTCCGCGGCTCTGGCTTATCTCGCCAGCGGCACTGGAACTTCCTGCGCCGGCGTCAGCTTCCGCCGTTCTGTCTCCAGGTAGGTATAGCGAATCCGGTGGATCACCGTAATGGTGGAGAACAACGCCAGCACCCACAACGCCGGCGCCATCACCCCCCAGCGGTTGCACAGCGCGCCCAGGATCACGCACACGATGCGCTCCGGCCGTTCCATAAAGCCTACCTTGCAGGTCCCGATCAGCGCCTCGGCCCGCGCCCGCGTATAGCTCACCATCACGCACGCGGTCATCACAAACGCCACCAGCCCCACGTAGAACAGGCGGTTGCCGCGCGCGTAGTACACCAGCAGACCGAAGAAGATCGCCACATCCGAGTAGCGGTCCATCACCGAATCGAAGAACGCGCCGAATACGCTTACCTGGTTGGTCTTGCGCGCCACCCGGCCATCCACCATGTCGAAGATGCCTGCGCCGATAATGATCATCCCTGCATGAAAAACATCCTGTTGGCGTTATTCACCCGCGCAAAGCCGAAGAAACACGCGGCAATGATGTTGATCACCAGGCCCATAAAGGTCAGTGCGTTCGGCGAGATCCTCGTCAGCGCCAGGCCGTTGACAATCTTCTGCAGCAACCATCCGCTGCCCTTCCCGAAAGCGCTTGTCCAGGTCATCTATACGGTCATCGATCTGCGGCCACGCGCGCGCGTCGCTCGTTACGAATCCTACCCCGCCGCCACGTCCTCGTCGGAGATCTCTTCTTCCACCTCGTCGTGGATGGTGATCAGCTTCAGCACTTCCAGCTCGCGCTTGCCGTTCGGCGTTACCACCGTGGCCACGTCGCCAATCTTCTTGCCCAGCAGCGCGCGGCCAATCGGCGAGGTGGTCGAAATCAGTCCCTTGGTCACGTCCGACTCTTCGCTCGTCACCAGCTTATAGCTGATCTCCTCGTCCTTGCTGGAGTCGAACACCACCACCGTCGCGCCGAAGCCGACCTTGTCGTGCGGGATGTTGACCAGGTTCACCATGGCCAGTTCGCCCATGCGCTTCTTCAACTGGCCCAGGCGCGCGTTCACAAACACCTGGCGCTGCTTGGCCATGTGGTATTCGGCGTTCTCGCTCAGGTCTCCCAGCGCGACCGCCTTCTTGATCTCCGCCGGCAGCTCCGTCGTAAGCTCACGCTCCAGCGCCTTAATCTCTTCTTCGAGCCGCTTCTTAATATGATCTGGCATGGGGCCTTCCGGAATCTTCCTGGAACAGCAGTTTCACAGTACTGGGATGCTTGAATGCCTGCGCAAGTGGCTTTCTTTTCTTCGCAAGCCCGGACAGCAGACCGTCTCGTCAACCGTCACAAACTACCGGGGAACTGCGCCACGCGCGTCGCGGAGCCTGCCTCTGCCCCGGCCGCGCGTGCTCGACCAAAACTCCATTATACGTCCCCCGCCCCGCTCTTCGCACGGGCTTCCCGGTTCGCCCGCGCCTCCAGAAACGACTCCAGGATCAGCACCGCCGCCACCTGGTCGATCACCCTCCGCCGCTCCGGCCCGCGCGCATGCCCGCTCTCGTCCAGCAACTGGTGCGCCTCCCACGTGGTCAGCCGCTCGTCGGCCAGATGCACCGGGATCGCGAACTGCGCCCGCAACTGCTCGGCAAACTCCTCCGCCTTGCGCGCCCGCGCTCCCGCCTCGCCCGACATATTCACCGGATGGCCCACCACCGCCTCGGCGATTTCATGCTTGCGCAGGATCCGCCCAATCGACTTCATATCCAGATGCGGCGTCTTGCGATAGATGGTCAGCAGCGGCTGCGCCGTATACCCCAGCGCGTCCGTCACCGCGACCCCAATCCGCTTGTCCCCCACATCAAACGCCGCAATTCGCCGCACCGCCTCGCCCGACTGCCGCTCCGCATCCATCCCCGCAGTGTACCCCGCTGCGATATGGCGACCCCAAACTACTGTTCCCCCGCCCCACTGGCAGCCCCCCCCAGTACCCAGACCTACGTACCTAGTACCTTCCCTCCCCATACCCATATTCCTTCAGCCGCTTCCGGCAGATTTCAATCTCTTCCGGCGTAAACAGCGGGTGCCATTTCTCTTCTTCGAGGATGACCGCCTCCACCGTCAGGTCCAGCCGCTTGCGCTCCCACAGCGCGGTAAAGCCTTGAGCGTAGTCGACCGAGTGGAGGAACCGCCGCGCGGTTTCCAGGCCCCCATGTTCGCGCAGCATCTCGGCGAACAGCGGCGCGCTGAACCTCGCCTCGCGCTTCCCGTCCCGGTACACCTGCTGCATCCGAACTTCGAACTCGTCTTCCAGCATGTCCGCCTCCCGGGCGTTCGCACGCCTTTCAGAGCTTCGCGGAATCCTCCCGTCGGTCGGCACGAAAACCTCGTTTGCGACCATCGGGAGCACCAACGCGAAGCCCAATACGCGTCACGAAGTGACCTGTCCTGCTTCGATCGCCAGCGCAACCCGCAGCATCGTCTCCTCGTCGAAGTGCCGGCCCATCACCTGCACCCCGATCGGCAATCCCGCCTGGGTCTCGCCGCACGGCACGCTCACCCCGCACAGCAAGGCCAGGCTCGCCGCCACCGAGTAGATGTCCTCAAGATACATCTGCACCGGGTCATCGGTCTTTTCACCCAGCTTAAAAGCCGGCGTTGGCGTAATCGGCGACACGATCGCGTCCACCTTGGCAAACGCCTTCAGAAAATCGCGCGTCAGCAGCGTCCGCACCTGCTGCGCCTTGCGGTAGTACGCGTCGTAGTATCCCGCGCTCAGCGCGTAGGTTCCCAGCAGAATCCGCCGCTTCACCTCGGCGCCGAAACCCTGGTCGCGCGTCTCCCGGAACATCGCCGACAGGGTCTGCACGCCCGGCGCCCGCAGTCCAAACCGCACCCCGTCGAACCGCGACAGGTTGGCCGAAGCCTCCGCCGTTGCAATCACATAGTAGGTCGGGATCGCGTACTTCGTATGCGGCAGGCTGATCTTCTCGATGGTGCAGCCGGCGGCGCGCAGCCCGTCCAGCGCCTTCTCAATCGCAGCGCGAATCTCCGGGTCGAGCCCCTCGCCCAGGTACTCTTCCGGCACGCCGATCTTCAGCCCCGCCACCGGCTTCTCCAGCGCGCCCACGTAGTCGCCCACCGGCCGGTCGCTGCTGGTTGCGTCCATCGCATCTTTTCCCGCCAGCACGCCCAGCATGGTGGCCGCGTCGCGCACGTTGGTCGCAAAGGGCCCCACCCGGTCCAGCGACGAGGCAAACGCAATCAGCCCATAGCGGCTGACACGCCCATAGGTCGGCAGCACGCCCACCACCCCGCAGAACGCCGCCGGCTGGCGGATCGATCCGCCGGTATCCGAGCCCAGGCTGGCCACGCAGAACTCCGCCGCCACCGCCGCCGCGCTGCCGCCGCTCGACCCGCCCGGCACCCGGTCCAGCGCCCGCGGATTCCGCACCGGCCCGTAGGCCGAATTCTCATTCGACGAGCCCATCGCAAACTCGTCGCAGTTCAGCTTGCCCAGCAGCACCGCTCCCGCCGCTTCCAGCTTCTTCACCGCGGTCGCGTCGTACGGCGGCAGGTAGCCTTCCAGAATCTTCGACCCCGCCGTCGCCGGCGAGCCCTGCATCGCCAGCACGTCCTTGATCCCCACCGGAACCCCGGCCAGCACCGGCAGCGCCTCGCCCTTCGCCGCCAGCGCGTCGATCTTCGCCGCCTGGGCGAGCGCCCGCTCTTGGCTCAGCGCGAGAAAGCTATGAATGTTCTTGCCGCTCGGCCCATCCTCCGCCGCGATCTTCGCGTAATGCCGCTCGGCCACTGCCGTCGCCGTCGTTTCGCCGCTCGCAACCCCTGCCCTCACCTCATCAATCGTCATGCTGCCTAACGCCTTTCAATCTCTCAAACCATCCTGCATTGGTCTTCCCGCGCGCAGCGCGTCGAGAACCGCACGAAGTGCCTACCTCTCAATTACCTTCGGCACCTTGAAGAACCGCCCATCCGTCTCCGGCGCCGCGGCCATCACCGCCTTGCGGTCCAGCGACGGGCGCACCTCGTCCGCGCGCAGCTTCAGGCCCGCCAGGTCCGCGAAGTCAAGCTCCAGATCGCCCACCTGCGCCATCGCGGGAACATTGCTGGTGTCCAGTTCGTTCAACTGCGCAATGTGCCCCAGGATCGCGTTCAGGTCGCGCTGCATGCGCGGCACCTCCTCGGCGGTCAGGTCCAGGTTCGCCAGCTCGGCCACGCGCAGCACATCCTGCTCGGTTACGCTTCCAACATCCGCCATCATGCCCTCACTTCAACCCAAGGCTTGACCCCGATTGACCCCGATTCTAGAACCCCTTACTTCTGTTTCTCGAATCGCGGCAATCGGCGTTCCTCGGCGCTGAATTTCTTCTCCAACCCGAACTCAATGCCCGTGACCTTCAGTCCGGATATCTTCGCCAGATCGCGCTCGAGCACGTTGCCCAGCGAGCGCATCTGGTTCAGCCACACCGCGTCGGCCACGGCAATGCGCACCACGCCGGCCGCGTACCCGGCCACCCGTCCGCGGCCGGCCATCGCCGAGCCGCAGGCCACCGTCCATGCCGCGGCCAGCCGGTCCTCCTCGCGAATCCCGCGCAGGCTCCGTCCCAGCTCTCCCCGCAACACATCCCGCATCGCCTGCATGCCGCACCGCCCTTTGTCATTCCCGCAGGGAATCTGCTGTTGCTCCTGGCGCGCTGTGCCGCCTTGCTACTTCTTCTTCGTCGGAATCCGGTAGACGATCCCGCCGGAGATGGCGAAGAACTCGCGCGTCTCGTTGCCGAAGTGCTCAAAGATCAGGTCGGGCGAGAAGCGGATCGCCCAGTTCTTCGACCGGTTGAAGTCGATGCTGCCGCCCACCGCGAAGATCGGTGCGGCGTGGTTGTTGTACAGTCCCACAATCTGCGCGTTTCCGGCTGGCGTCGTTCCCGCCGCCCCCGGTCCCGCGCCCGCGGTTCCCGCGTCGAACACGCCGCTCGCAATCCCGCCGTAAGCGTGGAAGTCGATGGCCGCGTGCTGGTTCTTCGGCCCCCGATACTGCACCCCGCCCATCCCCATGTTCATGTACACCAGCGGCCGGTGAATGTTGTAGATCTGCGCGTTGGGATACACCTGCGTGGTGCCTGCCTCGCCGCGATACTCGCCCGCAATCCCGATCCTGGGCGTCACCCACCAGGTGCCCTCAAACTCGCCGCCGCCCAGGCTCATGCGCGTCGGCAGGTTTTCGCCGGCCTTGAAGTCCATGTAGTTCAGCCCGCCGTACACCTCGAATTTGTTGTCGTAGGTAATGGGCGGCGCCGGTCCCAGCCGCGTTTGCGCCTGCGCGCTGCCGGCCATCAACGGCAATCCCATGGCTGCCACCATCGCTGCAATTGCCAGACTGCGCCTGCACCCTGAAACCTTCGCGCCGTCATGCGCCTTCGCGAAGGCTCCCATCTCATTCTTCTTCGTCATCCTTGGCATTCTTCTCCAAATCCTTGGGACCGCCGGCGAGCGCGCTCGCTGGGGCTAAAACCCTGGCCCCCGGCCAGCTTGCCGGCAGGGGGTAAACCGGGCGTCCGGGCGCTCCCGCCCGGATATGCAGATCGCAACCTGTCCTTATCCAAGATATAACGTCCTGAGCCATCTGCGCCGTGGTCCCCGCCGATTGCCCGCCGGACTGGAGCATGCAAGAGAGTGCCCTGCCGGACGGTCCCACTCCGCGTGGCGGGGTCACTTGGCGACGCGTACCGGGCTGCGGACCGGGCTGCGCATCGTGCTCCCGATGGTCGCTCCCACAGTCCCCTGCCGGCCAATGGGAGGATCCCGCGAAGCAATCGGAGGGCGTGGGAACGCCCGCAGTGACCGGCGCCCGCGTAGCGGCTCTCTATGGCATCTGGTCGATCGACAGCGCGGCAAACCCCTCGGTCCCCGTCGCCACGGCAAGATTCGTCACCTCGCCCACCCCCGCAACCTGCATCGGCGTCACGCTCACCAGCCCATTGGCGTCGGAAACCGCTGTCGCGCTGGACGCTGCCAGCACCGGCGCAATCGGACACGGCCCCCGCGCCGGGCATGCCATCTCCGCCGCATCCACCGTCTGATATATAGATACCGCCGCTCCCGCCACCGGGTCGCCGCTGGCGTCCGTCACCCTCACCACCACCGGCGCAAAGGCCGCGGGGGCCGTCACCGTCTGTCCCGCTCCGCTCACCACCACCACCCGCCACGCCGAGGGATCGACCCCCACAGCGGCAAACCCCGCACACACCGTGGTCCACGCGCACGCCTGCCCGGTGGCCTGCACCCCCGCTGCCAGCGGCCCCGCCACGGCCGCCGTCTGCGCCACGCCCATTGCATTCGCCATGCTCACCGCCGGCGACACCGCCATCCCCGCCGAACCCGTCCACGCCACGCTCGTCCCCGCCGCCGGCGCGCCGTTCTCCACCACGCTCACCTGCGGCGTCCATGCCACCGTCGCTCCCGCGGCCAGATACTCCACCGCCTGCAGCGCCGCCACGCTCTGCGCCACCGCGTTGAAGCTCGCCGTCTCGCTTGCGCCCACCGCTGCCGCCGTCACCGTCACCGCGCCAAACGCCGTCGCCGTCACCGTGGTCGAGGCCATCCCCGTCGCGTCCGTCAGCGCCACGCACGGCGACCCGGTACATCCCGCAAACTGCGCCGCACCCGCAGCTCAACGAAAACGTCACCGGCAGTCCCGCCACCGGCGTCACCCCATCGCCCAGCGTCACTCGCACCGCAAACGGCTGCGCCGTCCCCACCGGGACCGTTCCCGAGGGCGCCGCCACCAGCGTCATCTCATCCGGCGCCACGCTCGCGCTATACGTCAGCGCGCCCGTCATCACCGTCGACCCACCCGTCGAAAGATCCACCACCGCAATGTCCACCGGCCCCGCGGGCGGCGCGGCAAACGCGCTCTCCATCGGCGCGACGGCGACGATGCTGTTCGCGCTCCAGCTCGCGACCGCCGCCGCCACGCCATTCACCGTCACCGCGTTGCCCGCACGAAATCCCATCCCGGTAATCGTGATCACCCCGCCATTCACGCTCACCGCCGCGGGCGCAATCGAATCCGCATAAAGCACGCGCGCCTGGTAGGCAAAGTCCGGCCGGCCATCGCCGCGCGCATCCGCAATCGCCAGCCGCAGCCCCTCCGCCGCCGCAGCCGTCGCGACGCCCGGTCGCCGTCATTCCCAGCGACACCGTGTTGAAGGCCGAAGGCGTCGCCGCCAGCGTGGGCAGCGTTCCCGTCGCATCGGTTGCGGCCCATGCCCCGATCAGCGGCATCGCCTTCGCGGTTGTCGCCAGCCCGCTCTCATCCAGCGCCGTCACTTCAATCGTCGCCGTCCGTCCCGCCTGCATGCTGAAGCTCGACCACGCCGCATGCCCATGCGCGCACAGCACGTCCGTCCACCATCCGCCCGCGGCCACCGCCAGCGGCGCCGTCTCCGTCCCATCGCCTGCGGTCGCGCAGTCGCTCGCCGCATTCGCCGGCGCCAGGTCGGTCTCCACGCCGCCCCACGCGTATAGATACGGCTGCAGCGGATAGGCCGTCATCACCGCCGGCGCACTCCCCGACGGCTCCACGCTCCCCATCGCGTACGGCCCCACCGCGTGCGCCCCGACGTACAGCGGATTGACCGCCTCCATCGACACCACCGCCTGCATCGGTCCATTGAACGACCCCGGGGGATCGATATCCGGAATCCATCCCACGCCGTAGTAGCCCTCCCACTTGCCGTCCGTGGAGCCCTGGCTCGCGCCCACTCCCGCGCCCGTCCCCGTCACCGGATTTCCTGCCTCCTGCTGGAACAGGTACCCGGTCACCGACGACGCATCGTAGAACGGCTCCGGTGTCGCGTAGCCGCCCATCCGGCGCTGCAGCACCACATTCACGCCCTGCATGCCCTGCCCGGTGGGAAAGCTTACGGTCCCGTAGGCCATGCTGGCCAGCTCCAGCTCCACACCTTGCCCGGCGCCGGCGGCGTGGACGGAAACGACCAGTACGCCATCATCGGATACAGCTCGCTGATCGCCCCCACATCGTCGTCGCGCAGCGTAAACGGCTGCGGCAGGCACAGGTACGTGTATGCACCGCACACGATATCGATCGGGTGCATGATCGGCCAGTGCTGCGCCTGCAGGTAGGTCGGCTGCGTGGCGTAGGTGAACACGTTGTCGTTGGTCTGCGACCACCCCACTCCCAGGATTCGCCCGAACGCCCGCTCCAGCTGGTACTCGAGCTGCGATTGCTGCTGCGGCAGCGGCCCGGTGCAGCGCCCGTTCAGCACCAGGATGGCGTGCTGGATCAACCCCGCCGGCACAATCGAGTCGACGCTCTCGGTCACGCCGTTCTGCCGGCACTCCGCGGGCTCGCTCGCGCCCCCGCCCAGCAGCAGGTCGGTCACCGAGCCATCGCTGTCGTAGATCACCGCAATCTGGATGGCCGCGTAGTTCGTGCTCGCGACGTCCGCCGGAAACACCGGCCCGCCGCTCGCCCAGGTACGTATTCGCGCTGCTCACATGCTCCGCCAGTTCGCCGCCCTGGGTCACTTCGATCGCCGCGGTCGGCACGTTCCACACGCTCACCGCCGCGGCCACCAGCGCATCCGCAGCCGCATGATTCACAGATGCGCTCAAATCGCCCGGGTCGGTGAAGTAGAGCGGGTAGTTCGTATACCAGACCACCGGCTGGCCGCTGCTGGTGAAGTACGGCGGCCCCGTCACCCAGCGTGGACCCTCCGCCCGCGCCAGCCCCGCGCCCAGCAACAGCGTAAGCCACAACCCGGCGCGCAGGCTTGTCCGTGCCCGCCGCAGTCTACCGCGCCGCATCGTCCCTCTCCCAGCTCCGCAGCAGCGCCAGCACCGTCGCATACGCGACGTTCTGCGTCGCCGCATCCAGCCCCGCGCTCACTGCCGGCGCCTCGGCCGCTGCTTCCTGTATATCGGAAGCGGCGGCCGGCGTTTGCGCGGGCATCGCCGCGATCGCCTCCGCATGCACGCCGCTGGGCAGCCCGATCGGCCGCGCCACCGACTCCGCCCGATAGGCAACCGTCCGGACCACCCCGGTCGCAACCCAGCGCAAGTCCACCGTGCGCGCATCCACAGTGACTCCCATGACTGGCAGCAGCGCCTCGCCATGAATCGGAATCGCGCCATCCGCTCCGCCCACCGGCGAACTCAACCCCGCCGCGCTGGGCGCATGCAGCAGCATCAGGTAGCGCTGGCCCGCGCGGAACGGCTGCTCGCCCGCCGGCCACAGGCCCGCCCACTCGCGCAGCGTGTAACTGCCGCCGCTCGTCCCGCGCACTGCGTCATCCACGGCAAACTCAATCTCCACCACCCCGGCCGCCCGCCGCACCGCGACCACCCGCCCGGCAAAGATCACCGCCGCCCGCCGCGCCATCGCCTGCAGCGCGTCCTGGGTGGTCGCCGGCGCGCCTCCGTCCACCGCGGAAACCGCCTGAGCCCGCGCGTGCCCGCCGCCCGACGCCACCATCAGCATCAGCGCGCACGAAATCCCGGCCAGCCTCGCCCTTCGCATCGCTTCCGGCCTCCGCCGTCTCTCTGTTCTTCGTCACAGCGCCGCGGAGGTGGGTTGCATGTCTCGTTTCGCTACAGGCCTGCTGCGGCCTTGATTCGCAGCGTCCAACGCGGCACGAAGTGCCGTCCAATACCGTACGGCCCGCCCATGGATACGGCCGAAGTACGTCGGGAACCGCACGAAGTGCCGTCGGGAACCGCATGAAGTGCCGAGGTGCCTGGGCCGTATCGACCTATGCTCCGAGGCAAGTTATGATGGATCAGGTCGCGCTGAAGGCGCGCGCTCTCGTAGCCTGAGGCGCAGCCCCAGGTGACCCGGCAAAAACGTCTGCGGGCTGAAAGTGGATGCTGAAAAACTCCGCTTTGCTTAAGGGCACGGATTTATCCGTGCCGTAAAAGCCGCAGATCATCGCGGCTTGAGCCGCTGAGGTCACTGTTTGCGGCCTCGGACTACTCTGGGCCGCCTTTCAGCACCCTCTGAAAGCCCGCGCTCAAGATACCTGGAAAACCGTATTTCCATCGGTCTCGATAGGTCGATACAGCCTAGATTTCCGGGTAGAAGTCGAAGAACGCCTCGATGCTCAGCCGCAGTTGTGCCTCAATCTGCTCGCGGCTGCCTTCCAGCACATGCATGGTCACATGCGCCTCGTTGCCGTTCTTCAGCGTGATTGGAGCCTCACTCACCGACGCCACCTCATCCGCCGGCAGCAGCCGCATTCCGTAAACCAGGGTCAAATTAGCCATGCCCTGATTCTTTCATCTTCGCCGCCCGCGTGGCAGCGCGCCGAGACTCACCCCCCCCGCTCGCGTCCGCTGCTCTAGCCGCCGGCCGGGCTCGCCGGACGCTCCGCGCTCACCGTCGCCGGCCGCGTCGCCCGCAGCAGCAGCGCGTTGTGCACCAGCGTCACCACCCGCGGATCCATCTCGTACTGCACCAGCACCGGGTCCTTGTGCATCTCGATCTGCACATCCATGCCCGCTTCCGCCGCCATTCCCAGCGCGTGCAGCATCTGCTCCTCCATGTTGCTGCGCGCATACATCTTCGCCATCTCGAAGGAGAATTGCGCCATGTCCTTGGACGAGAGCACATGCGCGGCCACGCCTCCGGTGCCCTGCCGGTCGAAGACCTTCGGGTCCAGCTCCAGCGCCGCCGCAATCTCCCGTCGCGCCCCGTGGAAATCCTTGGCATCGAAGAACGCGTTCGCCAGGTTGGCGTGATAAACCGCCTTGTGCCGGTCCAGCTTCACCGCCCGCTTGTAGTCGGAGAGCGCGTCCACCGCTTTGCCGTCCAGAAACTCCGACGCGCCCAGGTTGTTCCACGCGTCCGCGTCCTTGCGGTTCAGCTTCACCGACCGCCCGAAGTACGCCCGCGCCAGCTGGATATTGCCCATCTCCAGCTCCGAAAGGCCCACCTTGTTCAGCAGTTCCGGCGCATTGCCGCCGCGCGCCATCGCGTAGTTGTAGTAGTCGATGGCGTCCAGCGGGAAGCGTCGCGCGCGCAAAATGTCGGCCTGTGTCTCCAGCATCTGTGCGGTTGCGGTGGCCGGGTCGGGCAGATGCGGCTGGATCTGCGCCCACTCCCCGGAATCCTGCATGCGCTGCGCGGATGATGTGGTGGCAGGCAGGTACTGCGCCAGGCTGGGCGGCGACAGCCATGCGGCGAGGGCCAAAAATACCGCCGTCCGCATCGCCTGGTGCGCGAAGTCTACTCTGGCTGGGAGCGGGGGAGCCGAAACGGACAGGCGCATAGCACACCTCCGAGTGGCATGAATTCTGCGCTCCCCCAATGCGCGTGTCAATGTTAACAGAAGATTAATTTTCGGCCGGGAACGTGCCCCATCACTCCCGTCTTCGCCGGCCCGGAGATCCCCCTTGCTTGCTCCGTTCCGCCGATCGTCCCCCTAGCCCCATGCGCGTCGCATCCGGCCCAATTGTCCCGCCGGCCGGCGCGATAACTCGGCGGGAACCTGTGCCACGTCTTTGCCTTGGCGTGAAGTCCGCACCCGGAATTTGTGGTCGAATGGTGGTAAGCCGGGTGCGCCCGGTGTTGGGGGACACGAAGTCGAATGGCAAAGCAAGCAATCATCATAGGAGCCGGCCCCGCTGGCCTCACCGCGGGGCTCGAACTGCTCCGGCGCTCCGATATCGTTCCGGTCATCCTCGAAGCCAGCGACGAAATCGGCGGCATCTCCCGCACCATCCGCTACAAAGGCAACCGCATGGACATCGGCGGCCACCGCTTCTTCTCCAAGTCCGACCGCGTGATGCAGTGGTGGATGGACCTGATGCCGCCCGATGCTTCGGTCCCCGGCTCCGACGCCCCGCCCGATGCCGCCGCGCCAAGCGGCCAGCCGGCACCGCTCGAGATCAGCTACCAGGGCAAAAAGCGCGTCGTCACCGTCCCCGCCCACCTGCACCGAGGAGCCGCCCCTGCGCGGCATCGGCCCGCTGCTGGGCGACGCGCCGAGACCCCGACCCCGAGCGAAGACGCCGAAGCCGAAGTCGCCGAGACCGTCCCGAGTGGTCGGCGAGCCCGCCAACCCCGACCTGGTCATGCTCATCCGCCCGCGCCGCAGCCGTATCTACTATCTGCGCAAGTTTTTCGACTACCCCATCACCCTTACCTCCAACACTATCCAGAACCTCGGCCTGGTCCGCATGGCCCGCGTCGGCACCAGCTATGCCTGGTCCCGCGTCCACCAGATCAAGCCGGAAAAATCCCTCGAAGACTTCCTCATCAACCGCTTCGGCCGCGAGCTCTACCTCACCTTCTTCAAGAGCTACACCGAAAAAGTCTGGGGCACGCCCTGCCACGAGATCTCCGCCGAGTGGGGCGCGCAGCGCATCAAGGGCCTCTCCCTCACCACCGCCGTCAAGCACTTCCTCAAGAAAGCCTTCAGCAGCAAAAAGCCCGCCGGCGACCCCGCCAGCAAGGACATGGCCCAGAAGGGAACCGAGACCTCGCTCATCGAGCGCTTCATGTATCCCAAGTTCGGCCCCGGCCAGCTATGGGAGCACGTCGCCGACCTCATCCGCCAGAAGGGCGGCGAGATCCACATGCAGTGGAAGGTCGACAAGCTCAACTTCGCACCGCAGCCCACCCCCGGCGCGCCTCTCCACGTCACCTCGCTCGAAGCCGTCAGTTCCACCGGCGAGCGCCGCACCTTCGCCGGCGACTACTTCTTCTCCACCATGCCCATGCGCGAACTGCTCCGCGCCATGGACACGCCCATCCCCGCCAACGTGCTCGAAGTCTCCGACGGCCTCCAGTACCGCGACTTCATCACCGTCGGCCTGCTCGCCGACCGGCTCAAAGTCAAGGAGCCCGACGGCGGCCTGCTCAAGGACACCTGGATCTACATCCAGGAGCCCGACGTCCTCCTCGGCCGCCTGCAGATCTTCAACAACTGGAGCCCCTACCTGGTCAGCGACCCCACCAAGGTCTGGATCGGCCTCGAATACTTCTGCTACGACACCGACGATCTGTGGAAGATGCCCGACGACGACCTGAAGAAATTCGCCATCGCCGAAGTCGCCAGGATCGGCATCCTCGACGCCGCCGATGTCTCCGACGCCCACGTCGTCCGCGTGCCCAAAACCTACCCCGCCTACTTCGGCACCTACTCCCGCTTCGACGAGCTCAAGGACTTCACCAACCGCATCGACAACCTCTTCCTGGTCGGCCGCAACGGCATGCACAAATACAACAACCAGGACCACAGCATGCTCACCGCCATGCACGCCGTCGACGGCATCGTCGCCGGCCACGTCGACAAAGCAGCGCTCTGGGAGATCAACACCGAACAGGAATACCACGAAGAAAAGAAATAGGCGCGGACAAATTCCACGCCGGCCAGCGGGAGCACCACCACGAAGTCCAGCACGCATCACCAAGTGATCCCATGATGAAGACCATCGTCACCCTCCTGCTCGTCGCCTTCCTCGCGGTGCTCATTTACAACCGCCAGCGCGTCTACCTGCGCGACCCGCTCGCCGCCGTCTATCACAACCAGCTGCCCCACCCCGGCGTCGAGGTCTACATCAACTACTCCAGCGACGTCCTCCTGCTCGACAGCGACGATCCCGACGCCCACCGCACCCTCATCCAGGCCTGGAACCACCGCCCCGGCACGCCCGCGCGCCTCACCTGCATCCGCTGGATCGCCTGCCTCACCGAATCCGACCAGCCCGACAACCTCCCCCTCGCCTGGCATGGGAAGGGAAAATACGACCCCAACGTCGTCATGACCAGCCGCGAAGTCACCTTCACCGACGGCGACACCACCGCCGTCCGCATCGAACTCCGCTAGACGGGCGTTCCCACGCCCCTATTGCTACTTCGCCCATTCCTCCTGAAGGTCGGCACAGAATTTGATGGCGACCATCGGGAGCACCACGCGAAGCAGGAAGAAGGCGTGCGAACGCCCGCAGGGCGCCCGTCCAGGTCATTCTGTTCGCTGAATCGGCTGTCTGGCAGGCGAATTTACCGGCGCCGCGCGCAGGTACTGCGGCGGCCACGCGACCGCCGCGCCCAGCGTCTTCGCCGCATGCAGCGGCCAGTACGGATCGCGCAGCATCTCCCGCGCCAGCAGCACCAGGTCGGCCTCGCCGTTGCGGACAATCTGGTCGGCCTGTGCCGCCGCGGTAATCTGCCCTACCGCGCCGGTCGCCATCCCCGCCTCGCGCCGAATCCGCTCCGCGAACGGCACCTGGTAGCCCGGCCCCGTCGGAATCGTCGCGCCGCTCACGTTCCCGCCCGAAGATGTGTCGATCAGGTCCACGCCGTGCTGCTTCAGCACCCGCGCCAGCTCCACCGACTGGTCCACATCCCAGCCGCCGTCGGTCCAGTCGGTCGCCGAAATCCGCACAAACAGCGGCAGATGCGCCGGCCACTCCGCCCGCACCGCGTCCACCGTCTCCACCAGCAGCCGAATCCGGTTCTCAAAGCTCCCGCCATACTCATCCGTCCGCTTGTTGGAGAGCGGCGACAGAAACTCGTGCAGCAGATACCCATGCGCAGCATGCACCTCCACCACGTCGAACCCCGCCGCCAGCGCCCGCCGCGCCGCCGCCGCAAACGCCTGCTTCACGTGCGCGATCCCCGCCGCGTCCAGCTCCTGCGGCTGCGCATAGCGGTCGTTGAAGGCAACCGCGCTGGGTGCGGCAACGTCTTTCCAGCCGCCCTCCTCGGGCGCCATCAGCCGTTCGTCCTCCCACGGCCGTCCCATGCTCGCCTTGCGTCCGGCGTGCGCCAGTTGGATGCCCGCATGCGCGCCCTGCCCATGCACAAACTCCACAACGCGCGCCAGCACGGCGATGTGCTCGTCCTTCCAGATCCCCAGGTCGTTCGGCGTAATCCGGCCCTCGGCCAGCACCGCTGCCGCCTCGGTCAGCACCAGTCCTGCGCCGCCCACTGCCCGGCTGCCCAGGTGCACCAGGTGCCAGTCATTGGCAAACCCATCCACGCACGAGTACTCGCACATCGGCGATACGGCAATCCGGTTGTTCAACGTAATGTTTCGAAACGTAATTGGCGAAAACAAATGGCTCATATACCTATAGATGCGCCACCCCGCCCTTCGATCCCGCAGCCCGGCCGGGCGCCGCATGGCAACCGCGGTGGTCGGGCGCGAATTGCGCCGCATCATGGCGTGGTCAAGGTCCTACGCCTTGCAACGGGGCCCTGGCCGAGAGGGAGCCCGGGGAGCACTTACAGCGGTGCTCCTCCTCGCCGGCAATCAGCTTGGACTCGCGCGGACTCGAGCAGACGGTCTGAAGACAGATGTGGCAGATCGAGTGGTAGACACCGTGATCACCGATCCGGTGGAAGAATTGGCTGACGGATACATCTCTGCGGTCAGGCATTGGAGCATCTTACTTTGTGACGAGCGTCACATTCAAAAAATATCAGGAGGATCAGCCTCCGCAACCTCCTCAGTTTCCGCGCCTTCGCTCCTGCCCCTTCGCCAAGCGTACACAGAACGGCACGAAGTGCCTTGACACCGCCGATATAATTAAGACAGGCCCCGGGACAGATTCACCTCTCCCCGGCAGTGCCAGCCGGAAAACGCGGAAAGTGTGGACTGATCCGAATCTCCGCCCCGCGACCAGCTTTAGAATCAAACAATCCGATACAAATACTCCAGGCGCGGAGCGGAATCGAACCCTGCTGCAGTAGGTCGGATCGGAACCGTACCAGGATGAACTCAAGACCTGTACCAGTCCAGACTTAAGGCCTTTAGAAGGTGTACTTTAGGACTTTCGGTAGGGGGGGAGGGGGTGCCTCCCGGCACGTAGCCTCTCCGCCGCCGGCCGGTGAACCCGAACGCCTCACGGTATCATCCATACCAAGGCGGAGAAAATATTTATGGCCATCTATAAAACCTCGAATCCAGCGCTTGGCGACAAGACCTTCACCGACCTCGCCAACGCCGGCCCGCTCGGCGACATCGCCGCTGCCGGCCGCATGACCCTCAGCGGCACCGTCAACAAGACCGGCATCCTGCTGCTGTGCTCGATCGCCACCGCTGCGTGGACCTGGCGCCTCTTCCTCCAGTCGGAAGGCGACGCCTCGGCCGTGGGCGGCCTGATGCTCGGTCGGCCTCATCGGCGGCTTCATCGTCGCCATGGTCACCATCTTCAAGAAGGAGTGGGCGCCGGTCACCTCGCCCATCTACGCGCTGCTCGAAGGCCTGGTGCTGGGCGGCATCTCGGCCGTCACCAACGCGCGCTATCCCGGCATCGGCATCGAAGCGGTCGCGCTCACCTTCGGCACCCTGTTCGTGCTGCTGCTGGCCTACAGCTCCGGCCTCATCAAGGTGACGGACAAGCTCCGCCTCGGCATCGTCGCCGCCACCGGCGGCATCGCCGTCTTCTACCTGCTGGAGATGGTGCTCAGCTTCTTTGGCGTCCACTTCGCCACCATCAACGGCAACGGCCTCATCGGCATCGGCTTCAGCGTGGTGGTGGTCATCGTCGCTGCGCTCAACCTGGTGCTCGACTTCGACTTCATCGAGACCGGCGTCAAGGTGGGCGCGCCCAAGTACATGGAGTGGTACGGCGCCTTCGGCATCATGGTCACGCTGGTCTGGCTCTACCTGGAGATCCTGCGCCTGCTCTCCAAGCTGCGCAGCCGCAACTAGCCGCTTCGCGCGCTGCCTTGCGGACCCGCTGCGGGCTGATTGTTTGGTGTCCCCAACGGGATTCGAACCCGTATTACCGCCGTGAAAGGGCGATGTCCTAACCATTGAACGATGGGGACCGAAGCCGGCCCGCTCCCGATGGTCGCAAGCAGGATCGCGCGCCGGCCAGCGGGCGGGTCACACGCCGCTCGGAATACGTCACGAAGTGACTGCGAACGCGCTCTAACCCAGTATCCACGCTATCAACTTCGCGCACGCGAGTCAAAACCCGCATCGGCCGAATCTGCTCAATAGGTACCGCGAAATCCACGGCAGGGTTGCGCGTAGGATGTTCCAAAGCGTCCCGTCCAGCTTCCAAACCCGCAAAGGCATTCGCACCATGAGCACCCAAAAACCTGGCCGCGTTGAAGTCGGCCGCATCGAAGTCATTACCGGCCCCATGTTCTCCGGCAAGAGCGAGGAGCTCATCCGCCGCCTCAAGCGAGCGCGCATCGCGCGCCAGCGCGTCGCCTGCTTCAAGCCCGACATCGATCTGCGCTATCACCGCACCGCCATCGCCTCGCACAGCGCGCAGACCCACGAGGCGGTCACGGTGGCCAACGTCGCGCACCTGCGCGCGGCCCTCTACCCGCAGCTCGAGGAGATCGAAGTCATCGGCATCGACGAGGGCCAGTTCTTCGACCAGGCCATCGTGCAGCTTCACCGGCGAGCTGGTCCACCTGGGCAAGCGCATCGTCATCGCCGGTCTCGACACCACCTTCACCGGCGAGCCCTTTGGCCCGATTCCGGCGCTGATGGCCATCGCCGACGAGGTCACCAAGCTATCCGCCGTCTGTATCGTGTGCGGTGCGCCGGCCATCCACACCCAGCGGCTGGGCGCCAGCCGCGAACTGGTGGTCGTCGGCGCCGCTGGACTCTACGAGGCCCGCTGCCGCGCCTGCTTCCGCCCCTATCTGGAGGCGCCGGAGAGTGAGCAGATGGAGCTTCCCGCCGCCGAGATGGCGCAATAGAGATGTGGGTGAATCTGTATTCAGGGGCCGCATGCACGGGGCGCGCCGGGTGCGCTATGCTTGTCTGGCTCGGTTCATTCGCACGCAATCTCTCCAGGAGAATCGCTATGCGCTCATCGCGTTCTGTATTTGCCGTCTCCACCGTCTCTCTCGTTGCCTTCACTGCGCTTGTGGTGTTCGGCCGTGCATACGCCCAGGAAGCCGCCGCTCCCCCGGCCGGCGCCCGGCCCAGCCTGGTGGTCCCCATCAAGACGTCGGCCGGCGCGGATGCCGGAACGGCGACCTTTCGCGAGAGCCGGAGCGGCGCGAACCTGAACATTGTGGTTGCTCTGAAGGGCCTGCCGCCTGGTGACCACGCGGTGCATATCCACGTGAACCCGGTGTGCGACGCACCCGCTTTCACCACGGCGGGCGGGCACCTCAACCCCGACAGCAAGCAGCACGGCATGGAGAATCCGATGGGCCACCACGCCGGCGACTTGCCGCAGAACATCACCATCGGCGCGGACGGCACAGGCACAGCAACGTTCCGGGTGGACTACCTGACGCTGGCGCCGGGCGCGCCGAATTCAGTCCTCGGCCACTCCATCATGGTGCACGAGAAGGCCGACGACATGAAGACCGATCCCACCGGCAACGCCGGCAACCGCATCGCCTGCGGCGTGATTCAGCCGCCGATTTAAGCCGCGGGGCTGCAGATCCTCGCCACCACCCACGACCGTGAGTTACGAAATTCCACGGCCCAGGGTTGCGGCGAACAACGCAAACACGACGATCGCCGCTGCGATCCAGGCTCGGTTGCGCAGGATGGCGGGAGCGGCATCGGCCGGGGTGGCGCGCACCCGGTTGAAGGGATACAGCAGCGGGAAGGCGCCGGCGATCTCGCCGGCAGCACGCGTGAAGGCTCCGCCGCGGTCGGGTGCATACAACGCCGCGGCCACCCATGCGGTGATCATCGCCGCCAGCCACGCGGATCCCAGCAGGATCGAGACGCGGCCGGCGCTGGTGGTAAACCCGCGGACAGAGAGTCCCAGCACCCGGGCGAACAGCATGTACAGCCCGACCCCGGCCAGAACTCCCGCGGCGCGCCACGGCCATTGCGGGTTGCCCAGCAGGGCCTGCGCCGCCAGGAAGTAATCGCCGCGGCCCGCCACCATCGAGAACAGCAGGTACCCGGACTCCCAGAAGAGGCTGAACGCCATCACCAGCAGCGCCAGCAGCCGTGCCGCCGCCGCGCGTTGCGGCAGGGTCATCTGCACGATCCACGCTACGATGCCGGCCAGGTAGTTGGCAGCGGGCCCGGCGGGGGCGAGCAAGTGGCTGCGCAGCGAACACTGGAAGTACACGCTGGTCAGCTCGTTGATGCGGCCGCCCAGCAGCAGGCACGCGCCGCCATGACCGATGGCTTGATGGGAGAAGGTTGAAATCGAGACCGCGATGACTGCGACGGCGCAGACGGTAGGAATGTCATCGGGAACGGAGCCAGTTACGTTCTTGCCGTTATCGTGCATGGTCGTCCTGTTTTGGTTCGCCAGCCATTATGCACGGAAGACAGCAACATGCGCATCTGCGCCAGGCCGTCCGGGAGTGTCCGGCGCCGCCGCTGCGGCAACGGCGCAGGCCTATAATCGCAGCGAACTCCGAATCCAGGGGAAAGGTGCCGGGCAGTCTTGTCCAGCTTGGCAGGGCGCGGCTGAAACGCCGTGCGGGACTATCACGACGAACCATGAACAACGAGGAGCGGTTAACCAACATGCGAAAACGACTTGGAGTGGTGCTTGCCGCCGGAATGCTGGCAGTCGCCGGCGCAGCCCATGCACAGACAACCCCCGCCGCCCGCCGGCAGCTCCCGCTGCACCGGCAGCTTCCGCCAATCTTAGCTTCGACGTGGCGTCGGTGCGGCCCTCGGCTCCGCTGGACATGCAGAAGCTGCAGGCGGACATGCAGGCGGGCAAGATGCCCAACTTCGGCATGCACATCGATGGGTTACGGGCCGAGTACAACTACATGTCGCTCAAGGAACTCGTGATCGCGGCCTACAAAGCGAAGCCGTACGAGGTCACCTGTCCGGACTGGATGGCGACGGAGCACTACGACATTGTGGCGCGCATGCCCGAAGGATCGACCAAGGATGACGCGGCGGCCATGCTGAAGGCCCTGCTGGAGGATCGGTTCAAGCTGCAGGCCCACATCGAATCGCAGGATCGGCCGGTGCTGGCGCTGGTGGTGGCCAAGGGAGGCCCGAAGCTGAAGGATTCGCCCGCGCCCGAACCAATTGATGAAAACGCTGAGCTGAAGCCCGGGGAACGGAAGCTGGACCTGCCCGATGGTCCCGCACGCGTTACCCAAAACATGGACCCCAAGAAGGGCATGACTGCCGTGGTGAACATGGGTATCCGCGGCACCTATAGCCAGAAGATCGATATCGCTACCCAGGCGATTCAAATCGATGGAACGGGCGTTTCGATGTCCGGGTTTGTGGACATGCTGTCGCAGATTATGCAGATCGGCGGACCGGCTTCAAAGCCCGTGGTCGATGAGTCGGGGCTGACCGGACATTACGAGGTATCGCTCACCCTGTCGCTCGCCGATCTGATGGCGGCGGCCCGGTCGCAAGGACTGAATGCCGGTAACGCCGGCGGTCCGGGCGGCGGGGCGGGGGACGCTTCCGACCCTGGAGGCGCGGGATCGACCGTCTACGCCTCGGTCGAGAAGCTCGGCCTCAAACTGGAGCCGAGAAAGGCCGTTGTGCAGCAGCTGGTCGTGGTCAGCGCGGAGAAGACGCCAACGGAAAACTGACAACTACCCTCTGGAACCAACCGGGACGCCCCTGCGTATAGGCCCGCATGGGCGTTCTGCACATGGCGATACCGGCGGCGGGGATCATGCCCCGCACCCCGCGGCCGAAGCGCGGCGCGGCGATTCGCGAGGCCGGGCGGGACGCAGTTTTCCAATCGGCCGGAGATCCGGCTCCGCAACGCGGTACACTTTTGCCACCGGCCCACACCGCTCCGCACGCGCCTGCGCGGAGCATCGAACGGCCCAGGCATGAGGCAACTTTGCAGCGCACGCCCGAACAGGAAGCCGCGCAGGAGGCACTTGGCAAGCTGGTCCGCCAGTGCATGGCGGGCGATCAGCAGGCCTGGCAGCAGCTGGTGGTCTCGCAGCACCGGCGCATCTACGCCATCTGCTACCGCTTCACCGGCTCGGCCGCGGACGCCGAGGACCTGACCCAGGACGTCTTCCTCAAGCTCTATCGCAATCTCGCCAGCTTCGACACCCACAAAGGCAGCTTTCAGACCTGGATCACCACGCTGGCGCGCAACCTGCTGGTCGATCACTTCCGCCGCACCCGCCTGGACCGCGCCACCGACTCGCTGGACGCCAGCTTTACCAGCGACGATGACGGGACTAAGCTGGGGGACCGGTTGGCCGAGCTCAACGATCCGCGGCCGTCGCCGGAGACGCACGCGGCCGGGCTGGAGCTGAAGGTGCGCATCCAGCAGGCGCTGGCGCAGCTCTCGCCGGAACTGCGCGAGGCGGTCGTCTTCCGCGACCTGGAAGACATGGATTACAAGGAGATCGCGCAGGTGCTGCGCATCCCCGAGGGCACCGTGAAGAGCCGCATCAGCCGGGGCCGCGGGGAACTTGCAAGGCTTCTGCAACGTATAGAAGGGCAGGTGGTCTAGGTGGCAGACAGCAAACAATTCCGCAGCCCGAAGGGATTGCAGTTCGGGGACAAGACCGGAGGCGAGCAGTCCGGCGACAGCGCCCATTGCGCGCAATGCGAGGCCATGCTGGCCGACGCGCTGGACGGCACCCTCTCGGCCGCCGACCAGGAACTTTTCGATCAGCACATGGCCGCCTGCGGGCCATGCAGCCGGTTGCTGGCCGACGCGCGCCGCGGCGCAGCGTTTCTGGAGATGCTGCGCAACCCCGCGCCCGAACCTCCCGCAGCCTTGCTGGAACGCATCCTGGCTGAGACCAGCGGACCGGCCGTGCTGGGCGGAGTGCACCCTGCTGCACTCCCCGCGCCGGCTGCCGGACATTTCGGGGTCGCCGCCCTGGTTCCGGGCCATGCGATTCCCGCAGCAGCCTACGGCAAGGTGCTGCCGTTCCCGCGGCGCGCGGCCGCGGCGTTCCGGGCCAGTGCGTTTGGCCAGATCATGATGCAGCCGCGGCTGGCTATGACGGCGGCCATGGCGTTCTTTTCGCTTACGCTGACGATGAATCTCATGGGCGTCCATCCCCTCTCGCTGCGCCCGAGCGACCTTGCGCCGAGCAGCCTGAAGCGCGACTTCTACTCGGCCAACGCGCATGTGGTGCAGTACTACGAAGGCCTGCGCGTGGTCTACGAACTGGAGTCGCGTGTGCACGACTTGCAGACCGCGCAGGACAGCGGCGCCGCCCAGCCGTCCGACCAGCCCACCGGCCAGAGCGGGCCCGCCAACCCAGACCAGCCCGGCAACCCCTCGCCGGCGGGGCAGTCCGGCCCGGCCCGGCAAAACGCCGCGCCCCAGCCCGGCAGCAATCCGCCCGCCCGAAAGCGGCCCGCGCCCAATCCCGGCACCAGTCTGCGCGAGGACTTCAAGCCGAGCCGCCGCCTGGTGGCGGGCAGCGTGGGTTCTGATCCGGGCAGCACCGTATCCGCACGCGCAGAAAGGAAGCTGGTATGAACTGCGCCAATCATCCTGATCGGGAGCGCGCCGCCTTCTGCCAGAACTGCGGCAAGCCGCTCTGCACCGAATGCGTTCGCAACGTGGGAACCTCCGTCTTCTGCGAACCCTGCCTGGCTGCGCGCGTGGCCGGTACGGCTCCGCCGGCCGGTTTTCCCTACCCCGGCTACCCCCACCCCGGACGAGCCGGCTATCCACCCGCCGGACCGCCGTCGCAGCCGGGCCAACCCAACCCCGCGCTGGCTGCCTTGCTTGGCTTTATCCCCGGCGTGGGCGCGATGTACAACGAGCAGTACGCCAAGGGCTTCGTCCATCTCATCGTGTTCGCCGTGCTGGTGTCGCTGGCGCACGACCTGGACATCTTCCATCTGTTCGCCTTCGGCTGGGTCATCTACATGGCGGTCGAGGCGTACCACACGGCGAAGGCCCGCCGCGACGGTACGCCGCTGCCCAATCCGTTCGGTCTGAACGAGGTCTCCGAGCGGCTTGGCTTCGGCAGGTCGTGGCCCAACGCTGCGCCGCCGGTTCCGCCAACTCCCGACGCCGGCGGAACTCCGCCGGACTTCGGTTCGGCCCCGGACAGCCCGCCGCCGGCCCCGGGAGCGGCCGCGTTCTTTCATCAGGCGCCCGACGGTTCGCAGACCTACTCCGCCCCCGGCGCGTACTTCCACCAGGCAGCGGACGGCTCGCAGACCTATGGCACGGCCGCGCCGCCATACGGGATGCCCCCGGTTCCCCCGGTCCCGCCCATTCCGCCAGTGCCTCCTTTTCCCGACTCCGGCGCACCCTACGCGCGGCGCTTTCCTTCCGCAGCCATCTGGCTGATTGCGCTCGGCCTGATCTTTCTCATCGGGAACACGCATGTGTTTGACGTCTTCCATGGCCGCCTGTTCGGACCGGTCCTGCTCATCGGCGTCGGCGTATGGCTGTTCGTTCGCAGGATGACGGCCACCGGCCTGGGCTTGGAGAATGACGGCACGCCCATGTATCGCTGGCGTTTGGGCCGGGCGCTCAGCAGCTCGTTCTGGGTGATCCTCACCGGCTTCATCTGGCTGCTGGCCAGCCTTCATATTCTTTCCTGGGAGCGCAGTTGGCCGCTTTACGTGATTGCCGCGGGCGTCATCATGCTGTTCCGGCGCACGCTCTACCCCGGCTACGGTTTTGGCTACGCGCCTCCGGCCGGCCCTGCCGCGCAGCCTGCGGCTCCGGTCACCACTACCAGCCTGGTACCGGCTGACCCGCACGCCGATCCTGGCGAACACGAACAGGAAGGACGGTAAGTCATGGGCAGCTATCCTCCTCCAGGACCGCCGCCGGGATACGATCCCCGCGAGCAGCGCCGTTACTTCCGCGATCAGGCTCGCGCGCAGCGCGCCGCCTGGCGAGCCCAGCGCGACCAGTTCCGCTACCAGATGCGATCGATGCGCCGCGGCTCGGTGCTGGGGCCGATCGTGCTGATCTCCATCGGCGTCCTCTTCCTGCTGATCCAGACTGGCCGGATCGATCACGACCGCTTCTGGGGCTGGTTCGGACACTGGTGGCCGCTGTTGCTGGTGGGCGCCGGCGTCATCGTGCTGCTGGAGTGGGCGCTCGACCAATATCTGCTGAGCGATCCCGAGCGGCCGGCCTACCGGCGGTCAATCGGCGGCGGCGTGTTTGTGCTGCTGGTGTTTCTGGTGATGGCCGGCGTGTTCGCCAACCATGGCCTGCGTCCGCACAGCGGCCCGGACACGTTCTTCCTGCCTGGCTTCGTGCTCGACCAGGACTCGCTGGACGAACTCTTCGGCGACAAGCATGAGTCCGACCAGAGCGTCGATGCCGCCTTCCCGGCCGGCTCGTCCCTGGCCGTCGTCAATCCGCGCGGCGACGTCACGGTGAACGGCACCAGCGACGACAACCGCATCCACATCGCGTTGCACAAGCAAATCTACTCGCGCACGGATTCCGACGCGGACACCCGGGCGCAGCAGTTCAGCCCGGACGTGACCACCGAAGGCAACGCGGTCACGATCAAGCTGCCGACCCTCGACGGCGCGCGCGGCGACCTGGTTATCAGCGTGCCGGCCTTGGCCGCGACCACAGTCACCGCGAATCGCGGCGACATCCACATCGCTTCCATCAAGGCCCCGGTTGCCACCACAGCCAACCACGGCGACATTGATCTCTCCGGCATCTCCGGCGCGGCCACGGTGCACATCAACGGAGGAGGCTCCTCGATCACTGCGCACGCCATCGACGGCGGCATCAATATCGAGGGCCGCGCGCAGGATGTCACCCTCTCCGACATCATCGGGCCGGTGACCGTCTCCGGCGACGTCTTCGGTACCACGCATCTTGAGCACATCAACGGCGCCATCCGTTTTCACACCGGCCGCGCCGACTTCCAGCTGGCGCGCCTGGACGGCCAGGCCGAGATCGAGCATGACGCCGAGATCTCCGCCGACCAGGCCCTGGGCCCGGTGGTCGTCACCACGCACAATGGCAACGTCACGCTGGACCGCGCCGCCGGCAACATCTGGGTGACCGATACCAATGGGACCATCGACCTGACCGCCGCGCCGACGCTGGGCAACATTACGCTGGAAGACCGCAACGGCGCAATCCAAGTCACGCTGCCGGAGCATGGCAGCTTCTCCGTGCAGGCGGACACCCGCAACGGAAGCATCGACACCGATTTCGATCTGGCGACTCACAGCAGCGACAGCGACAAGACCCTGAGCGGCTCGGTCGGCGCGGGCGGTCCGCTGGTGCACATCACCACCACCAACGGCGACATCTCCGTCCACAAGGGCGATGTGGCGCCGCTGCCGCTGGTTCTTCCAGCGCCGCCGAAGATCACGCTCGTCCCACCGGTACCGCCTGCCGCTCCGAAGCACAAATCTGCGGCCCAATAATCCGGGATGGCAAAGGTGGGACGGGATGTTCTCCGTCCCCCGGGTGCTGCAGTCGTGCGCAGCGTTATTTGAGCGTCTTGACGAAGGCGGCCAGCGCGGCTGCCTGGTCGGCGGTGACCGTGCTCATCGGCTTGATGTGCGGGGCCTTGGGCTCGCCGCCCTTGGTCAGCACGTCAACGACCTTGGCCGAGCCGGCGATCTTGGGAGCCATGGGCGGCTTGCCTTGTCCCTGGTCGCCGTGGCACATGGCGCACTTGGTCTTGAACAGCGTGGCGCCATCCTGCGCGAGGGCAGGAATGCCGGCCAGCATGGTGATGGATGCGACGATTGCGGTTGCAGTGCGGAGTTTCATCGGTGGTCCTCTTTCGTTGGATGGGTGAAGCTTTGCTGCTCGGTTTCTAGTCTTGTGGCGGCGCGCCTTCCGGTTTGGCCACAATATCATTCGGTTCGGACTCGGCGAGCGTCTCCGTGTCCAGTTCGTGCTCTTCGCGGTAGTGTTCGGCGGGCATGGTGCCGTCGCGCCAGGCCCAGTTCATGGGATAAACATCGGGATCGAAGAAGACCTGGTAGAAGTGCCAGACGAGAATCGCGAGCGTGGCCAGGATGGCTTCGTAAAAGTGGACCGCGGTGGCTGCGTCGATCCACCAGCGGGCGAGGGCGTTGCCGACCGGAACCTTGGCCCACAGCATGATGCCGGTGACGGCCATCAGCGCGGTGCCCCACACCAGCGCCCAGTATTCGGCCTTCTCCGCGTAGTTGAAGCGGCCGAACTTCGGCTTCTCTTTGCGAAAGCCCGTGTAATAGAGCATGGTTCCGAGCGCGTCGGTCACGTCCTTCCAGGTGGGGAAGAGGTCGCAGATCAGGCGGCGGCCATCGGCGGTGAGCGCGACGTAGAAGACATGGTAGACGCCATCGGCGATGAGGGCGACGCCGGCGATGCGATGGATAATGCTGCGCCAATGCTCGCCCAGGCCCAGCAAGGCGGCGAACCACGAGTCCGGATACTTGAGCGCAAAGCCGGTGACCACCAGCACGAAGAAGCTGGTGAGCAGGATGAGGTGCTGAGCCCGCTGGTTGGGCGTCATGCGCAGGACGGTGTGCGCCTGCGCGCGGCGGCGAGCGAGCAGCTTGGCGCGCCACAAGATAACGTTGTGCAGCAACATTCCGCCGATGACCAGCAGGATGAGCGGAACGTAGAACCAGCGCACATAGCGGACGGCGCGGGTGCCGCTATCCTGAGCCTGGCCGCCGTCGGTATCCACGTGGACCTTGTTCAGCGTGAACTTCTGGGTCACGCCCTTGTGGCACTGGCCGCAGGTGACGTCGAGGTTGGCGGGATTGATGGTGGAGCGCGGATCGCTCGACGGCAGAATATTGTGCACGCCGTGGCAACTGGAGCAGTTGGCGACCACCACCGAACCGCCCTGCGAGGCCAGGCCGTGGTAGCTGTCGTTGTAGGTGGAGACGCGGTTGCCGATGACTCCGAACTCCTGGGTCAGGCGCACGCCCTGATGGCAGCCGGCGCAGGTATCGCGCGAAAGGTTCTGGCTGGCGACGGTGGAGTTGGGATCCGAAGGCGCCTTGATGGTGTGGATGCCGTGGCAATCGGTGCACACCGGGGCCAGCGAGTTGCCGTGCGCGATGGCCTGGCCGTGAATGCTCTGGGTAAATACCGCCTGCACGCCGGCGTGGCACTTGCCGCAAGTCGCCGGGACGTTGAACTTGTTGATGCGCGAGGCAGCGTCGTTGGCGGGCAGAATGTCGTGCGCGCCGTGGCAGTCGGTGCAGACGGCGGCCTGCTGCGAGCCGTTTTCGACGGCGCGGCCATGCACGCTCTGCTGGTAGCTGACGAAGGGCTGATTGCTGTTGCCGGTCGACTCCATCAGGAACTTCTGGCCGTGGCAGGCGCCGCAGGTTGTGGGGATGTTGGAGTGGTAGATGGTCGACTTGGGGTCGGTCGCGGGCAGGATGGTGTGCGCGTCGCCGTGGCAGTCGGTGCAGGTTGCGGGGACGGAGCCGTCCGGCTTGCGGGCAGTGGCGTGGTAGCTGTGCGCGTACGCCGATTGCGCGTCGGCGTGGCATTGGGCGCAGGTGATCTTGGCGGGCGTCTGCGCGTGCGGCGCGGTTTTGACGTCCTTGTGGCAATCGACGCAGGCCAGGCCGCTTGCGCCGTGGATCGAAGCCTTCATCCTGCCGGCATCGACGGCGGAGTCGGTGTGGGTGCCGTCGGCGGAGGGGACGGCGTCGGCGTGGCAGGCCAGGCACTCGGCGTCCTTGGGCTTGTGCTGGGCAGCCGCGGCGCCGGTGAAACAGAGCAGGGTCGCGATGATGCTCAACGTGCCGAATTTCCCCGCAAATCTCATGCAGACGAGTACACGCCGCGGCGATGAGGCCTTGCGGTGACTGCTATCACAGGTGACGCGCCCAGGGTCCCCTTGCCGGTGTGACGCTATGGCAGCGCTGGGGTTAGGCCGCGGATGGGCCGGGCTCCGGCAGCTACTCCTTGATGGAGATGCCGAGGGCGCGCATCTTGCGGTAGAGGTGGGAGCGTTCGAGGCCGAGGGCTTCGGCGGTGCGGGAGACGTTGCCGTGGCACTCGTCCAGCTTCTTCAGGATGAAGTCGCGCTCGTAGGCCTCGCGGGCTTCGAGCAGGGTGGAAAACTCCTCGCCGCGTGCGGCCGCGGATCTGGAGGCGTCCCGGGCGACCAGCGCGGGCAGGTGCTTGCGTTCGATGCGCTGCGTCTTGGGATTGAGGATGAGTACGCGCTCGACCAGATTGCGCAGCTCGCGGACGTTGCCGGGCCAGTGGTAGCGGTCGAGGGCGTCGAGGGCGTCGGGATGCATCTCGACGTGCGGGCGTCCGTACTGCTGGCCGAACTCCTGCAGGAATTCCTTCACCAGCAGCGGGATGTCTTCCTTGCGGTCGCGCAGCGCCGGGACGTAAAACGGGATCACGTTGAGGCGATAGAAGAGGTCTTCGCGGAAGTTGCCGCGCGCGATCTCCTCTTCCAGGTCCTTGTTGGTGGCGGCGATCACGCGCACGTCGACGTGGATGGGGTGGGTCGCGCCGACCGGGAGAAAGCGCTGCTCGTCGAGCGCGCGCAGCACCTTGGCCTGGGTCTTCAGGCTCATGTCGCCGACCTCGTCGAGGAAGAGGGTGCCACCATCCGCGCGCTCAAACGTCCCGCGCTTTTCGGCAGGCGTGCCGGCGGGCGCTCCGGAGATGGCGCCGCGGCGGTAGCCGAACAGCTCGGTCTCGATGTGGTCTTCCGGGATGGCCGCGCAGTTCAGCTCGACGAAGACGCGGTCTTTGCGCAGACTCTCCGCGTGCATCGCGCGGCCGATGAGTTCTTTGCCGGTGCCGGACTCACCATAGATTAGGACGCGGCCGTTGGTGGGAGCCATCAGCTTGATCTGTTGGCGCAGCGCCTTCATCGGGACCGAGTTGCCGGTGACGGAGGCGCGGAAGCTGAGCTGGCGGACGAACTCCTGGTTGTCCTCGCGCAGCTGGCGCGCGTTGATGGCGTTGCGCAGCACCAGCAGGGTGCGGTCGAGCGAGAGCGGCTTTTCCAGGAAGTCGTAGGCACCCAGCTTGGTGGCGCGCACTGCCGCTTCGATGGTGCCATGGCCGCTGATGATGATGACCTCGGGCAGGTGCGCGGTGTCCATCTGGCGGATGTCGCCGAGCGCATCGAGGCCGTCGCGGTCGGGCAGCCAGACGTCGAGCAGGACCACGTCGTAGATGGCGTCGGCGAGCAGGGTGAGCGCTTCGTGCGCAGTGGCCGCGGTGGTGACGACGTAACCCTCCTCGCTGAGAATGCTCTCCAGTGAGTCGCGGATTTCAGCTTCGTCGTCGACGATCAGGACATGATTCATAAGGGCGGAGGACTAGGCGCTGGGTACTAGGTTCGAGGCGGCGGTGTTGTCCGCGGTTGGTTCCAGGTCGGGGGTGGGGGCGGTAGGGAGTTCGACGATGAAGCGCGCGCCGGCGGGAGCGTTCTTCTCGGCGCGGATGGTGCCGTGGTGTTCCTGGATGATCTTGGCGGCAATGGCGAGGCCGAGCCCGGTGCCGCGCTGTTTGGTGGAGAAGTAGGGCAGAAAGAGGCGTTCGCGCATCTCGTCGGTCAGGCCGGAGCCGGTGTCGGAGACGGTGAGCTCGACCATGCCGGAGGGCAGCAGCGCGGTGGAGACGCGCAGTTCGCGCAGCAGGCTCGCGTGCATCGCCTCGGCGGCGTTGTCGATCAGGTTGCCGAGCGCACGCTTCATGGCCTCGGGGTCGGCCAGCACGAGGGGAAGTTCGGGCGCGAGATTCGTGACCAGGCGGATGTTCTGCAAACGTCCGGCGAACAGGGCGAGCGAGTTTTCGACGATGGGATTCAGCGCGGCGGGATGCGGCTGCGCGGTGGGGAACTGGGCCAGCGCGGCAAACTGGTCGACCAGCGACCGCATACTCTCCACTGAGGCAGTGATGACTTCGCTGGAGCGGCGGATGACGGCGATAGAAGGGGAATCGATGTGCGCATCGGCCAGCGCAATGCCGAGGCGGTCGACATGGCGGTGAATCTGTTCGGCGGACAAGGAGATCGGCGTGAGCGGGTTCTTGATCTCGTGGGCGACGCGGCGAGCCACCTCCTTCCACGCGGACTGCTTCTGCGCGCGCAGCAGCTCGGTGGCATTCTCCAGCACCAGCACGTAGCCGTGATGGACGCGGCCGGCGCCTGAGCCGGTCTCCAGCAGCGCAACCGTGACCAGCAGGTACATGGTGCCTCCGGCGCGCGCGCCACTGCCGGGCACGGTCATCTCCATCTCGCCGGATGCGGAGCCCATGCGATGGCTGCGGCGCAGCAGGTGGTCGATGGACTCGAGCGCTTCGGGGGGGAAGATCCTCTCGATGGAGTTGCCGATGAAGGGAGCCTGGCCGCCGGGGTCGAGCATCTCGGTCAGCGCGCGGTTGGCGAGCACGATTGAGCCGCGCGGGTCGAGCGTGGCCACGCCGTTGGGGATGGTCTGGAGCATGGTTTCGAGCTCGCGGCGGCGGGCTTCCAGCGTAGCGTTGGCGGCGGAGAGTTGCAGGTTGGAGCTCTCGGCGGCGTGGCGGCTGCCCTCCAGGTCGGCGGCCATATGGTTGAAACTGCGCACCAGCTCGCCCAGCTCTGCGGTGGCGCTCTCGCCCACGCGGCGCGCATAGTCGCCTGCGGCGATCGCCTCCATGGCGTCGGCCAGCGCCTCCACCGGCTTGGTCACCTGCTTGGAGAGATGCAAGGCGAGCCAGCTGCAGGCGAACAGGGCGAGGCTGGTCATCATCAACAGCAGCAGGGTGTACAGCGTGCGCACCTGGCGGCGCTGCAGATACGCGTTGCGGTACGCATCGACCGCGTTCTGGAAGCGGGTGCGCGTGGCGGAGAGGCCGTAGGGCATGGGCAGCCCGACCACGACGGTGCCCCCCTGCTTGATCGCCGCGGTGCCGAGAGTATAGTCACTGTCGCCCAGCGAGAAGATGGGCAGGTCGTTGCGCTGCGCCGCGGCCAGGATGGCAGCATCGATGGACTGGTCGACCACGCGGTCGTCTCCGGGCTGGTGGCCGGCCGGCGCGGTATCGCCGTCTTCATCGGTCGTCGTCTGCTCCGGGAGCCAGGGTTTTACCTGGGCCGGCGCGCCGGTGCGCCGCGGCATCTTGAAGGCGGCGATGGGGCGGTTTTCGCGGTAGACGACGGCAAAGCCGCTCTGCAACGTAATCTCGTGCTGGTGCAGCACACGATCGATGGCTTCGCTATCCGGCGCAGCCGTGTCCAGCGCGGGCAAGGATGCGGCAATGGACTCGGCTTCGACGCGGGCGTTGTTGGAGGTGTACTGAGCCAGTTCCAGCGCCAGCCGGGTGGAGTCGTCGCGGATCTCGTTGGGATTCTGCGAGAACCAGCGGTCGACCGAGCGGTTCATCAGGTCGTAGCTGAACAGGAACATGAAGACGATGGGGATGAGGGAGACCAGCACGGCTCCCCACAGCATGCGCGTGCGCAGGCGCGTGCCCATCACGCTCGAGCGCTGGTCGGCGTAGAGCTTGAGCACGTTGCGCACCAGCATGACCAGGACCGCAACGAAGAGCAGAAAAACGAGGACCGAAAGCCCGGAGAAGACGACGATCTGGCTGGTGGTGGCGGGAGTGAGGAAGTTGAGTTTGAAGGCGCTCAGCGCGGTGAAGCCGGCCAGCAGGGCGAGCAGGATGGAGCCGAGGACGATGATGACGATCTTCCTGCGGCTTGCGCTGGTCTCCATCCGAGACAACCCTCCGTCGGTGAGACGATTATAGAACCGGTGTCAGGGATAGCTTTTGCGACACCCACGCGGCTGGGCGATGGCTGGTTCTCATCGAGCCACGCTCGCACTCCGATTGTTTGTAAGACGGGCTATAGCCGGGGCCGAGGCCGAACCGTGCCGCGCGGCCTGCACGAGGGTGGTATCCCGGCGCGTCTGGCCGGTGATTTATCATCGTGCTACGGAAGAGTGGCCGAGTGGTTGATGGCTCCAGTCTTGAAAACTGGCGTACCCGAAAGGGTATCGGGGGTTCGAATCCCTCCTCTTCCGCCACGCAGTCTTCTCCGGCGCGGCGTTTTCCGGGTAACTCTATATAGCGGCGGGTTGGGCGGGGAAATGCGCCGGTTATCTCAGCCGCTCAAGCGATTTCGAAGTTTTCCGCGATACATCCAACTGCTCTGCCAGCGGCCTTCCGGGCCTAAGCTCAACCCTTTTCCCCATCCGGAATGTGCGTTCTTCCTCTTGCACTCACTAGCCGTCGCTTGCGGGTCTTGGGGGTAGACCGTAATGGTCCGCTTTAACGTCGCCACCCTGGGCCGCCCTTTGGTTGGTGATGCGGAAGGTCGCTCGAACAGCGATTCGGGAGCGGTTACTTCCCAGCGGCCGACAGATTGCACTCATCGGTCATCGGTGCGTGCCATGGCGATTTGCCAACCAATGAGATCGCGCCGGCTCACTTACCGCAAACCCCGGATTTCGGCAGGTTCGGCAGCAGAAGCAGCACGGGTTGAGAAGATTTACCAGACGTAGGGCGTTATTCTCGTACAATTTGTCATCGCAGTTTGTTGGATGGGGTGCCCGTGAGCCAGGTCAGAGAGGACATCTTAAACGGCTGGAAGGAGATTGGCAGGTACGTCGGGCGCGATACGCGGACCGTGGAGCGCTGGGAGAAGCTGCGCGGGCTTCCGGTGCGGCGAGTGCCCGGGGCCGGCCGCGCCACAGTCTATGCCCTGGTCACAGAACTGGACGAGTGGCTCGAGACCAGCAAGCCGGAAGCAACGCATCTGAAGGCGAATGGCCGAGCAGTGGATTCCTCCCCCGCAACGACTTTCAGTCCGCCGGAGATTGAGCGCCATAGCGGCATCCCGTCGACCGAGTTCCCACCCCTGCTGGAAGACGTGCGACCGGCTCCAGCGACGCCGGAAGTCCGTGCTGACTCCTCCGGTGGGGCGCAGGCCTGGCTGACGTTGGGCCGCCGGCCGCTGATCGCGCGGATCACCCTTGCGGTGGCTGTGAGCCTGCTTTGTGTGCTTGCCTCGCCGGTGGTCCGGAGCCGCGCGAACCCCGCCGTGGAGGTTTCAAGGTACAGTTCGGATGCCGGAGAACGGATGTCCGCAATCGCCTATGGTTCGCGGATTGCCGGCGTGAATGACCTCTATCTGCAGGGCATTTACGCGTATGAGCAACGCTCCCCGGAATCGCTTCAGCGCGCGCTCGATGACTTCTCCGATGTAATCGCAAAGGACCCGGATTACGCTCCGGCGTATGCCGCCCAGTCCATTACGTATGACCTGCTGCGCGAGTACGCGGTGATGCCCGATGCGGAGGCTTATCCCAAGGCACGGGCCGCGGCCGAGCATGCAGTCGCGCTCGACCCCAAGTTGTCCGACGCGCATAGTTCGCTCGGCTTTATCGACTTCTTCTGGTCATGGGACGCGGTCAGCGCCGAACGCGAGTTCCGGACTGCGCTCGCGCTCGATCCAACTTCGGTCCTGGCGCACCACTGGTTTGGCTCGATGCTGACGCATGAAGGAAAATACGAAGAGGCGATTGAGCAACTGGACCTGGCTCAGCGTCTGGAGCCAACCTCGGCGGCAGTTCTGAGCACGCGGGCGCTGGCCCTGGGTCTGAGCGGTCACCGAGGTGACGCGGTCGAGATGCTGCAGGATCTGCTGCGCGAAACTCCCGGGGTGAGTTCGCCGCACGCTATCCTGTCCACGCTGAGCAGGGTCGAACCACAGGACTGGACGCGCTTTCTGGAGGAGATGCGCCGGACCGCGGAGTTGCGCCACAGCGACGAGATGTTACAGGTTTCCTCGGCCGCTGAATCCGGGTACCAGTCCGGCGGGGAAAGCGCGATGTGGGTGGCGATCCTGGCTGCCGAAGAACGATTGCATCCGGGAGCTTCGGACCGGACCTTCCTGATGGCGGAGGCGGAAACGGCTCTCGGCCACTACGACACCGCCTTCGCCGACCTGGGTCAGTTGGCAGAGCGGCGCGATCCGACCATGATGGGGATCATTGTGGATCCCACTCTTTCGCCCCTGCGGCGGGATCGGCGCTTCGCCCAGCTTGCTGCTTCCGTGGGCCTTCCGCCTCTGGCGCATTAGAACGGGCCGGCGCCTCGGCCGGTTCATCGCTCGCAGACTCGCCAGACTGTGAATCCGGCATTTGGGGACCCAATGGCGGCAAATCACGACACAGAGCGGCTTACCGCTTGACAGGGCAGGACTTAGGGCGACAAGCTCATCCAACTCACTGAAGTTACCGAAGCAAACACTTTGGGGGGTTGCGACGAGCGTCGCTTCCCCATTTCTTTCTTACGTTCGCTTACCAGTCTTCTTTGGAGCCTGCATGCGCCCCTTTCCCCAAGTTGTGTTTCTTTGCTTTGCCGGTTCCCTTTCCCTGGCCCTGACCGGCTGCACGCTGAGCACAACCGCCGCGCCTACACCTGAGGCGGGGCCGGCAATTACCGGGGTTGTACACGGTGGACAGAACCCGATTACGGGCGCCCATGTATTCCTCCTCGCGGCCAACGCCGGCGTCTTCACGCCCAATGCCAGCGGGTACGGGAACGCGTCCCTATCGCTGTTGAAGTCTGTGTCGGGGCAGACGACGCTGGATAGCACCGTAGGCGACCCGACCTACGGCGATTACTACGTGACCACGGACCCCAACGGCAACTTCAGCATCACGGGCGACTACACCTGCGTTGGCGGACAACAGGTGTATCTGTACTCGCTGGGCGGCAATCCGGGCCTGGGGACGGGGACGAACCCGGCTGCGGGGTTGATGGCGGCGCTGGGCACCTGTCCGGGGTCGATAGGCGGGAACCATATCTTTTCCTCGGGACTTTACGTCGTCATCAATGAGGTTTCGACCGTAGCAGCGGCGTATGCGTTTGCGGGGTTCGCGACGGACGCGCTGCATGTGTCGAGTTCGGGGACGCCGGCAGCAAATCTGGGGATTGCGAATGCCTTCATCAATGCGGAGATCCTGCAAACATCCGGTGTGGCGAACCCATATCCCCCTCCGGGAGTGGGGTATTACGGCGGGCCAGGCTCGGTTCCGCAGACTGAGATCAATACGCTGGGGAATATTCTGGCAGCGTGCGTGAATTCAAACGGAACGGTTTCGGCGTGCACGACGCTGTTTGCGAATGCGGAGAGTGGCGGAACCACGGGGACCCTGCCAAAGGATACGGCGACGGCGGCGATCAATATCGCGCATAACCCGGTGGCGGCGGTCAGTACGTTGTATGGTTTGTCGAGCGCATATGCGCAGTTCGCCCCGGCGTTGACAGTGCAGCCGAACGACTTCACCATCTCAATTCTTTACGAAAACGCAGTCCTTGCGGGCTTTACGACTCAGACCGCCGGTCCGCTGGCAATCGACGCCTCCGGAGATGTATGGTCTGCGAACAATGTAGTCGATGAGATCAATCCCCAGGGTTACGACTACACCGTCGCTGATTCTGAATTGGGCTTAGGCGGCTATTCCGGCTTTTCCGGCGCGGGGAACATCGCAATCGATGGGAACGGCAACGCGTGGGCGATCAGCTCCAGCGCTCTCGGCGAGTTTAACAGTGCGGGTACAATCTCACAGTCCGGCGGCTATACCGGGCTCGGCCTGAACAGTCCGACCTCAATCGCGATGGATGCGTCCGGCAACGCGTGGATTGGCAATACTTCGGGCGGCAACGTGGTCAAGGTGTCGAGTTCCGGCACGCTGTCCGGCACATTCACCGGCAGCGATATCTCGCAGCCCGGACCGGTGGCCATCGACACCTCCGGTAATGCCTGGGTCGCAGACCTCAGCAGCGGCGCGATCGTCAAACTTTCGCCCACAGGCACCCCAACCAACTACACGGCAGCGACTCTAAGCACGCCGACCGGCCTTGCCATCGACCACAGTGGCAATGTCTGGGTTTCGAACAGCAGCAGCGTGGTTGAGATCTCCAGTACCGGGGCCCTGATCTCCCCGGCCGCTGGCTACTCCAACAGCAGCATGACCGGTCTGTTGGGCGTTGCCATCGACGGGGCGGGCAACGCGTGGATCGCTGGCCCATCCTCCATCTCCGAGATATCCAGTTCGGGAACGATTCTCTCCGGAAGCACTGGATTCACAGCCAGCAACAACGTCAAGAGCATCGCCGTGGATGCATCGGGAGATGTTTGGACCAACTACGTGGCTTGCTCCTACAGTTTTCTGTACGGTACTTCTTGCTCCGCCTCGTATCAGGAAGTGATCGGCGCTGGGGCACCGGTGGTGACGCCGCTGTCGATCGGCGTAAAGAACAATACGCTGGGGACACGGCCGTGATCCGCAGGAGCGGGGTCCAGGCGACAGTTCGAGTTGGCGAGGGAGGAATTTCATGAAAAAGTCTGGTCTTCTGTTTTTCGGGTGTGCGCTCGTGCTGCTGGTGGCTGCTCCGCTGTATGCGCAGACGGGATGCACGGATTCGCCGGAGAACCCCACAGTCGTTCTGGCGCTGGTGGGATCGGCGGGTGCGCTGTTCTCCGCGGTACGGTCGCGGCTCAAGACGCGCCGCAACATGTCACGGCACTAAACCTCAACCTCTCAGGGCCGCACCCGCAACGAAAGATGCGGTTGGTCCGTTCCGCCTGAAAAGTCGCGCATTCAGTAAAGTGTCCTGGAATGGGGCCGCTGAGGGCCGTCTTGGCCGCGAGACCCTGTTCTCGGGAAATTGGTGTCGCCGAGAACCGGGAGCGCTTGCCGGTACGTGTGCTATCGGACTCGAATGTGGGCTGGGCTGGCGGGCTGAAGGCGCTGGATGCCGAGCTGACGAAGAGGCATATTGCAGACTGCCGGTTGGCTTATTCGTCGCCGCCCAATCCAGCGAACTTCGGTATTCCGTGCAAACGGCCGCCGACATACTTCTACGATGATATTTGACGCCGGGCAGCAACAGGCGGTTCCGGAACAGATCCAGGCCGACGCGCCAGCGTGAGCAGCAACCGGGTCGAGTTCCGCGGCAGCAGGCGCGCCGGGGCCAACAGGCAGGCGACCAGCAAGCGGCGCGGCAGTTCGCGCCAGACAGGTGTGCCGGCTGCTGCAGCAGGCGCAGCGTGTGAGCACGGTCGACGCGCCCTGCCATAAAGCCGGCGACAGCAGCCAGTCCGGGTTGAGCCGCCGGGCCTGGATCTGATGGTTACACCACGATCCGTGAGTCTACCGCACCGGAATACCGGCATCCTGCAGCATCCAGGCGAGCTGCACTTCCTCATCGGACAGCAGCGATTGCCGTACGGCCGATCGCCGCCGCCGAACCCGCCGGCGGCCAGCAGCGACAGCACATGCACGACCATGTTGGCCGGCATAAGGTTCCAGCCTCGGGGGACCGCGGCGGTGCGGTACTCGCCGCGGCCCTCATGCTCGATGATCGACAGCACGCCGCGCAGCGAGGCGCGGCCACCAGCGGCGGCAGCGGTGCCTCCCACCGCGGCAGAATCCGTCCACCGATCACCGCCGGCGGCGCCCGGCTTGCGATCGCGACGAGGATCGACTTCGACCCAGTCCGGTGCGGGGATCGCATCGTCGTCGATATAGGCGATATAAGGGGTGCGGGCCGCCCAGGCGCCGGCATTGCGGGCCAGGCTGATGCCCGGCCGATCGACGCCTGATCAGCCTGGCGTCATGCGCCGCCGCGAGTTCGCCAGTTCCGG